>NZ_JBRJHG010000018.1:0-90254 GCF_053628895.1 Marinobacter sp. MBR-105 | reverse complement strand
CCTCGGCCAGCGCCCACACGAATTACTTGGTTAACTTTTTAAAGAGCGTTTGAGCTGTTGCTCAATCAAGGCCGCGTATTCTACATCGTTTCGCTACCCTGTCAACCGTTTATTTTTCGCTGTTTTCGCTTCCGAAAACCGCCGAAAAACTCTCCGGCTTACTGCCTGTTTCGAGATGCGCATTCTACACTGAACCGCCTTCCTGTCAACCGCTTTCTGAAGTTTTTCTGAAACACTTTCTTCAGCGCTTTCAAGCAGTTATCGCTCAGGCTTTGCCTCTTTTCAGTGGCCTGCCCCTCAAGCGAGAGGCGCATTCTACAGACCTCAGCCGAGGAGTCAACGGCCAATCTGAAAAAAATTCAGATTGGCCAAAACGCCACGAAAATCACTCGACAATTATCACCCGGGCAATCTTCTTTTTACCCGCCTGGATGACACACTCATCCCCTGCTACGAACATGCGCTGCCCCTCAAACTGCTGGCCATCCACATAAACCGCTCCACGCCCAAGCACGTCACGCGCCGCAGCACCGTTCTTCACCAGACCAGCAAGACGCAGAACCGCAGGCATCGGAATCTCACCCTGACCTTCCAGCGAAACCTCCACGACCGGCACGTTGTCCGGAATCTCACCGAGAGCAACCCGATTACCCGCCGACTTATGAGCCGTCTTTGCGGCCTCCTCATCATGGAAGCGGGTAATCAACTCTTCAGCGAGTACCTTCTTATAGTCCTGAGGGTTTTCGCCGCCGGCAACCGCGGCTTTGAATTGCTCGATCTCAGCCATCGGCCGGAAACTGAGCAACTCGAAGTAGCGCCACAGCAACTCATCTGGCATGGAAAGCAGCTTGGTATACATCTCCCCCGGGGAGTCGCTGACCCCCACATAGTTACCGAGAGACTTGGACATCTTCTGGACACCATCCAGCCCCTCAAGGATAGGGACGGTCAGGATGGCCTGCGGTTTCTGGCCGTAATGCTTTTGCAGAATCCGCCCCATCAGAAGATTAAACTTCTGATCAGTGCCACCCAACTCAATATCAGCTTCCAGCGCCACTGAGTCGTAGCCCTGCACCAGAGGATAGAGGAATTCATGAATAGCGATTGGCTGCTCGGAACGATAGCGCTTGGTAAAGTCATCGCGCTCAAGCATACGGGCAACCGTATATTGCCCGGCCAGGCGAATCATATCCGCCGCTGTCATCTTGCTCATCCACTCGGAGTTGAAGACAACCCGGGTTTTTTCCCGATCCAGAATCTTGAACACCTGCTCTTTATAGGTAATCGCATTGTCGCGCACCTGATCTTCAGTAAGCGGAGGCCGGGTAGCACTCTTTCCTGTGGGGTCACCGATCATGCCGGTAAAGTCACCAATCAGGAAAATAACTTCGTGCCCAAGGTCCTGGAACTGACGCAGTTTGTTTATAAGAACCGTGTGGCCGAGGTGCAGGTCTGGCGCAGTTGGGTCGAAGCCGGCCTTCACTCGCAGCGGCCGACCTTCTTTCAGCTTTTCAACCAGGTCTTCCTCTGGAATCAGCTCATCAATACCCCGTTTGATAATCGCCAGCGCTTCATCTATTGATGCCATGAACCCCTCACCCCGTCTGTGACAATAAAGCGGGAGCCGGTTACAGAGGTCTACAAAAGAAATCTGTGAGTTACCAGCACCCTTGGTACAGTAGAAATGCTCAGAAAACGACCAGTTAGAGCATGAAAAGCCCGGGATTATAGCAGCGGCAGCGCAGTTTGTACGACCAGCACAGCCGCTCGACTGTAATGTTGGACACTGTCGCAATTCTGTTATATGCGGTACTCTGTTGGTCTATACTTGACCTGGCGCTTTAATAAGCCGGTACAAATTACTGGATTACCGATTAAAACGGGTGAGCCACGTGCTGAAAACATTCCCCAAAACACACATTACCCTGGCGGCAGCCGCCACGGTGATCGTCTCTGCTGCTGTCCTGATGAGCCCAAGTGCAGACGTTGAAGCCAAGCGGATGAGCTACACCGTCGACCTGGAACAGGGCCTGATTTCCGGGGCATCCTCACAGGAAGCCAGCACCCAAGCCGCCGCTCCGGAGGCTGAGACAACAAGCCAAACAACTGAAAGCCAGAGCCAACCAATGGCAGCTCAGGCAGACGTTGCACCCGAGCCTGATATTCAGTGGCAGGAATTCACCATCAAATCTGGCGATACGCTCTCCACGTTGTTCCGGAAAGCCGGATTTAACGACGGCCTGATGCTTTCGGTGATTCACGGTGACGGCGAGGCCGACAAGCTCCAACGCCTTTATGCCGGCGAGGATATCCGGTTCGGCGTGAACTCCGAGGGCGAACTGGTTGCGATTGAACTCCAACGCTCTTTATTGGAGTCCCTCAAAATCGCGCGCACGGAAGATGGCTTTCTTGGTGAGACCGTCGTTCGCGAACCTGAAGCCAGACCGGCATTCGCCGCAGGCGTTATCGACGGGTCTTTATACCTCTCAGCCAGAAACGCCGGGCTGAATGATCGCCTGACGATGGAACTGGCCGGCATTTTCGGCTGGGACATCGACTTTGTATACGATGTCAGAAAAGGCGACAGCTTCGAAGTGGTTTACGAAGAGCTTTATATTGATGGCGAAAAGTTTGATACCGGCCGAATTCTCTCTGCCCGCTTTATCAACCGGGGAGAAGATAACCTTGCGCTGTTATATACCGATGCGAACGGAGAAAGTGACTACTATTCACCCGACGGCAAGAGCATGCGCAAGGCCTTCCTGAGAGTGCCGATCAACGCCCGCGTTTCCTCGCCCTTTAACCTGCAACGTCGCCACCCGGTTCTTGATGTGGTTCGCCCACACGAAGGTACCGACTATGCCGCACCTCCGGGGACCCCAATCAAGGCAGCCGGTAGTGGCCGGGTGAAGTTCGCTGGCTGGAAAGGCGGCTACGGCCGGACGGTGGTACTGCAGCATGGCGACAATATCACAACGCTTTACGCACATATGAGCCGACTGGGCAAAGGCATCAAGAACGGTACCCGGGTCAAGCAGGGCGAAACCATTGGCTACGTCGGCTCATCCGGCATGGTGACTGGACCCCACCTGCATTACGAATTCCGGATCAACGGTGCGCCGAGAAACTCAAGAACGGTAAAACTCCCCGACGCCAAGCCGGTGCCGGACAGCGAGATGGCAAGGTTCCAGAAGTTCACCGAGCAGCGCCTGGCACAGTTCAACGTGTTCCGCGAAAGCAATCAGCAACTGGCTCTGGCCTCGGACAACTGAGCATGGACTACTGGCTAGGCCTGATGTCAGGCACCAGCATGGACGCAGTTGATGCGGTGCTGGTGTCTTTCGACACGAACAGCCTGGCCGTCCACGAAACCATCTCTCTACCCTATGCCGACGCGCTGCGCCAGCGGTTATTGCTGGCAACACGCAACCAGGCTGACCCGGATGAGCTGGGCGAACTGGATACCCTGGTTGGCCAGCATTTTGCGGAAGCCGGTGCCCAACTGATTAAACAGTCGGGAATTAACCCAAAACAGATACGGGCCGCCGGCAGCCACGGCCAGACCATTCGCCACCAACCAGCCGGCAATGCGCCCTTTTCCCTTCAGATCGGCAATGCCGCGTGGCTATCCGAACGCCTGGGGATCATTACAGTTGCCGATTTCCGCAGCCGGGATATTGCCTCCGGCGGACAGGGCGCTCCCCTGGTACCCGCTTTTCATCGCTGGCTCTTTGCCTCACCCACTCAGGATAGATGCATTCTGAATCTCGGTGGCATTGCCAATATCACCTGGCTGCCGGCCGGATCGAGAAAGCCGGCCGTCGGCTTCGATACCGGCCCGGCCAATGCCCTGCTGGACGCCTGGTGCCTGGACCAGACCGGGCGGCATTTTGATGAAGACGGCCACATGGCCAGCGAGGGTGCGACCCATTCCGAACTGCTTGCCAGCATGCTGTCAGACGCCTACTTCAGCAAACCAGCTCCGAAAAGTACGGGCAAAGAGCGTTTCAACATCGACTGGGTGCGCACACATCTTCAACGTTTCGAAGAGATACCCGCCGAGGACGTGCAGAGAACCCTGCTGCAACTGACCGTGACAACCATTCTCCAGCAGTTACCACAGGAAAATGCGGACATGGCCGTGTATGCCTGTGGTGGTGGCACCTTCAATCGATTACTGATGAGAGAGCTCAAGGTAGGCCTTGGGTCCGCCGCACTACACACCACGGCGGATCTTGGTCTTGACCCTCAGTGGGTAGAGCCGGTGGCGTTCGCCTGGCTGGCCCGACAAACCATCCTTCAGTTACCGGGCAACGTGCCCGAAGTCACCGGCGCTTCGGGCGAGAGAATACTGGGCGCAATTTATCCACCCTGATTCAGATGGAAAATGAGCTGCCGCAACCGCAGGTCGAACTCGCATTGGGGTTCTGAACGACAAACTGTGAACCCTGCAGCCCTTCCTGATAGTCGATAGTAGCCCCTACCAGATACTGATAGCTCATGGAGTCAACCAGCAGCTTGACGCCGTCCCGCTCGATGACGGTGTCATCCTCTTCCTGACTTTCATCAAATGAAAAGCCGTACTGGAATCCGGAGCAGCCGCCGCCTGTCACAAACACGCGCAACTTGAGATCGGGATTTTCTTCTTCCTCGATCAACTCGCGCACCTTCGCGACGGCGTTGTCGGTGAAAAACAACGGCGTGGCCATCTGTTGCTGAACTACACTCAAAGTCTGCCTCCGGCATGATATTGCTGTCGGGAAATTATGGTATTCCTGACTAAAACAATCAACTATTCGGACTTATCCTCATCTTCACCTGTAAGTGAACCATCTGCCTGTTGGTGCTCATGGGTCAGCAGGCCACTGGTCTCGTCCTTGCGAACCAGGTTTCCGTTGACCGAGGCGCCCATGGCCATCTCAATCAACTGGTAATAGACATTGCCGGTGACTACCGCTTTCTCTGCCAGCTCGAGGTGGGCAGAGGCATGCACGTCACCCTTTACCTTGCCATTGATGATGATGTGGGGGGCCACGACGTCGCCAACGATTTCCCCCACCTCTGACAAACGTACCACCGCATCGGAGCCTTCTTCGGCGACAACCCGGCCCTTGATGGTGCCGTCCACGTGAAGACCACCGGAGAAATGAACGTCGCCCTCAACGGTGGTCTTGCCGGAAATCAGGGTGTCAAAATGGCCGGGGGAACGGCGGGGTTTCTGCTTTTTCTTGCCAAGCATCTCAGTTCTCCGTTAAATCTTTCCAATCAAAGGTTCGTTCAGCCTGGGATGCCTTGCGGCCCTCCGCCTGGGCAACGACCTGAATCTCATAGGGTTCAAAGCTCTCAGGCAGGCGCAGGCTGCCCTCCACATCCTGGAAGTAGCGGAACCGGAATTTCACGCCCAGATCATCAATCTCATCCGACAGATCTCTCAGCGCAATCACCTCTTTCTCGCCATCCAGACGACCGATGACATTTACGGCCACCAGACCCGAAATATAGCTCTTGTTGTTGCCAACCTGAGTCAGCACCATTTTGAAATCGAAAACACCAGACTCCCTGGCCGGGCTCAGCGTAAAACTGTCCACCTGCAGGCCCTTGCTGGTTTCCGAGGGCGCCATGATATTGCGGTAGAAGGTAAGATCCGCCTCCAGCTCCAGGATGCGGGTTTCCAGGCCGACAATCGTGTTTCGTGCCTCCCGCAGTGCCTGTTCATCGATCGCGCGCCCACGTTCGAGATTCACCAACCCCTGACGTGCCTCCCGGTATTGCTCCCGAAGGTTTTCTACCTCCTCCACCAGCTGCTCGGCAGACGCCTCCGCCGAGCTGAAACGGAAGCCTCCCTGGGCAAGCCCAGCGGCATATCCTGCCACGGCGGCGATGACGGTAAATGCCAGCAGAATCAGGCTGCGACGTAACCGGTAACCTGGCCGATGGCGGATAACAACGTATTCATCCGCCGGTTTTCGAGGATCACTCACGGCCCGACCTCACGGCAGCAGAGCCGGAGCGTTCAGCCCCATGGTTTCATCCAGGCCGAACATGATATTCATATTCTGAACCGCCTGGCCGGCGGCGCCTTTTACCAGGTTGTCGATCACCGATGACACAATCACGATATTACTGTCTTCCTGGCGGTGTAATGCCATCCGGCAATGATTGGCACCACGAACACTGCGGGTCTCCGGATGACTGCCGAACGGCATGACATCAACGAACGGCTCATTTTTATAACGCGCCTCATACAGCGCCTGAAGGCGGTCAAAATCCTGCGGATTATCAAGCTCGGCATACAGCGTGGCTTCAATACCGCGAATCATCGGTATCAGGTGCGGCACAAAGGTAACACCAACGCCTTTCCCTGCAGCGGCCATGAGGCCCTGGCGAATCTCCGGCAAATGCCGATGCCCGGAAGCGCCGTAGGCCTTGAAACTCTCGCCTATCTCACCGTGAAGCATGCCAATCTTGCCCTGCCGGCCGGCACCGCTGGCGCCAGACTTGGCATCGGCTATCAGCCTTGCCGGATTGACCAGGCCCTGCTCCAGCAACGGCAGGAATCCCAACTGCACGGCTGTCGGATAACACCCTGGATTCGCAACCAGCTGAGCGTCACGAATGGCCTCGCGCGCCACCTCGGGCAAGCCATAAACCGCTTTTTCGGCCCAGCCGGCACTCTCGTGGGGCATGCCATACCAGTTTGCCCAGGTATCAAGATCTTTCAGGCGGAAGTCCGCGGACAGGTCGACCACGCGAACACCTGAGGCCATCAATTCCGGAACCATGCGCATGGCAACGCCGTGCGGCGTGGCAAAAAACACCAGATCACAGCTCGCCAGCACCGATGCGTCGGGCTCGGAGAATTCAAGGTCAAAATGGCCTCGCAGGTTGGGATACATATCGGCCACGGGCATACCCGCTTCCGATCGCGAGGTGATGCAGATAACCTCTGCTTCCGGGTGGACAGCCAGAATTCTCAACAGCTCTACACCCGTGTATCCGGTTCCGCCGACGATGCCTACTTTAATCACTCTTATCTCCAACGTGGTCTGGACAGAATTGGGAAGTCAGGGCACGTAGTCTAACATGATAAACCAAGGACTTATTGCAGCCTGCGGGCCCGCCGTTACAATGTTGTCAGAAATCTGCTGATGATCCCGACACTCCAACCGGAACACCCCGCCAATGCGTAGCATCAGGCAACAGATTACCGAGAATCTGATCCCCGTATTCCGGCGGAAGCTCTCCGGCGTTGATGCCTTACCGCAATTGGCGGTTCTTGGCCTGCTGTCCGGCATTGTGACCGGCGGCGTGATCCTGCTTTTCCGACTCGCTATTGAATGGCCACTGGAGCATTTCCTGCCGGGCCAGGGCTCAGAGAGTTTCGAAGAGCTGGATCTGCTCACCCGCGGTCTTCTGCCACTGGCGGGGGCTCTGGGGCTGGGGCTGCTGTTGCACAAACTCGCCCTGCACGATCGCAAAGTCGGCATCGTTCATATCATGGAGCGGCTGAACTACCATCAGGGCTACATCTCCTTCCGCAGCGCCATGGTTCAGTTTGTTTCCGGCGTTACCACGGTCATTACCGGGCAATCCGCCGGCCGGGAGGGGCCCGCCGTCCATCTGGGCGCGGCCTTCTCCAGCCTGCTCGGGCAATGGATGCGGCTGCCCAACAACAGCATTCGTACGCTGGTCGCCTGCGGTTGTGCCGCTGCCATTTCCGCCTCCTTCAACACTCCCATCTCCGGCGTGATTTTCGCCATGGAAGTGGTGATGATGGAATACACCATTGCCGGCTTCACTCCGATCATCCTGGCCGCGGTCAGCGCTGCCATCGTCACCCAGGCGGTTTATGGCACCGAACCGGCGTTCAGTGTCCCGGCTCTGACCATGAATTCACTGCTGGAGATCCCCTGGATTCTCGCCATTGCCGTTATTATCGGCATCGCAGCGGCCGGATTTATCCAACTGGTAGACAGTATGGGCCGTTACCATCACCGCCCGGTGTTGCTACGAATTGCCGTGGCCGGCCTGTTGATGGTGCCCTTCGCCCTGGTGATCCCGGAAACCATGGGCATCGGCTACGATACGGTGAGCGAAACCATTCACGGTGAACTCGGATTCTGGTTACTGATCGGCGCGGGCAGCGCCAAGCTGATCATCACCGGATTGTCCATTGGACTGGGTATGCCCAGCGGTGTTATCGGCCCCACCATCTTCATGGGCGCCACCCTGGGCGGCGCCATGGGCCTGATCGGCGCCCAGATGTTCCCGGACATTGCCTCATCGGTGGGGTTTTACGCCATGCTGGGTATGGGGGCGATGATGGGCGCCGTGCTGCAGGCGCCACTGGCGGCTTTAATGGCGCTGATGGAGCTCACCCGGAACCCGAACATCATACTGCCAGGCATGCTGATGATTACTACCGCCAGCCTGGTAACCAGCGAAGCTTTCGGCAAGAAATCGCTATTCCTGACCATCCTCAAGAGCCAGGGCCTGAGCTACCAGAATTCCCCCGTTATCCAGGCACTGAGGCGGGTTTCGGTTGGCGCCATCATGGAACGGAATATTCTTCGAACCGAGCGCGCGCTCACGCTTGAAGAAGCCAAGAAAGCCCTGAAATCGGAACCGAAATGGCTTCTGGTGGAAGGCAGCAATGGCCCCACCGCCCTGCTACCGGCCGTCGATCTGGCCCGCTTTCTTGAGGACACCGAGAAGCAGGCCGCCGAGGAAGGCACCGAATTACCGGAATCCATTGATTTGATGGAAATCCCCGCCAACCGGCGGGATGTGGCACCGGTACAGTACCAGGCAACGCTGGAAGAAGCCCTGCATCAATTCGACAGCACCCAAGCTGAGGCACTATACGTACAACGCCATGTGGCCCCCATGATTCAACGGGTTTATGGTGTTGTGCTGCAAACGGATATCGAAAGCTACTACCAATACCGACGGAGTTAACGAATGCTTTGGGTGAAAGCCTTCCACATTATTTCCCTGGTGTGCTGGTTCGCCGGCATTTTCTATCTGCCCAGACTGTTCGTGTATCATGCCGCCTGCGAGGATGAACCAGGCAAAGAGCGGTTCAAGGTGATGGAACGCAAGCTTTACCGTGGCATTACTACGCCTTCCATGGTCGCCACGGTTGTATTCGGTGTCTGGCTGCTCAGCTATAACTGGTCAGGCTATTTCAGCCAGGGGTGGCTGCATGCCAAGCTGACGCTGGTGGCTTTGCTGATCATCTACCACTTCTACTGTGGTCACCTTGTCAAAGTGTTCCGGGATGATCAGAACACCCGTAGCCACGTGTTCTACCGCTGGTTTAATGAGCTGCCGGTGTTTGTCCTGCTCGCTGTCGTGATTCTTGCTGTTGTTAAACCATTCTGAGGAGATCGGCCATCAAAAGCTTCACCCGCCCCCACGTACTGGTGCTCTCCGGGCTGGATCCGTCTGGTGGCGCCGGCATACAGGCAGACATACAGGCCATCACATCCATCGGCGCCCATCCGCTGCCCGTGCTCACCTGCCTGACCGTGCAGGACACCCGCAACGTATATGGCGCCGAGCCCGTCAGCCCGGACCTGATCAAACAGCAACTGGAGTGCCTTGCCCAGGATACGCCCATCCACGCCATCAAAACCGGGGCGCTCGGAAATGCCGAAGTGGTGGAGGTACTGGTGGAGTTTGTACAGAAGCATTCGGGCGTGCCTTTGATTGTCGACCCGGTGATCAAGGCGGCTGGCGGTGGCGATCTGGCCGATGATGCGCTTGTAGCGGCCATGAAAGACAAGCTATTTGCCAGGGCCGAAATGATTACGCCGAACGGCGTTGAACTGGCTCAGCTCGGCGGCAGCGACAATCCGGCAGAGGCCGCCCGCAACCTTTTGCAGACCGGCTGCGAATCCGTGCTTGCCACCGGCGGCCACGGCTCCGGCATCCACATCATCAACACATTGTATAACCACGCCCCGGAGCCCATGGAATGGGAGGTGGAAAGGGTTGGTGCCAATGAATATCACGGCACCGGCTGCACGCTGGCAGCTGCCATTGCCGCCGGCCGGGCCATGGGCCTGTCACCGAGGGCCGCGATTTCCCAGGCGCAGAATTACGTGCATCGGGCGCTGCTGCATGCCCTGACAGTTGGCCAGGGTCAGAAAGTTCCCGACCGGGGTATTCTGTGGGAACGGTAAGGTCTCAGATCAGACCCGGACTGTACGCCATCACCGATAACCGGCTAACCCCTGCCGACACCCTGATTGTCTCGGTAGAGGCAGCCCTGGCCGGAGGCGCGCGGCTGGTTCAGTATCGGGACAAGGGATCGACAGCCTCTGAACGGCTGGTTCAGGCCAGGAACCTCAACAGCCTGTGCCAGGGGTTCGACGTTCCGTTACTGATTAATGACGACCCGGAACTTGCCGCCCGAGTCGGCGCCGCTGGGGTTCATCTGGGTCAGGATGATTGCTCATTGGTCGACGCCAGGCGCTTGCTCGGGGAGCATGCCATTATCGGCATCACCTGCCATCACAGCCTGAATCTGGCCCAGACAGCCGTTGACGGCGGTGCGGATTACCTGGCCTTCGGCCGCTTTTACGATTCGGCTACCAAGCCAGGTGCGCCCCCGGCCTCGCCGGACGTTTTAACCGAGGCAAAAGCCCTTGGGTTACCCATTACAGCCATAGGCGGAATCACCGGCAACAATGCGGAGCCCCTGATCCGTGCCGGGGCAGACCTGGTTGCCGTAGTGGGCGGCCTGTTCGGCGGCCAACCCTCAGACATTGAAGCCCGGGCCAAGGCATTTAACCGTCAGTTCGCCCGGCATCATCCACTTTTTTCACTTTCCGAATAACAGGAGACAACCGTGAATCATTCCGAAACCCTCTTTGAACAGGCCCAGAAATACATTCCCGGCGGCGTGAACTCCCCGGTACGGGCATTCCGTGGTGTTGGCGGTACTCCGGTCTTTTTCAAACACGCCGAGGGCGCCTATCTCTATGACGAAGATGACCGGCGGTACATCGATTTTATTGGTTCCTGGGGCCCGATGATCCTGGGCCATTCCGATCCCCGCATCAAAGCAGCGCTGCACGCTCAGGTCGATCTGGGCGTGGGGTACGGCGCGCCCACCGCCATTGAAACGGAGATGGCGAAAAAGGTGTGTGAGCTGGTGCCGTCCATCGAACTGGTGCGCATGGTCAACTCCGGCACCGAGGCCACCATGAGTGCCATCCGCCTGGCCCGCGGCTATACCGGCCGCGACAAGATCGTGAAATTCGAAGGTTGCTACCACGGCCACGTGGACTCCCTGCTCGTCAAAGCCGGTTCTGGCGCCCTGACCCTGGGTGTACCCAACTCACCGGGAATTCCGGCCAGCCTGGCGGAGCACACCCTGACCCTGACCTACAACGATATTGACGAGGTTCGTGAAACCTTTCGTCAGATGGGCGATCAGATCGCGGCCATTATCGTTGAGCCTGTGGCCGGCAATATGAACTGCATCCCGCCCGTGCCCGGCTTCCTGGAAGCGCTGCGGGAAGTGTGCGATGAGCACGGCACCGTGCTGATCTTCGATGAGGTGATGACCGGTTTCCGAGTATCGCTCGGCGGCGCCCAGGGATTCTACGGGGTGAAACCGGACCTGACGGCTCTGGGCAAGGTGATTGGCGGCGGCCTGCCCGTCGGTGCATTCGGCGGTAAGCGCGAAATCATGGAGCATATCTCGCCGCTGGGCCCGGTTTATCAGGCCGGCACCCTGAGTGGTAACCCGCTGGCAATGACCGCTGGGCTGACCACGCTGAATGCCATTTCCGAGCCCGGGTTCCACGACCGGCTGACGGAAAAAACCAATCGGGTGAAGGATGGCTTCAAGGCGGCAGCGGATGAAGCCGGCATCCCTCTGGCAGTTCAGTCCGCGGGTGCCATGTTCGGTTTCTTCTTTACTGCCGAACCATCCATCACGCGCTTTGACCAGGTGATGGCCTGTGACGTGGAACGCTTCAAGGCGTTCTTCCAGGGCATGCTGAAGGAAGGCGTTTACCTTGCGCCCTCAGCATTCGAGGCAGGCTTTACCACCGCAGCGTTGTCCGATGAGGATATTGAATTCACGCTTGCGGCTGCGCGCAAGGTCATGAAAACGTTGTGAGGCACCATTGCCCCCGGCATCAATCCGGGGGCAAACCTCCGCAGAGCTAGAATACGCCCTCAAGGGAGAGCAACAGCGTATGCTGGCGATAATCGTATTCGTTGAGCTCACTCTGCTGATGACGGAAAAACCATTGTGGCCTTAATAACCAGCGCGCAGTGAGATCGTACTCAGCCATCAGCCCAACTCCGGTCAGGACGTCTTCCCGCCTGCGCTCCACCAGCATTCCCGACTCAACCCAGCGATGCGGCTTGCCATAGCGACTTTGGCGAACCGATAGCTCACCCGCCAGGGCCAACTCCGGCGACAGCTGATAATTCGCTTCCAGAATAAGCTCGTGCCTTGTGGGCGATACGCTGACAAACCGTTCGGGTACGTCCAGATCTTCCCGGTTGTTCAGTTCCAGGCGGTACTCGCCTGCCAGGTCCAGATCACCCAACGGATAACCCAGCCCTGCCTTCAACTGGTACCACTGGCCATCGTAGGCTTGGTAGCCGTCACCACCATCCACCTGCTCCAGGGCAAACGCCACGTCACACCTCAGATCTTCGGCAGGTAAACACTCGGCAGACCGGGCCAGCAACTCAGCCCCCCAGCGGGTTTCCAGACTGTCTCCGTCAAGCCACGAACGCGACACCACGGGCCGAACCCCAACCGCCCAAGGCCCCCAGGAACGCATGACACCGAAGCGCGCCTGTAACAACTGCTGATCGTAATCGCCGTCCTCGACATAGTGTCGGGCAAACGCGATCAGGTCCATCGAGAGCCAACGATCGGCATCCATTGCATAATCAAAGGAACCGGCGGCAACAACTTCGCCAAGTGCACTTCCCTGATTACTGGCGGAATCTTCAGGGGTTGCCGAGAGATTGCTGTCGTAACCTGCGCCGAGGGACAAATAACCATAGGCATCCACTCGGCGCTCGGCCAGAAGAAGTGCCGGACCGTCGAGTTGTGCCAACTGCTGCTCGGCAAGACGCTGGACAGATTCCGGTGGCGAAGCCGCGAGGCTCGCCTCAAACCATCTACAGGCTTCCCCCGGCCGATCATCAGCAAGGGCGACCAGGCCCAGGTTATACGCGGCCAAGGCGCGATCGTCGCTGTCCAGTAAACGGGAAAACCACTGCCGGGCCGCCGGATAATCCCCCAGCCGATAACAGACCACACCCAGATTGTAATGCAGTGACGGAGACTGAACGCCCAGCTGTGCAGCCTGCTCAAAGCTTTCCCGCGCCTGGCCAAGGTTGCCTTGCTGAAACTGGACCACACCCTGGGCCAGAGCTTCGCTTGCCCCATCAGAGAAAGCGGATTGGGCCAACAGGGGCTGACCGAGAAGAAACAAAAAGATGAAGAGGAGACGCAAAGACAACCCCGGGGTCAGTCAATAAATCGAAAACCGTTGACGGAAACCGAGGTTACCACAAGCTTTGAGTTACGGCCTCGAGGATTGAGGCGGACGTTCCGGCTTTTTGCCAGGATCAATATCGGGGCGCTTGTCGGAACCAGGCCGCTTCGGCCGGTTCTCACGAACGTCGCGGGCACGCTCTGAGATGGACTGACCAAAATCCCGCCCTTTTTCATGGGCCTGCTCGCGAATTTGCTGGCCCGGCGGCTCACCATCGCCACGTCCAAGCCCGGAGGAACGACGCTCCAGTGCCGGCAACTCCGGCAGCCGAATTTCCCGGGCAACCGATTCCGTTACGTCCTCATTCTCACCAACCAGCCGCATGGTGACATCAAGATCGTCCCGGCCAAACACCGGCGCGGACATCAGGGCGAGCATAAGGCCAGCGGTTGCGAAGCCAAGGGATCCGTTATAACCACTCATGTTGCAGGCTCCTTAACATCCACAGGGGCATGCCGGCTCGCCCCCGGGTAATCGGGTATGGTGGCCCGAAAAACTTTCTGCCGGCCTTCAGCATCCAGCTCGGCAACAAGCTCGCCGTCCCCGGGGAACATAATCCGCAGGGGTAATGCCAGCACATTGTCACCCTGTTCCAGGCTCACCTGCCAGCGCACCTGATGCTGCCCGGGCAAGCCTGCGATTTCCACATGAGGCGGCAGATTCAAGGTAAGGGTAACGTCATCCAGGGGCTCTCCCGCCGTGAATGCAAGGCGTACGGTTCTCTCCACCGGCGCGACAACGGGGGGGTCCACCACCTCCGCCACAGCGACAGCCTCATGACCAGCCTCATCAGGCTGCCACAGTCCGAACTGCCCGATGAACAACCCCAATGCCAGTGCTGCCGCCACCGCACCACCCCACGCCATGTGTACACGCCGGCCCGAACCGGAAGACAACTCCCGAAACACCCGCGATTCAAAATCCGGGGCCGGCGGAGGCACATCAAACTGCGCCGCCATCCGGGACATCAACACTTCTTCCATATCACAACGACGCCGGCACCGAGGGCAACGTTGCAAATGCTCACGCACCACTGCCGCCCTATTCTCGGAGAGTGTCGCCCTGACATAATCAGGTAATTGTGATCGAATGCTTGGACAGGACATGGTCATCACCTCACTCCTCAACACGCCGGACGTCGCTTCCCGGTTCCATGCGCTGCTGCAGGTATTTTCTCAACGTGGCGCGGCTGCGATGTAATCGCGACTTCACGGTACCAACCGCAACACCCAGTACCTCGGCCACATCCTCCTGTCGCCAGCCGTCAACATCATGCAGAAGCAGCAAGGTTCTCTGATCTGGCGAAAGCCGGTCCATAGCCTCGTCCAGCATGAAGCCGAGGCGCGACTGATCGAAGACAAGTTCTGGCGTGGCATCATCAGATTCCAGCGCATCGAACCAATCCGCCTGGTGGTCCGCCTCCATGAGTTCACTGGCTGCCCGGTCGGCACGGCGCCCCCTGCGGCGAATCGAATCCACAAACTGACGATAAAGCACACGGTTCAGCCAGGGTCGAAGCTGTTCCACCGTCTCCAGTTCGGATAATCGGGGATACAGTTTGACGACCACATCCTGCACCAGATCCTCAGCGTCCTGACGGGTTCCGGTCAAACGGTAGGCAAACGCATACATCCCCTCGAGGTGGGGCTGAACCAACCGATGGAAACGTTTCTGTGCGGACGGGCGGAAAGGGAAAATTGCCAAAGACCAACTGCCTGATCGAAATTCTGGAAGAGGGCAGTCTATCTTACGCCCGCCCTGTGTGCACTTCAGGCGATAATGACGGATTTATGGCCGGATGTTAATGCAGCAACCGGAACCTTTTTCAAACCCTCTGCGTTGGGTTCTGACTGGCACCCAACGACCAGGCCAGAACTGGACCAAAAAAACCGGAGGGTTTTATGAAGCAAATGAGCAGAGTATTTGTCGTTTCTGCGCTGGCCAGCGCACTGGTGGCATGCGGTGGTAGCGGCGGTTCCTCATCATCGGGTGAGACCGGCTCGGTCTCCGTTGGACTGACCGACGCCCCGACCATGGAGCTGTCCAGCGTCAACATCGCGTTCAATGCCATCCGGCTCAAGCCGGCCGACGGTGACTGGCTGGAATTCAACCTTGATGAAACCGGTGTGGTTGACCTGCTTACACTGCAAGGCGGCGTAACCGAGCCACTGATCACCAACGAGGAAGTGCCGGCCGGGGTCTATAACGAAATCCGGCTGATTATCGACACCGACAACTCCTACGTAACCAAAGAAAGCGATGGCGGCAGCCAGTTCACCCTTGCCGTTCCCTCAGGTGAGCAGAGCGGACTGAAACTGAAAGGCGACTTCGTGGTGGCGGCTGATTCCAGCAACAACTTCACCATCGATTTTGATGTGCGCAAATCCATTGTGAACCCGCCAGGCAACGCGCTCGCCGATTACATGCTCAAACCCGTGCTTCGACTTGTGGACAACCTGGAGGTTGGCGCCATTGAGGGGACCGTTGATTACGCAACGATTGCCCAAACAAGAGGCACTGACGACGCAGAAGGCACGTTGGCGGATTGCGAGTACAGCGGTGCGGTCTACGTCTACGAAGGCGCTGATGTCGAACCGATTGACCTGAACGTCAGTCGCGATGGCGCCAACCCGTTGATGGTGGTTCCGGTCACCGCTCAGGAATCCGGATCATTCTATGAGTGGACCGCAGCATTCCTGACCGAAGGCCAGTACACCATCGCCTACAGCTGCCAGCTGGACAACAACGAGACCGATGAAACCCTGGAGTTTGATGGGCAACAGAACGTCTCCGTTGTTGCCGGCGAAACAACCGTGGCAGACCCCATACCACAGCCCTGATTTTGCTGTGGCGTTCAGAGACCAGGGACGGTCTCTGAACATTCATTCCGTCAACCCGAGTTACAGCGCCGCGGCCCTGGCCTCAGCCTGATCGGCCCCCGCCACGTTACCGCGAGCCCGGCGGATATCCGCCAGCAGCAACCAGCCCGAACGCTGCATGCGTTCATCGTTGCCCGCCAACGAGAGTCCCTTCAGAGTAAACTGCTCCGCAGCCCCCAGATTGTCCCCGGCAACGTAAGCCTCGGCCAACTTGAAATAGACTTCGGAAGATCTTGGCGCAATGCGCTGGGCACGTTCCAGTCGGGCGATGGCGCCGGCGGAATCACCCTGCCGAAGGCGCTGATCAGCATCACGCACCAACGTGAGCGCGGCGGCCGGCAACTGGTCACCGGATTCGCTGTAGCTGGGCGCCCGGGTGCTCGGCGAGTCCGGCTCAGTGACCGTCGGTTGCTCGCTCTTGCGCCATACCTGTTCGTCCTGTTCATCAGGAATATTGGTGCGTGGTGGTTCCGGCGCCGAACGGCGGTCATCGCCCCCCACGGGCACATAGATGGAGCCGCCACCCGGCCCGGTGGCGCAACCACCGGCCAGGCCGACAAACAGGGCCAGACAGGCTGACCGTATAATCACTTGTTTATTCATTGAAACAATCCTTCAAACCAACCTCGAATTTGCCGGCCAAGACTGCCGTTGCAGCCTGTGTGCTGTTCCGGCTCGCTGCCGGCGATAAACGGAATCAGCCGGGCATTGTCGCAGTTTTCGCCGGTCAGCGCCTGTTCGCCCGGGTTCACCCAGTGATACTGAACGCCATCGGGCATCACCGGTGAGAAACCGTGCTGGGGAATCTGCGCCATGGTGGCAGACCAGACCGGCAAGGCGCCGGAAGCCCCGGTCAACGCGGTCGGGCCGTTATCATCACGGCCGACCCAGGCGACCGCCAGCAGGTCGCCACTGAAACCGGCGAACCAGGAATCACGGCCATCGTCAGTAGTACCGGTCTTGCCCGCCAGTGTCAGGGAATCCGGTAACCGGTAGTAGGCTGACCGGCCCGTGCCTTCCTGCATGGTTTCCTGCATAACGTACTGCACCAGGTGCACCGCGGCAGGATCGGCCACCTGATCCACCTTCAGGCTGTACCGTGACAAGGGCTCATTGGCGGCATCGGTGACTTCCCGAATGGTGCGCAGGGGTGTATTGAAACCGGAGGTTGCCAGGCCCTGATACAGCTGCGCGACATCCACCGGCGACAGGGAAATGGCACCCAGAAGCATCGACGGATAATCCGAAATAGGCGTGGTCACCCCAAAGGCCCTCAGCGTCTCCTGCACCGCCGGTATGCCCACATCCAGCCCTACACGCACGGCCGGCAGGTTGTACGAGCGGGACAGAGCTTCGTGCAGGGGCACCTGACCACGCTCCTTGCCATCATAGTTCTGTGGCTGCCAGCGCCGACCATCGTCAAACTCGAGGGTGAAGGCCTTATCCTGAACCGGCGAAATCAAGGTGTAGCGCTCCGGCTGAGACAGCGCCGTCAGGTAGATAAACGGCTTCACCAGCGAACCGATAGGCCTCCGGGCGTCAACTGCCCGGTTAAAACCGGCGAAGCGGGGGTCTTTGCCCCCCACGAGCGCCAACACCTCGCCGGTATCCTTGGCGGTGACAACCACCGCCGCTTCCAGCGCCTCGGCCACCTCTCCCGATGCCAGGCGAGGCAAGGTATCGGTTGCGGCCTTCTCAGCGGCCTGCTGAACTTCCGGATTCAGGGTGGTGAATATTCTCAGGCCCTCGCTCTGCAGGTCTTCCTCCCGGTAGTCCCGCGCCAGGTGCCGGCGCACCAGATCGATATAGGCCGGGTAGCGATTATCGGTATAGGACGGTTTTGCGCTGAGGCCGAGAGGCCTTGCACTCGCCTCCCTGGCCTCTTGCCCGGAAATCACCCCGGCCTCCGCCATTTCGTCCAGCACCAGGTTACGCCGCGCTTTGGCCCGCTCCGGGTGCCGGCGCGGATTGTAATAACTGGGGCCTTTGACCATGCCAATCAGCAGGGCAATCTGGTGGACATCAATATCCTTCAGCGACTCGCCGAAGAAAAACTGGCTGGCCAGGCCAACACCATGAATGCTGCGAGTGCCTGCCTGACCCAGATAAACTTCATTCAGGTAGGTTTCGAGGATGTCGTCCTTGTCGTAGTGCAGCTCCAGCAATACCGACATCAGGGCTTCGTTGCCCTTGCGCAGAAGGGTTTGCTCCCGGGTCAGGAAAAAGTTTTTCACCAATTGCTGGGTCAGTGTGCTACCGCCCTGAACTATACGACCGGCCTTGATGTTCGCCACCATCGCCCGCGCAATGGAGAGTGGCGCGATGCCGAAATGCTCGTAGAACTGCCGGTCCTCCACAGCCATCAGACCGGCAATCATGGCCTCTGGCACCTCATCCAGCTCCACCAGAATCCGATCCTCCCGGTGGGACGGGTATATTCCGCCAATCTGAGCCGGCTCCAGCCGAACAATCGGAGAGCTGTCGCCCTCCATTACGGAAAACGAATCTACCCGATCGCCACGAACCGCCAGCGAAAGACGCCGTCTCGGCTCCTTGCCATCCGGGAAAGAAAAATCCCGGGTGCTGATGACAAAACGGTCGCCATTTCGCTGCCAGGTTCCGGGCCGACGACCGTCGCCCGAGCGATAGCCTGCCAGCTCCAGTTCACGCACCAGCGCGGCGGCGCTGATACCGGCACCGTCGTAGAGTTCCAGGGGCCGGGCGTACACCCGGGAGGGCACTTCAAAGCGACGTCCTTCGAAGCGGGAGGTCACCACGGCATCGAGATAGACCATCCATCCCGCCAGCAGCACAAGGCACAGGGCAGCTGCGCGAAACAGAAAGCGCCAGAGACCGGAGCGTTTGCGGCGAGGACTGGATTCGGTTTTTTTCTTGCGGGGAGGTGTTTTTTTACTCATGGCGGGATTATATCGAAGGGGGCACCGCTATCGGCAGGTCTGGTGTGTGTTATTTCTGTAATCTGCCCGTTATAGTGGAGCTCTCCAAAAAACGAAAAATCAACAACTTCAAGGATTCCAGGAGCACAACGTGAGCGCCAACGGCCCGGATACACTGATCAAGGCACTGCAGAACCCGGAACTCTACGATCATCCGGTCAAAGAATTCCGCGTGATTGAAACCCATATCTCACAGGTTCTGCTTACCGGTGACTTTGCCTACAAGATCAAGAAACCCATGGATTTCGGGTTCCTGGATTTTTCCACCCTGGAACGCCGCAAACGCTTCTGCGAAGAAGAACTGCGCCTGAACAGCCGTCTGGCGGCCGAACTCTACCTTGAAGTGGTACCCATTACAGGCACCCCGGAGCAACCTCAACTGGGCGGTGAAGGCTCCCCCTTCGAGTACGCCATTCGCATGCGCCAGTTCGATCAGAACCAGCTGTTTGATGTGCGCCAGGAACGCGGCGACCTGCCAGCAGAGCTGCTCACCAATCTTGCCCGCCAGGTTGCAGACTTTCACAAAAGCCTGCCACCGGTCGCCGATGAAAAGCCCCTGGGCACCCCGGAGGCGGTGTATGCCGCCATGCAGGAAAACTTCGACCAGATCCGCCCCATGCTGGATGATGCCGGGTTACTGGCGCAGCTGGACAACCTGGAAGACTGGACCCGCACCACCTTCGAACGCTGCCGGGACTTAATCGCCCACAGACGGGAAAACGGGCTGGTGCGCGAATGTCATGGCGACCTGCACCTGGCCAACATTACCGTGTTCAATGATCAGGTGACGGTGTTTGACTGCATCGAGTTCAACGAGCCGTTCCGCTGGATCGACGTGATGAATGATCTGGCTTTCCTGCTTATGGACCTGGAATCCCGCCAGGAACCGGCGCTGGCGAACCGGGTGCTGAACACCTACCTGGAATACCGCGGTGATTTTGAAGGCCTGGCCTTGCTCCCCCTGTACAAGGCGTACCGCGCCATGGTGCGGGCCAAAATCGCCCTGTTCACCCTGGGCAACCCGAACCTGAGCGAGGCCGAGAAAACCGACCTGATGCAGCGTTACCGGAGCTACGCCCAACTGGCAGAGGATTACGGCGCCATACCGAATCATTACCTGCTGGCCACCACCGGCCTTTCCGCCAGCGGCAAGACCTGCGTGAGTGCCGCCATGGCGGAGGAACTCGGGCTAATCCGGCTGCGCTCTGACGTAGAGCGCAAGCGCCTGCACGGTCTGGGGCCCCTGGACGACAGCAAATCGGGCCTGGGTACCGATCTTTACAGCCCGGAAGCAACCGAAAAAACCTACGCGCATCTGGCAGAGCTGGCCGGAGAGCTGCTGGCTTCAGGGTTGTCCGTCATTGTCGATGCGGCCTGCCTGAAAGAGAAGGAGCGGGCTCAGTTTGCCGGTGTGGCCGAAAATCAGGGGGTCCCCTTCGCTCTGCTGCATTGCGAGGCGCCGGAAGCTCTGCGCCGAGAGTGGGTGCGCAAACGCAAAGGTGATGCCTCGGAGGCAACGGAAGAGTTGCTGGATGCTCAGCAAAGCTGGTTTGAGCCGCTGACCACTGAGGAGAAAACCCACACGGTGCACCTGCACACCGAGGATGAGCACGTTGCCGAGGCGGTTGCTGATCGCATCCGCCAGCATCTGGGCATGGCCGGGCCGGCCTGATCCGAGCTGCCCTGCCATTTTGGCAGGGCGCACTATACTGACACTAAAAACAAACCCTGCTGTCCGTGCGAGGTGCAAGATGGACGATATTCAGGAAAGCGATCTCCAGCATATAGACCACCCCCTGTACGACCTGCTCCGTAGCGAGGATATGGACGCCTTTAATGCCGAGAAAGCCAAACTGAGCGAGCTTCCGAGCTTCGCCCATGGCGATTTCCGCGGACTGGACCTGCGTGGCATGGACGCAAAGGGCCTGGACTTCCGCCATGGCTACTTCCGCGGCGCCGACCTCCGCGGCATCGATTTCTCGAAATCGAGAATGGAAGGAGCCAGCATTGCCAGCGCCAAGATATCCGGCTGCTATTTCCCGCACCGCCTGGAAGCCGACGAAATCGTGATGTCACTCAACCACGGCACCCGTATGCGTTACGCCATCCTGCCCAAATGAGTGCCCACGCAGCCAACTGGCAAACCGTCGCGGCGGCGAGTGAGCTTGTTCCCGGCCAGTTCCTGGAATTTCGCCTGAAAGAGAAAGCGAAAGAACCGGCCGGCATGCCCCTCACCGGTTTTGCCTTTCTGGATGGCACCACACCCCGAGCCTACCTCAACCTGTGCCCTCACCTGGGCATTGAGCTGAACTGGATGCCGGGCCGATTCATGGACAGCGACAATCTGTTTATCCAGTGCTCCACTCACGGCGCCCTGTTCAAGCCCGGTACCGGTGAATGCATTGCGGGCCCCTGCCAGGGCGATGCGCTCTCCGCCCTGGACATTCGCCTGCACGATGGTGAGGTGCAGGTCAGGGTTCCAGACTGACCGGCACCTCCTCAACCAGCTCCAGGCGCCCCGAAGGGTTGCCATCTTCACCGGCCAGTGCAGCCCGATAGGCGATCACCTCTACCCCGGCTTCGCAGGCTTCTCGAAGCAGCTGACCATAGCGGGCATCAATATGATCCGCAGGCCGGACCTGCTCGATCCCGGTGTGGTTCACCACAAAAAACAGCACTGCCCGGTCTCCGTTCTGAACCTGAGCCATTAGCTCCCTCAGATGTTTCTGGCCACGCTCGGTGACGGCGTCCGGGAAATAGCCTTCCCCGCCCTCGGCCAGGGTAACGTTTTTTACCTCCACCCAGGCATCGGGATCGTGATCATGGCCCGACAACAACAGATCGATCCGGCTTTTCTCCGAACCGTAACGCACCTCGGCCCGGCAAAAAGCGTAGCCGGCCAGGCTCTGCACCACACCGGCTTCGATAGCGGCGCGGGCCTGAGCGTTGGGGCGGGCCGTATTGACGCAGGCAAGCACGCCCTGCTCCGTCTCCACCAGCTCCCAGGTGTACTGGAGCTTACGCTTGGGATTAGCACTCCGGCTCAACCACACCCGGGCATTTTCCGGCTGGCACCCCAGCATGGAACCGGTGTTGGGACAGTGGGCGGTTACCTCAGTGCCATCCGGCAATTGCACGTCCGCCAGGAAGCGTTTGTAGCGGCGAATCAGCCGCCCTTCTACCAAAGGTTCAGGAAACTTCATGTGCTCTCCGCAAAAAGTACGTGTCACAAGGCTGGCACCCCTGTGACTTATCTGCTATTTTCCGCAAATTCCCGTTTCAGGACGAATGCTATCCAGGGTAAAACCGCGCAGCCACACTGGCGCGGAGGGAAGCAAAGCGTTCTTGTGAAGTACAAACAAGAGGCCGGGTTCAATGGCAAACACTGCAGAACAACCACGCGAACGTTTTACCAACTTCACCCCTTATGAAATGAAGAAGGGTGAAGAATACATGAGTGCGGAAATGCTCCAGCACTTCAAAGATCTGCTGCTGCAATGGAAGCAGGAGCTGATGGAAGAAGTCGACCGCACCATGCACCACATGCAGGAAGACGCAGCAAACTACGCGGATCCCAGCGATCGCGCAACCCAGGAAGAAGAGTTCAGCCTGGAACTACGCACCCGCGACCGCGAGCGGAAGCTGATCAAGAAAATCGACCAGACTATCGATCGTATCGACAAGGACGACTACGGTTTCTGCGACCAGTGTGGTGTGGAAATCGGCATTCGTCGTCTGGAGGCCCGTCCGACGGCCACTCTGTGCATCGATTGCAAGACCCTGGCTGAGATTCGCGAACGCCAGACCGGCATCTGACGCTTCCCCGGGCCGGCGGCGTGTCCTCCGCCGGCCCTTCTACGCCTATGGCGACTTCACGTTATCGCGGGCGGTTTGCCCCTTCCCCCACCGGCCCACTGCACTTTGGTTCCCTGGTAACGGCTTTGGCCAGCTGGCTGGAAGCAAAGCATGCCCGCGGTGACTGGCTGGTTCGTATCGAAGACCTTGACCCACTAAGGGAACCCCCGGAAGCCACCGGCCAGATACTGCACTCACTGGAATGCCACGGCCTTTTCCCCGACGAGCCCGTCCGCTTTCAGTCCCGGCGCCATGACGCCTACCAGCGCACCATCGAAACTCTGCTGGCGCAGGACAAAGCCTATCGCTGCCGGTGCTCACGCAAACAACTCAAAGACAACCACGGCTACCATCCCAATCGGTGCCGGCGAGGTGACACCAGCCCCGGGGATGGCCCATACGCCGTTCGCTTTGCCCTCGAAGATGAAGCAAGTCACTGGCAGGACGATCTGCTTGGCCCCCAGGTACAGATGGTGCACGCCGAACTGGACGATCCGGTCATTCTGCGCAAGGAAGGTTTCTACGCCTATCAGCTGGCAGTCGTTGTCGACGATATCGACCAGGGCATCACTCATGTGGTTCGCGGCTCTGACCTGCTCGACATGACCGCGCAGCAACAACAGGTCTTCCGGGCCCTGGGTGCCGAGCCACCCCACTGGCTGCACATTCCGGTAATCGTCAATGAACAAGGCCAGAAACTCAGCAAGCAGACCCACGCTCCGGCCCTGGATGACGATCACCCTGCCCGCAATCTCTTTCTGGCACTTCAGGCCATGGGGCAGCAACCGGAGCCGACACTCGCTCGTGCCACGGTTGAAGAAGTTCTCAATTGGGCCGAGGCCCACTGGCAACGGAGCGCCATTCCCCTGACATCCGGGCAGGCCCGTGGTATAACCGGCGGGACACTTTCGCCTTCGGACCGATAACCCGATGTATATCTACCGCCTGGTATTTCTGCTGGTACTGGCTATCTACATTTTTTCGCCCAATATCCTGGATTGGTGGACATCGCCGGAGAATGCCTGGTACAGCCCCTTCGTGATCTGGGGTGGGCTGATTGCTATCGGTTTCTGGCTGGAATGGCGGCGGGATCCCAATGAGTTTTAGCGCCACCGGCCTGCTCCTGGCCAGCCTGTTTTATCTGATCGTTCTGTTCGGCATTGCCTGGGGCACCGAACGGGGCACGTTATTGCGCCGCTGGGTTCGCCACCCACTGATCTATACCCTTAGCCTTGGGGTTTATGCCGGCATCTGGGCCGTCTACGGCGCCATTGGTATGGCGGCGGACTCCGGCTACGGCTTCCTGGCCTATTACCTGGGCATCAGCGGCGCCTTCCTGCTGGCACCGGTTTTGCTCAACCCGATTCTCCGCATAGGCCGCGCCTACCAACTGACGTCGCTGGCCGATCTTTTCGCCTATCGTTACCGCAGCCAGTGGGCGGGCACCCTGGTCACCCTGTGTTCGGCTGCAGCCATTCTGGCCTTGCTGAGCATGCAGATTCAGGCAGTCTCGGTTTCCGCCAGCCTGCTCGCCCCGGATGCGCCGCCGAAAGTTATCAGCGTCATGTTTAGCCTGATCGTGGTGCTGTTCACCATGCTGTTTGGTGCCCGTCGCCATCAGGCCTCCGGCAACCATCAGGGGCTGGTACTGGCCATCGCCTTCGACTCCCTGGTGAAAGTGGTTGCCCTCCTGGTTTTAGGCGGCGTTATCCTGTTCTCGGTTTTCGGTGGTACCAATGGGCTTGAGGCCTGGTTGGCGGAAACTTCACATCCGGAAGCCACCATGACCATGGCAATTAATGACGGAAGCTGGCGGGCACTGCTGCTGATGTCGTTCGCCGCGGCCCTGGTGCTCCCCCACATGTACCACATGACTTTCAGTGAGAACCCGTCCCCCCGTGCCCTCGCGAAGGCCAGCTGGGGATTGCCACTGTACCTGCTGCTGGTCGGCCTGCCGGTGCCGCTGATTGTCTGGGGTGGCCAGTCGCTGTCGGTTGACGCTCCGCCGGCCTTTTTCAGTATCGGCGTAGCCCAGGCCCTGGAGAGCCCCGTCCTGACCATGGCCATGTACATTGCCGGGCTTTCCGCCGCCAGCGGACTGATGATCGTCAGTACCCTGGCCCTGTCCGGCATGGTGCTTAACCACGTTGTTCTGCCGCTCAAGACGCCCCGGGATCAAGGTGACATCTATCGCTGGCTGCAGTGGGTCAAACGCCTACTGATTGCCGTCATCCTGTTTCTGGCCCTGCTGTTCCATGAAACCATTGGCCAGCACCTGGACCTGTCTATTCTGGGCGCCATCTCGCTCTCCGGCACACTGCAGCTGCTGCCGGGCGCGCTTGGCGTCATCTACTGGCCGGAAGGCAACCGCCGTGGCCTCATTGCCGGCCTGTTTACCGGCCTGTTCATCTGGTTGATCACCTTGGTGTTGCCGTTCTCGGTGGCGGCAGACATCCTGTCCTGGCTTGAGTTGCCGGTTACGCCCGGCTACGACAACTGGCACCTGTTCACCTTCGTCAGCCTGACCGCCAACATCAGTGTGTTCGCGCTGGTCTCAATTCTCAGCCCGGCATCACCGGAGGAAACCAGTGCCGCTCAGGCGTGCTCGCTAGGCGCCCTGTCCCGGCCGCAGCGGCGGGAACTGCTGGCAGCATCCTCCAACGAATTCGTGCAGCAACTGGCCGAGCCACTGGGCATCCGGGTCGCCCGTCGGGAAGTGGAGCGGGCCCTGAACCAGCTCAAGCTCCCCAATGTCGAGTTCCGGCCTTACCAGTTGCGGCGGTTGCGGGATCAAGTGGAAATCAACCTGTCTGGCCTGTTGGGGCCTTCGGTCGCACGGGACATCGTCAAGCGCCACCTGGGCTTCAAACCGCTGACCCATGGAGGTACCGGACAGGATATTCGCTATGTGGAGCGAGCGCTGGGTGATTACCAGAATCAGCTCACTGGCCTGGCCGGCGAACTGGACAACCTTCGCCGCCACTACCGGCAGACCCTGCAAAACCTGCCCATCCCCGCCTGTTCAGTGGGTGAAGACGGCGAAATTCTGATGTGGAATCATGCCATGGAGAGCCTCACCAACATTTCCGCCGAGGAAGTGGTCGGGGCCAAGCTGCTGGCACTGCCGGAGCACTGGCACGCCCTGCTGGACGATTTCAATCGAGGCGACGACCTGCACCGCTACAAGCACAGGTTGGATCTTCGCGGCAAGCCACATTGGCTGAACCTGCACAAGGCGGCGCTAAGCGGCCCGGATCACACCGAAGGCGGCTCGATCATCCTGGTGGAAGACCAGACCGAAACCCGCCTGCTGGAAGATGAATTGATGCACAGCGAACGACTGGCCTCCGTAGGGCGCCTCGCGGCCGGCGTCGCTCACGAAATCGGTAATCCCGTCACCGGCATCTCGTCTCTGGCCCAGAACCTGAAACTGGAAACCGATGATCCGTCCATTCTGGAAACTGCAGACCAGATCCAGCAGCAGACCCGACGCATTTCCACCATCCTGCAGTCGCTGATGAACTTCGCACGTACCGGCAACCACGCCCATGCCAACCGTTATGAGCCGGTCAGCCTGCACCGCTGCATTGATGAATCCATCAACCTGCTGTCACTCAGCGAAAAGGGGCTCGGCATCAGTTTTCTGAACGAGTGCCCCGCCAGCCTGCAGGTGCTGGGAGATGAACAACGGCTGGTACAGGTATTCATCAACCTGCTGGCCAATGCCCGGGACGCTTCCCCGGACGGCGGCACCATCCGGGTTGCTGGAAAGGCCGACGGCTACTCCGCTATCATCGAGGTCATTGACGAAGGCTCCGGCATACCGGCAGACCAGCTGGATCATATTTTCGAACCGTTTTACACCACCAAGGCCCCCAACAAAGGAACCGGACTTGGCCTGTCACTGGTGTACAGCATCATTGAAGAGCACTATGGCAACATTCAGGTGGAAAGCCCGGCCAATCCGGAAACCGGCCTGGGCACCTGCGTGAGACTCCGCCTGCCTGCCTACGAGCCTGATACCGACAGCGGTTACAGCAGCCCGAACGAAAGGTCGTGAACACCCTATGCCCCGTATTCTGATTGTTGAAGACGAAGACATTATCCGCTCGGCGGTTCGCAAACTTCTCCAGCACGCCGGCTATGAGGTGGCAGATGCTGTCTCGGTAGAAGAAGCCGAGGGCCTCGACCCGGACAGCTTCGACCTGGTCATCACCGATCTGCGCCTGCCAGGCGCCGCCGGTACGGAAATGATCAACCGCGCCCCCAACACGCCGGTACTGATCATGACCAGTTATGCCAGTTTGCGGTCCGCGGTTGACTCCATGAAGATGGGCGCCGTGGACTACATTGCCAAACCCTTCGACCATGACGAAATGCTCGCGGCTGTAGAGAATATTCTGGCACGCAAGTCTTCGGCTTCCGATGAAACAACCGGTTCTGGTGATGCCGCCAGCACGAGCGGGCCCGACTCGGACCCATCCGAGATCATGTTTGGCCAGTGTGAGCCCATGCAGAAGGTGTTCACCCTGATTCGCAAAGTCGCCCCCACCGAGACCACAGTGCTTATCCAGGGCGAATCCGGTACCGGTAAGGAACTGGCGGCACGGGCTCTGCACCTGCTCAGCCCGCGAGCCCGCAAACCGCTCATCTCCGTAAACTGCGCTGCCATTCCCGAAAGCCTGATCGAATCGGAACTGTTTGGCCACGAGAAAGGCGCCTTTACCGGCGCCGTCTCGGCCCGCACCGGGCTGATTGAAGCGGCAGACGGCGGCAGTCTGTTCCTGGATGAAATCGGCGAACTACCTGCCGAAGCCCAGGCCCGATTGCTGCGGGTGTTGCAGGAAAGCGAGATTCGCAAAGTGGGCTCCACCCAGAGCCGGACCGTGGACGTGCGGATGATCGCCGCAACCCACCGAAACCTGAAAGCCATGACCAGAACCGGCGAGTTCCGGGAAGACCTTTACTACCGGCTGAACGTGATGCAGATCCGCATCCCCCCCCTGCGGGAGCGTCGTGCCGACATTCTGGGCCTGGCCCGCCGGTTCCTGAAACGCCAGGCCAGCAAGCTTGGCCGTCCGGAGCTGTCTCTGAGCCCGGAGGCCATGCAGGCCCTGGAACGCTACCGTTGGCCCGGTAACGTCCGGGAACTGGAAAACGCCATCGAACGGGCCTCAATCCTGACCGATGGCGATGTCATTACCTCGGCGGTACTGGACCTGGACAGCGACTCCGCCGACGAATACATCCCGGAAACCCTGGTTGAGGGCAATAATGAACAAACCCCTGCAAGGGATGTCGATTCGTCCAACGATCTGTCGCTGGAGGATTACTTCCAACACTTTGTGCTTGAAAATCAGGACCGGATGAGCGAGACCGAGCTGGCACAGAAGCTGGGCATCAGCCGGAAGTCACTTTGGGAGCGTCGGCAACGCCTGGGCATTCCCCGCAAAAAAGCCTGACCCAAAGAATGAACCTAGAATCAGTTGTTACCACCTGTTCCTCTCGGTAACACTTCCTGTCCAGATCATGAGACCCAGGTAACACTTTCAGGAGATACGGGGTAACACTTACACACCTCATTTTCACAACCCCTTGTTTAACAAGACTTTTCAAAAACTGGCACGACCACTGCACTCTAATAAGCGCACAACAACAAAAACAAAAGTGACAACGCAGCGCCAAAACAAAAACAAATAGCTGCACGAGCGCCCGGCAACAAAAACAAGAACAGGGTGCAAGCGAACTGAGTGTTTTGGGTACTATGCTTTTTAGGGGTCCCACGACACGTGCGAGTTGTAGATGTAGAGAAGAATCGTCTTCCAGGCGACACTGCAGATACTCCCATAACCCGCACCGTGTTCCTGGCCGCTCTATGTATTCAAAGCTTTCCGTTTGCATTGCTTAAGGTCCTTATCTTGGGGACAACACAGTGGGGTAAAAGAATCAAAAAGAATCCCGGCAACAACAAAAACAATGCAGATCGTCAACGCTTTCAGGGCGGATTCGTGAAAACGGATCCGCCTTTTGATTTTCCGGACTGCCAAAAACAGCCTTCCCTCAACAGGCCTCCATGACCACTTTATTCACTGGCATTTCCGTCAAACATGTGCAATTCCTGCGCAAACCGTTAAAATCCCCGTTTTTGCGCTTCGCAAACACGGAATTCCATGCCTAAACGACTTGTTGAAAAACTACGCTCCTTCATTCCCGGCAACGGGAAGAAGAAAGCCCGCCACTACCAGCGGCAGGAGATCCCGCGGGATCAGCACAACGTCTCCCGCTCCATGATCAGTGAACCGGCCAAGAAGGTACTGCACCGTCTGAGCAAGTCCGGCTACGAGGCCTATCTGGTGGGCGGTGGCGTTCGCGACATTCTCCTTGGCGGACAACCCAAAGACTTCGACATAGCCACCAACGCAACACCCGAAGAAGTTCACGACCTGTTCCGGAACTCCCGCCTGATTGGTCGCCGCTTTCGCATTGTGCACGTGGTGTTTGGGCGGGAAATCATCGAAGTAACCACCTTTCGTGGTAATGCCCGGGATACCGATGACGACCTGGCCGACGACGAGCACAAGACCAGTGAACATGGTCTGTTACTGCGGGATAATGTCTATGGCAATCAGGAAGAAGACGCACTGCGGCGCGACTTCACCATCAATGCGTTGTATTACTGCATCCGGGATTTCTCCATTATCGACTTTGCCAACGGTGTGCAGGATCTGAAAAACCGTCAGATCCGCCTGATTGGCGACCCGGAAACCCGCTATCGGGAAGATCCCGTGAGAATGCTGCGCGCCATTCGTTTTGCGGCCAAACTCGATTTCGAGATTGAACCGGAAACAGAGGCCCCCATTCGGGAGCTGGCCCCGCTCTTGGCGCACATCCCTCCGGCCCGGCTGTTCGATGAAGTCCTCAAACTGTTCTCCGCCGGCCACGGCGAGGCAACCTATCGCCTGCTTCAGGATTATGGGCTGCTGGCCCCACTGTTCCCGGAAACCGCCCGGGCACTGGATGCCGGCGAACCCGATGAACTGATACTGCAAGCCCTTCGCAACACCGATGCCCGGATTGCCCAGGGCAAATCAGTGACCCCGTATTTCCTGTTTGCGGCCATGCTCTGGCCGGCTCTGCAGGTGGAATGGCGCAGGCGCCAGGACAATGGCGATCCGGTTCAGCCCGCGCTGCACGGCGCCATCGGCAAGGTGATCGGGCGCCAGGTGCAGGCAACCGCAATACCGAAACGTTTCTCGGGCCCCATGAAAGAAATCTGGGAACTGCAGATGCGGCTACCCCGTCGCCAGGGCAAACGTGCGTTCGGTACCATGACCCATCCGCGCTTCCGGGCGGCCTACGATTTTCTGCTGGTGCGGGAAGCCGCGGGCGAAATTGAGCCGGGCCTCGGGCAATGGTGGACGGAATTCCAGCAGGCGGATGAGCGTGCGCAGGAAAAAATGCTTTCCGAGCTGGGCTCCGGTGGTCCGAAAAAGCGCCGTCGCAAGCGCAAACCTGCAAGAAAACCGCCCCAGCCATGACAGTCGATGCCTATATTGGGCTGGGCAGCAATCTGGAACAGCCTGCAGCCCAACTGGCAAGAGCCGTGTCGGAACTCGCGGGCTTACCCAAATCCACACTGGTCGCGCAATCTCCGTTCTATGCCAGCCGCCCCGTCGGCCCGCAGGATCAACCAGATTTCGTTAACGGTGCCGTTCATCTGCGTACCGATCTTTCTGCCCACGAACTGCTGGATTGCCTGCAAGCTATTGAACAGGCCCACGGCCGTGAGCGGCTGAGGCACTGGGGACCACGCACCTTGGATCTGGATCTGCTGCTGTTTGGTCAGACAACCCTCAACGACGCGCGCCTGACCGTTCCCCACGCGGAACTGGCCAACCGTGATTTCGTCCTGCAACCCCTGCTGGACCTGGCCCCGGAACTGGCACTGCCGGACGGCACCACCGTTGCGGAACTGCGCCGAGATTGCCCGGACAACCAGCTGCGCAAGCTGCCAGCCCAGGCGCACCCCTGACCAGGTTCCTTATGGCATCCAGGTGAGGAAGACCATGCTACTCTTGTGTCTGATATACCCGGGATTTACATTAACGCTCTGAGCACCGGTCGACCCCGGTCCAAAACTGGCCCATCCACCCAAAAGGCAAGGATTCTATGGCAGTTACCATCAATACCCTGCGGGAATACAAGCAAAAAGGCGAAGCCTTCTCTGCACTGACCTCCTATGATGCAACCTTTGCTCAGGTTGTCAGCGAGGCTGGCGTTGATGTCATCCTGATTGGCGACTCTCTTGGTATGGTGCTGCAAGGCCACGACAGTACGCTCCCGGTCACCATGGATCAGATGGTGTATCACACCAGCTGTGTCGCCCGCGGTAACAAAGGCGCCCTGATCATGGCCGATATGCCGTTCATGTCTTACGGTACCGTTGCCGATGCACTGGACAATGCTGCGGAGCTGATGCGCGCCGGCGCCCACATGGTCAAGCTGGAAGGCACCGACTGGATGAAGGACACCATCGAAGCCCTGAGTGAACGTGGTGTGCCTGTTTGTGCCCACCTGGGCCTGACGCCACAGTTCGTCAACAAGTTCGGCGGCTACAAGGTACAGGGACGTGATGAGAAGACCGCCGAGGCCATGATTGAGCATGCTTGCGAACTGGAAGCCGCCGGTGCCGATCTCATCCTGCTGGAGTGTGTACCGGCCCCGCTCGCCGCTCGTATCACCCAGGCCGTGAAGGCGCCGGTCATCGGCATCGGAGCAGGCTCAGATACCGATGGCCAGGTACTGGTACTGCACGACATGCTGGGCGTCACCATCGGCCGCAAACCCCGTTTCGTGAAGAACTTCCTCGCCGAGACCGACTCCATCCCGGAAGCCATTGCGGCTTATGCCCAAGCCGTCAAAGCACGCACTTTCCCAGCCGAGGAGCATACGTTCAAGGCATGAGAACCGTACACTCACTCAAAGAACTGCGCACGATTCTGCGGGGCTATCGCCAGCAGGCTAAGACCATCGGTCTGGTACCCACCATGGGCAACCTGCACGAGGGCCATATCTCGCTGGTGCGCAAGGCGGCCGAGGCCTCCGATATCGTCGTCACCAGTATTTTCGTGAACCCGATGCAGTTCGGCGCCAATGAAGACCTGGACACCTACCCGCGAACCCTGGTTGAAGACCAGGAAAGGCTGGCGGCAGCGGGCAATACTCTGGTCTTTGCCCCGGGCGTTGAAGAGATCTACCCGGAAGGGCTCGCCAATCAGACCAAGGTGGTGGTTCCCGAAGTCAGCGAGGGCCACTGTGGCGCCAGCCGGCCGGGCCACTTTGAAGGCGTGGCCACCGTGGTTACCATGTTGTTCAACATGGTTCAGCCCGACATTGCCGTGTTTGGCGAAAAGGATTTTCAGCAGTTGGCGGTGATACGCAAACTTGCCCGGGATCTGATGATTCCGGTGGAAGTGATTGGCGCGCCGACGGTGCGGGAAGACGATGGCCTGGCGAAAAGCTCCCGTAACGGCTATCTGTCCGAGCAGGAGCGGGGCATCGCTCCGGTGGTGTTCCGGACACTCCGTCATACCGCTGACCAGTTGGCACAGGGACGCACCGACTACAGCATCCTCGAGCAGGAGGCACGCGATGCACTGTCTGAGGCAGGGCTCAGGCCGGACTATTTCAACATCGTCAACAGCCTGACCCTGAAGCCCGCCAGCAAGGATGACCGCGAGCTCACACTACTGGTCGCAGCGTTCCTGGGTACCACCCGTTTGATTGATAACCTCTCGATCACGCGCTGAAACCTTACTATGGAGCCTCACCCCCAGACAACGGAAGGGACCCCCTGATGCCTGAGAAACACCCTGCGCTCACCAGCCGAGCAGAATGGCAAGCTCTCAACGACGCCAAAGCCCGGCTCGAACATCTACCCATGCGGGAGCTGTTTCAGCAGGATCCGGGCCGTGCCCAGCGTTACCTGGTAGAGGGTGCCGGCCTGTCGCTGGATTTCTCCCGCAACCGGCTGACGGACGAAGTGCTGGAGGCTCTGCTCAACCTGGCCCAGGCCTGTGGTCTGGAGGAACGTCGCACGGCCTTGTTCCGGGGCGGTCTGGTGAACCTCACGGAACAACGCCCCGCCCTGCACACCGCCCTTCGTGAGGGTGAACAGGGCGAGGTTCGGGTTAACGGCGACAACATCATTCCCGAAATCCATCGCACACTGGGGAAGATGAAAGCGCTGGTTGAAAGCATTCACAGTGGTGAACGCACCGGCCACACCGGCGCCCGGTTTACCGACGTTGTCAGCATTGGCATCGGCGGCTCGTTTCTCGGGCCGAAGCTGGCCGTCGAAGCTCTACGCCCTTACTGGCAGGGTTCCATTAACTGTCACTTTGTTGCCAACATCGACGGCACCGACATTACTGAAACCCTCACCCGCCTGAACCCGGACACCACGCTGTTTCTGGTGCAGTCAAAATCCTTCCGTACCCAGGAAACCCTGGAGAACAGCCTGCTCGCCCGGCAATGGTTTCTCGATAATGGTGGCAACGCAGCCTCGGTCTCCCAGCATTTCATGGCAGTCACGGCCAACGTCGAAGAAGCGGCCCGGTTCGGCATCGAACCCGCCAACACCTTTCCCATGTGGGATTGGGTAGGTGGTCGTTATTCCCTCTGGTCCGCCATCGGCCTGCCGATTGCGTTAACGCTTGGCATGGCGGCATTCCGGGAGCTACTCGCCGGTGCACATGCCATGGACACCCATTTCAGGGAAGCGCCCGAGCGGGAAAACCTGCCGGTAATCATGGCCATGCTCAGCGTGTGGTACAACAATTTCTGGGGCGCCGAGAGCCATGCGGTACTGCCCTATGACGAATACCTGAAATACCTGCCGGAGCACCTTCAGCAGCTGGATATGGAGAGTAACGGCAAGCGCGTAACCCAGAATGGCATCAGCGTGGATTACCCTACCGGGCCCGTGCTCTGGGGCGGCGTGGGCGCTAACGGCCAGCACGCCTATCACCAACTGATTCATCAGGGTACCCGGCTGATTCCTGCCGACTTCATCATTCCCCTGAGGTCCCACAATCCGGTGGCCAGCCACCATGCTGCTCTGTTTGCCAATTGTCTGTCTCAGGCACGAGCCATGATGGCCGGAAAGACGGAAGCAGAGGCCGAACAGGAACTGGTGGCCGGCGGTCTTGATGGTGATGCCGCCCGCCAACTGGCCCCACACAAGGCCATTCCCGGTAACCGGCCCTGCAACATCCTGCTGATGGAACGCCTGACTCCGCACACCCTGGGGGCACTGATTGCACTTTATGAACACCGCACCTTCGTGCAGAGCGTGATCTGGGATATTGATTGCTTTGATCAATGGGGCGTGGAGCTGGGCAAACAGATTGGCAACGAAATTCTTCCGAAACTGCTGGGCGAGAGTGAAGATGGCAGCGCTGGAGACAGCGCCACCGACAACCTGATCCGGTTATTCCGCGACCGCTCCGGAACTTGAGATCTGACGCCCCTGCCAGGTGAAATCGACGGGCCAGAGCTTCTGGTCCTTCTGGTAAGACTGCCAGAGGCTGCGATAGCTCTCTCCACACACAGGGTGCAATTCGTCCGGAGCAATATCGGCCAGCGGCCTCAGGACAAATGCGTTTTTTAGGATTTCAGCCCGGGGCAGTTCAACCCCATCAAGGGTGCCGGTCGCATCGCCCCAGGTGAGAATATCCAGATCCAGAGTCCTTGGACTGAACTTGGGCGCCGAAGCTTTGCGGCCGTTGTCTGCCTCAAGTTTTTTGAAGCGCCGGGAAAGCTCTCCTACCGACATATCGGTATCCACACCCACCACCAGGTTCAGAAAATCCGAGCCATCGAAGCCGACCGATTCGCTCTCGTAAACCGGAGAAATGGCCAATTCTCCAAACCAACCGGCCAGAGCATCCAGCGCCGCGCTGACATGGCGATAGCGTTCAATATTACTGCCGATACTGATGTATACACGTTTCATGCCCGTGCCCCCCGCTCAATTCTCACGCCCACCGAGCGTGCGGCCGGCACAGCACCGGGCTTGCTCAACGTCAGCCTCAGCCAACGCACGCCAAACTCGCTCTGCAGCAAACGGGCAACTTCCTCTGCGGCCCGCTCCAGCAACTCCGGCTGCAGCGTTTTCAGGCACTGACTGACCCGCTCGCTAACGGCGGCGTAATCAAGTGCATCGGCAACATCGTCACTGGCGCCGGGCACCGAGTTATCCCACGCCAGTTCCAGATCCACCAGTAGCCGCTGTGTGACTTCGCGTTCCCAATCGTACACCCCGATCACGGTTTCCACCGCCAGTCCTTCGATCAGGACTGTGTCCCATTTGCCATTTGCCAAACCGGTCTCCCGAGCCTTCCACTGATGGCTGATTGAATATTACACAGGCAGACGATACTGTGACGGACAACCAGCCTGCCTTGATGCGGGCGGCATTTTCTCACAGAACACAGGGCCCAGTCTCTGTACAGCGGTTACGCCATGGACGTCTTTAGCCAACCCGTTGCGATTGTCTTGCTTTGCGCCAGCGCTTATCTGGCGGGTTCCGTGCTGTTCGCAATACCAGTGTGCCGCCTCTGGAAACTGCCAGATCCTCGCGCCCTGGGTTCCGGCAACCCCGGAGCCACCAATGTGTACCGGGCAGGTGGCTGGCAACCCGCGCTGGCAACCCTGGTGCTGGATGCGTTCAAGGGCTGGTTGCCCGTCTGGCTCGGTCAAAGCCTTGGCATGTCCATTCTGGTGCAGGCCATGATTGCCCTGTGCGCGGTGACCGGACACATGATCCCGGCATTCTATCGGTTCAAAGGGGGCAAAGGCGTTGCCACGGCCCTCGGGGCAGGGTTGGCACTGGCGCCGCTCACCACCGCCATCATGGCAGGCTTGTGGCTGGGCGTGATGTGGCGCTGGCGCATTTCAGCCATGGCCTCTCTGGTGGCGATCACCAGCGGCCCACTCATCAGCGCCCTGCTGGAGCCGGAAACCCTGCCCCTGTTCGGACTGCTGACCCTGCTGATTGTGGTGCGTCACCGCAACAACCTGATTCGCCTGGCCCAGGGGCGGGAAACCGGGCTCTAGCGTCTGATCAGGCTAGTCCACGAGGCCGTTCTGACGCGGTTCCGCCACTGGCGGCAAAGTGTTCATAGGCCACCGGGGGACCGCCACAATCCGCTCGCCATCCTGCTGACCGGCCTTTAGCCGCTGCGCACCGGCATAGGCAATCATGGCACCGTTGTCGGTGCAGAACTCCGGACGAGCGTAGAACACTGAACCACGCAGCTTTTCTGCCATGGCTTCCAGTGACGCCCGCAACCGCTTGTTGGCGCTGACCCCGCCGGCAATGACCAGCCGCTTACACCCTGTTTGCTCCAGGGCTCTGCGACATTTGATGACCAGGGTATCAACTACCGCAGCTTCGAACGCCAGAGCAATGTCTGCTTTTACCTGCTCATCCAGCGTACCTTTATCTTTTGCGTCGTTCACGGTGTTCAGGGTGAAGGTTTTCAGGCCGCTGAAGGAAAAATCCAGGCCGGGACGATCGGTCATCGGGCGGGGAAAACGGTACTGCCCCTCTCGACCCTTTTCCGCAAGGGCAGCTACCCGGGGGCCACCCGGATAATCCAGCCCCAGCATTTTCGCAGTTTTATCGAACGCCTCGCCGGCGGCATCATCCACCGATTCACCCAGCATCTGGTACTCACCAATGCCATCCACCCGCACTAACTGGGTATGGCCACCGGACACCAGCAGCGCGACAAACGGGAACGCCGGCGGATTGTCCTCCAGCATGGGCGCCAGTAAGTGACCTTCCATATGATGCACGCCCAACACCGGAATCCCCAGTGCAAACCCCAAGGCATGCGCCACCGAGCCGCCCACCATCAGGGCACCCACTAACCCCGGCCCGGCGGTATAGGCGATACCTTCGATATCGGAACGGGCTTTACCGGCTTGAGCCAGTACCTCATCGCATAAAGGAAGCAGCTTGCGGACATGATCCCGGGAGGCCAGCTCAGGCACCACGCCGCCATAATCGGCGTGCATACCGATTTGACTGTAAAGGGCATGGGCCAGCAGTCCCCGCTGAGCGTCAAACAGGGCTACACCGGTCTCATCGCAGGAGGTTTCAATACCAAGAATCAGCATAATGGGCACTACATCCAAGGGGTGTCGGGTACGTGGGCGGCATTTTAGCAGAAACCCGAAAGCTTCCGGCAGTTTCGTTGAACAGTGATTGACCTTGGCCAGCCCAGCGGCTATCATTGCCGCCCTAAATTAGCACTGGTCGAGTTTTAGCCAATCTGACCAGGGATCGAGCCCGTACGGCACTGGCCGACGGAACAAATTGAAACCGAATCTATCAGGTAGGTGATTTTCGAATGCCAGCTGTTAAAGTGAAAGAGAATGAGCCGTTTGACGTAGCACTGCGTCGCTTCAAGCGTTCCTGCGAGAAGGCCGGTGTACTGTCTGAAGTACGTCGTCGTGAGCACTACGAGAAGCCGACCGCTGTTCGTAAGCGTAAAGCAGCTGCTGCCGTTAAGCGTCATCTCAAGAAGCTTCAGCGGGAACAGCGCAAGTTCGAGCGTCTGTACTGAGTTCAGGCGCGCATCGACTGCACAACTGATTGCCGGAACGGCGTTTCGCCCCACCCGGCAAGCTGAAAATGCCGCCGAGGCCTGGCTTCGGCGGCATTTTTGGCTATGGCGAAAATGCCTTCGCACCCGGCACCCCGGCTGAAGTGGAGCCACCATGAGCGGATTGATCCCTCAACGCTTTGTTGAAGACCTGCTGGATCGCATTGATCTGGCGGAGCTGATCGGTTCGCGCATCACGCTGAAAAAAGCCGGAGCCAACTACAAGGCCTGCTGCCCGTTTCACGACGAGAAGACGCCATCATTTAACGTTCGACCGGACAAAGGCTTCTATCACTGCTTTGGCTGTGGAGCCCATGGCGATGCCATCAGCTTTGTTCGCGAATTTGAGGGCCTGGGTTTTACCGAAGCGGTAGAAGAACTGGCCAAGCGTGCCGGGCTGGAAGTGCCGTACGACCGAGCTGCCAAACAGGAAATGCAACAGGCGCGGACACTGACCGATGCCCTGGAGTTTGCCAACCGGTTCTATCACTCAGCACTGACCAGTCAGCAAGGCGGTTATGCCCGGGACTACCTGAAGCAGCGGGGACTGGATGAAAACATTATCCAGCAGTATCAGATTGGTTTTGCACCGGGCACCGGCACGGCACTTTACGACGCCGCCCCGAAGGATCTAAAAGCACCACTGATTGAGACCCGCACGGTGTCGGACCAGTACGGCCGCCCCAGGGATCTGTTCCGCAACCGGGTTATGTTTCCCATCCGGAACACCCGAGGCAAAACCATCGCCTTCGGCGGGCGCACGCTGGGTGACGACAAGGCCAAGTACATTAACTCGCCGGAATCGGACGTTTTCCACAAGAGCCGGGAAATCTACGGCCTGTTCGAGGCCCGGCAAGCCATTCGACAACTGGACAAGTTGCTGGTGGTCGAAGGCTATATGGATGTGATTGCGCTGGCCCAGCACGGCATCCATTACGCGGTGGCGACTCTGGGGACGGCCACCAACCAGGACAGCCTGACCGCACTGCTTCGGCACGTTCGGCATATCGTGTTCTGTTTTGACGGCGACCAGGCAGGTTTTCGGGCAGCGGACAGGGCCATGGAGAATGCCCTGGAACTGATGGCAGACGGGCTGCACCTGCAGTTCCTCATGCTGCCAGAAGGCGAAGACCCGGACACACTGGTGCGCAAAGAAGGGCCGGACGCATTTCAGAAGCGTATTGAGGGCGCCACACCCTTCTCACGCTATCTGTTTGATCGCCAGAGCGAGGGCCTTGATCTGCAGTTGCCCGAACACCGAGGCGAACTTCGGGCACGGGTTGAGCCCTTGCTGAACAAGATGCCCCGCAGCACGTTGCGGGACGCCATGTGGCACGAAATGCTGCGCCTTTGCGGCGGCCGCAACCAGTGGCAGAACCGCCAGCAGGGCCAGAATTACAAGGCACGGGGCTGGCGCGGTGAAGGCCAGAGCCGGCCCACGGAAGAGCGGATTGACGTAAAACTCAGCAAAGACAGCACCTTGTGCCTGGCCTTGCTGGAAGCACCGGAACTGGCAACCGAAGTGAAAGCTCTGGCAGACAGCACCCGGCAGCTTGAACGCGCGGGGCGTTTTGCCCGCTGGTTACTGGAAGAAAAAATTCAGACCCGCAAGACACTGGTCGCGGGGCTGGCCACGAACAAACAGGCCAGGGACAGGTTTTACAACCTGTTTGACGAACTGGAGCACATACCGGCCCGGGAAAGCACACTGGCGGCTGCCAGAGAGCTGTTAAGCCCGAATGAAGAGGCCGCGCGTCAGCAGAGGCTGGCAACCCTGCTCCGGAACCTGGCACAGCTTTCCCCGGAAGAACGGGAGGAGCTGCGAACGCTCAGCGCCGGTACGTTAAATCCGAAGGCTGAAAGCTGAGCACTTGAAACCTGTTGCCCTGATCACCATCTAACCATTCGGTGGCAGCGCAACCGAGCGACAGCTATAATGGCTGTTTAACTTTTTTCCTTTTTAAAAGCGAGTTCACAGGGTGTCTATGTCAGGCAATTCGCAGAAATCACGTTTGAAAGACCTCATCGCACGAGGCAAGGAACAAGGTTACCTGACTTACGCCGAGGTAAACGATCACCTCCCGGAAGATATCGCAGATCCGGATCAGGTTGAAGACATTATCCGGATGATCAACGACATGGGTATCCAGGTGTGCGAAGAGACACCAGACGCGGATACCCTGCTGATGACCGAAGGTGACTCCACTGCCGACGAAGCTGCTGCCGCCGAAGCCGCTGCTGCTCTTGCCGCCGTTGAGACCGACGCTGGCCGCACCACCGATCCGGTGCGCATGTACATGCGCGAGATGGGCACCGTTGAGCTGCTGACCCGCGAAGGCGAAATTGTCATCGCCAAGCGCATCGAGGAAGGCATTCGCGATGTCATGGCCGCTGTAGCACATTTCCCGGGCACCGCCGGCACCGTGATTCAGGCCTACGACCGCATCATCGAGAATGAAGGTCGCATCAGCGACATCGTCACCGGCTTCCTCGACCCGGACGACGCCGAGCCGTTCATGGGTGAAGACACCAGCACCGAAGACACCTCTGCTGATGACAGCGATACCAGCAGCGATGACGACGATGACGACACCTCCAGCGAAGACGACAACGACAACGGGCCAGATCCGGAAGAAACCCGGCTGCGCTTCGAGCTGCTGAAAGAGAAGCTGGACGCTGCCGAGAAGGCCTTGGCCAAACACGGCCGTGGGCACAAGAAAACCCAGGAAGCCCTGAACGAACTGGGCCAGGTTTTCGCCCCGTTTAAGCTGGCCAACAAGGCGTTTGACGAACTGGTGAACGTCGTTCGTTCAACCAACGACCTGGTCCGCGAGAATGAGCGCGCCATCATGCAGATCTGTGTACGCGACTGCAAAATGCCGCGCAAAGACTTCATCAAATGGTTCCCGGGCAACGAAACTGATCTTGAGTGGGCCGGCGAAATTGCCGCCACCAAAAAGCCCTATGCGGCCGCTATCGGTGAGCGTGTAGATGAAATCGTTCGCCTGCAGAAGCGCATCCAGAACGTTCAGACCGAAGTGGATCTGGACGTGGCCGACATCAAGGAAATCAACCGCCGGGTGTCGATCGGCGAGGCGAAAGCCCGCCGCGCCAAAAAGGAAATGGTTGAGGCCAACCTGCGTCTGGTTATTTCCATCGCCAAGAAATACACCAACCGCGGCCTGCAGTTCCTGGATCTGATCCAGGAAGGCAACATTGGCCTGATGAAGGCGGTCGACAAGTTCGAGTACCGTCGTGGCTACAAGTTCTCCACCTACGCTACCTGGTGGATTCGCCAGGCCATCACCCGCTCCATCGCGGATCAGGCCCGCACGATCCGGATTCCGGTGCACATGATCGAGACGATCAACAAGCTCAACCGCATCTCCCGCCAGATGCTGCAGGAGATGGGCCGCGAGCCCACACCCGAGGAGCTGGGCGAGCGCATGGACATGCCGGAAGACAAGATCCGCAAGGTGCTGAAGATCGCCAAAGAGCCGATCTCCATGGAAACACCCATTGGTGACGACGAAGACAGTCATCTGGGCGATTTCATCGAAGATATCCAGGCTCTGTCGCCAGTGGATTCAGCCACGGCTGAAGGCCTGCGCGAAGCCACCCGCTCCGTGCTGGCCGGCCTGACCGCTCGGGAATCCAAAGTACTGCGCATGCGCTTTGGTATCGAGATGAACACCGACCACACTCTGGAAGAAGTCGGCAAGCAGTTCGATGTTACGCGGGAGCGTATCCGTCAGATCGAAGCCAAGGCCCTGCGCAAACTGCGCCACCCTTCCCGCTCCGATCACCTGCGCGGCTTCATTGACGACCAGGGCAACGGTTAATCCCCAAGACAGTAGCGGGCGCCACCCCTCGTGGGTATAATGGCGCCCGTTTTCTTTTCCGGGCCTATAGCTCAGTTGGTTAGAGCAGGGGACTCATAATCCCTTGGTCGCTGGTTCGAGTCCAGCTGGGCCCACCATCTCCCAAACTCCTCCCCCAACCCGCACCCAACTCACTCCTGTCCAACTTATTTACACATACGCCTCCAACCTTCTCTTAAGCACTGCCCAAGCCTCTGTTTTAACGTCAAATAATCCTATTGGCACACACTGTGCTGAAAGTCAGACGTAAGTACAGATCGCGGCTTCGCCGCACTGCGTTCAGGGCTTGCCCTGAGAGAAGGTGAAAAATGAAACAGATTACAAAGCAGATAACACACGTTATTGCGGCTCTGGCATTAACCTGGTCTGCTGGGGCTATGGCCCTGATCCTTGGCCCCGCAGACGCCGACAAAACTGTCGACGTAGGCCCCCCAAATCCAGCGCTTGACGCCGGTGACGTTGCAGCCCTTTTTGGAACGTCCGACCTCACTTTGCTTTACAAGTCCAACTACGAAGGCCCGGAAGAAGGCTCCTACCAATCCTTCTACTCCACCAGTTTCACCGGAGACCCTAACAACGCGGTGATCAGCTGGGATGGCCCGGACTACATTGTGTGCCCTGAGTGTTACCTGGTTGTCAAAGACGGCAACGAGCCACAATACCTGTTCAACATCGGCAGCTGGAATGGCCAGGACGTACTGGATCTTCAGGGCTTTTATCCAAACAGAGGCGCCATTTCTCATGTAGCGATCTTTGGCAAGTCCGTTCCTGTACAGGTTCCTGAGCCAGGAACACTGGGCCTGCTGGGACTTGGCATTCTGGGCATGCTCACAATCAGAAGAAAGTTACAAAAATCCGCCTGAGTGTCGACATTTTTTACATGCCACTAAAGCTCCCCTTGGGGAGCTTTTTTTGTGCCCGTTCACAAAACCGCAAACATTAAGTAACAGAAATACACGGAAGCCCACCTTTTAAGCTCATGAGTTTTCGGCCGTTTTAGACAATTCTTGAGGTACGCGGTTCTACCGACACCCTGTCGTGTCAAAAATGCCAACGTCCCGATCAGACAAGCCTCATACACTAAAACCTGAACAAGCGTACCAGTCCTGAAAGGAATCCCTCGGGACTGAGCACAAAAACAATGAGTGAACGGAGTGTATACATGGTTCTTTCCCCCCGATTCTCAGTACGGGCGGTATCCCTTGCCGTTGCAGCAGTTTCCGCCTCCCTGTCCATGCCCACCAGTGCCAGTATGGGCAACCTGGGCACCAGTTATGGTGTAATGCCGGTCGATGTGGCCACCGCCCAGTCCCTTTCGATGTTCAATGAGCAGGTTTCTGCCACCTACTACAATCCGGCAGCGCTGACGAAAGATCCTCGTGGCGAACTTACGGCGGGTATCCTTCATTCCGAACAGGAGCTGCGTTCCGACAATCCCAACGCCAGCGGTGACATTGTCTCGGACTCTCCGAGCCAACACGTTTTGATCGGCATGAAGACCAACCTTGGGTCACTCACCCGGTTCGGGCACCCCATCTATCTCGGGTTTATTGCGGGCGTGGAAAAGTACGGTAAGGAGATGCTGGCTTTCAGCTCTGAAACCAGCGAGAGCGGACAGTTCCTTCAATACGGGAAAGAACCTTTGTTCCTTAACATCGGTGGTGCAACCCCGATCTGGCGCGGTATTTCCGCCGGTGCTTCGGTTCGGGTAACGCTCGAAGCGACCGCTAATCTTGATGCCGTCTCGACGCTGGGCGGCGAAACCAGCCGTGAGCGCCTTGCGGTCAATGCCGAGCCTTCTCTGAAGACCATTCTGGGCACGAACATCGATCTGGGCAGCACATTTTGTCCTGAATCTGACTGTTTCCTGAACGGATGGGAAACGGCGCTGACCTACCGGACGAAGTCATCGGCCTCAACCACAGTCGACTCCAACATCATCGTGACCCAGACTATCCCGGATCCCGGGCTCAGCCTGGCTGTGACAACCATCGACTCATTCCAGCCGGAAACGATTGCCATCGGCACACAATACTCCGGTGACGGCTGGCGCATCGGCGGCAGTATCGAACAACAGAACTGGTCGGAACTGGAAGACGAATTCAGCGGCGACTCCATCAAGGATCAAGGTTCCGTGGCCTCCGGAAACCGGATCGGTTTCGACGACATCCTGATTCCCCGCCTTGGTGCGGAATATCAGTTGAACAAGAACTTCGCCCTTCGTGGCGGTGTTGCCTACGAAGAGTCTCCCCTTAAAACCACTCGTAATCCGGAGCTCAACTACCTGGATACCGACAAACTGGTGGTTGGCCTTGGTATCAGTGCCACTTACGACCGAACCCGCCTGCTCGCCTACCCGGTGCGGCTCGACCTGGGCTATCAGTACCAGCAACTGCAGGAGCGCGACTTCACCGTGGTGGACTACGACGGTGACGAAACCAGTGTCACTGCCGATGGTGATATCCACGTATTCAGCGGATCCATCACCCTGAAGTTCTGAGGAGGCTTGCCATGAAGTACAACAAGACCCTGGCACTGATTCCGGCCATTTTGCTGGCCGCCTGCGGCGGTGGCGACAAACAGTCCATTGACGAAAACCCAGACCCGGCTCGATGGTCTATTCCTTCCCGATGGATGGGCAGGCTGATATCAGCCCGAAAGCCGACATCGTGCTGCGCTTCTCTCATGCGATTATCGATGATGAAGCAACCCTGCAGAACAAGATCACCCTGCAGAGTAACGACCAGCCCCAGCCATTTACCGTGACCTTGATCGATAATGGCAAAAGTCTGAAGCTTGAGCCTGCTAACCCGCTTGCGACCGGCGAAGAATTCACCGTAACCTTCCAGGAGCCGCTGGCCGCCGAGGGCGGCCGGCAAATCACTACTCCGAACGCTACTGGTGATGACGGCATCCAGTTCGCAACCCGTGGCGCCTATGCGGGTCTCGCGGGGCTGGCCAACACCGCAGACACTTTCGACATTGCCTGGCAAGTACCCGCCAGCGACAGCCCATTCCAGGCCATGAATTTTTCGACTTTCCGGTTTGCCATGACGCAACCGGTGCATCCTGAATGGCAATCACTCGGCGGCAGTATTCAGCTGCAGGATGCCAACGGTGAAGAGGTTCCGGCGACCGTACTGGTTAAAGGCAACCGCATTACGGTTGACCCCTGCGTAACCCCCGAACTGTCGCAGTGCGGCAGCAAACAGGATATTCTCGACACCGGTGAAACCTACACCCTGCATTTGACCAACCTCGCCAGCCTGACCGACAGCAGTGAGGAGAACCGCTTCACCGGGGAATTCACCTTTACCCCGAGAGAGACCGGCCCAACGGTTGTGTTGCAACAAACCGCCGTAGATTCCGGCAACGGTGAACTGAGCTCCGTGCTCAACGGCCAGGCCCTCAATGCCGTAACGCTCAACTCGGTACTCCAGGGCGAAGCCGGCCCCTCTCAACAAACCGGGGACCTGTTTGCCGAGCTCGCCTACGCCCCGGCGTTTGATGCTGACGAAGCACTGCCGCTGCGTATTCCCAAAGGCAGTGTGCTGGAAAGCACCAGCCTGAACGTACTCGTGGGTGGCAAGGTACAGGTTCTGGATGCCGCGACCGGCGAAGACCAGCAAACCGGCACCATCAAAGTGACCATGCTCTCGGATGCATCCGGCTACATGAGCCCGAACCAGTACACCGATGACATCAATGCCCCGCGGCATATCACCCTGTTCATGGACGTATCCATGAACACGGAGGCAGCACAGCCGAATGCCGCGCTGTCCCAGGATCTGATGGGTGTTGAACTGCGCGGTATTGCTCTGGTTCGGGACGGCGTTCTGACCATCGACGCCATCGGCATGGTGGAACCAAACCTGCTGGGCCAGGAATTCACCGATTCCACCATTGCCTTCCATCTGCAGGCCGCAACCGATGCCGACTCGGTTCTGGATGCCGAAAACCTGCGGGAACTGGATGCCACACCACCCAGCCTGGTGAGCTGGATGCCCGGCCCTGCGAACGCCGTTCCGCCAACCCGTCAGTCCATGCAGCGCCCGGGCGACCCGATCATTCTGTTCTTTGATGAGCCGCTTGATCCGGCATCTGTCGAGAATGGTGTCGAACTCATTGAAAACGGTGCACCGGTAACTAACCTTCAGGCTCGGTTGGATGGAACAGCGCTTGTGCTTAATCCGCAGGGTGGCTTGAAGCATGGCGTACCGTATTCCGTGTCTGTCGACGGACTTACAGACCTGGCGGGCAACCGCGCGATGGTTTCTCCGTTAAGCTTTGAGCTCGATAGCATTGAAGAAAACGGTAGCCCGGGAAATAAAGGATTCCCCCTGGCGTTGACGACCTACCCTGGCTACCCATGTGAAACCGACTACGAAAACACCCTGGATCTGGAAAACGGCGTATTCGGGAAATGCTGGACCGCCGACGCCAACAACGCCGGTGACGTGTTACCCGTCAGCAAAATGCCGGCGGACCGGCCAATCACGGTCGTGTTTTCCAAGTCTCTCGATCTGGATTCAGTCATCGTCGGTGAGACCTTTACCGTTCAGGAAATTGCACAGGAAGCAAACGGTACCGTTACCGTCCTGAACCAACAGGTGGCAGGCCGATTAGAGAAAAACAACCAGCGCATCCGGTTCTACCCAGAGCAGCCGTGGCAGGTCGGTGCGCATTACCGCTACATTCTGGCCTCCTCAGAGCAGAGCGGCACTTGCACTCCTGGACAGTACACGTCGATTTGCGACGAGGACGGCATACCACTGAAAACGGATCTGCTGGAAGGCCTCAATGATGGTGACGGGAACAATGGCCCTGATAATCTTGAGATCGTATTTACCGGTTCAGAAGCGCGCTCCACAGTCTTCACACCGCTGCGGAATCTGCCGATTCGGGACACCAATTCGAATCTTGCGATTGACTGCGATGACCTCGGCAGCGAATCGTGTCTTGAGCCATTTAATCACCAGGGGAGCGATAGTGAAGGCTTTTTGCCCTCGGCAAACGCCGCAAAACTGCTCGTAACCCAGGACCATGCCGAGGATGCCCGGGTTGGTTGTGCGGTTGACGGTGCCGATTGCCCCCGCAAAAAATTCATCTATCAGACCTACGCTCTGAATACGGAGGTTATTGGACCTACCGTGGATCCCGACACCGGGCGAGACGCCGTCAAAGTGCTGCTTTACCCAACCCAACTGGCGACCACGTCTCTCGACGTTCACCTGTCGTTGCTGAGCACGGTTTCCAGCACCGGGCCCCAGGTATTAAGAATGCGCTACGCCAAGGACGATCCTGAATGTACGGGAGCATCCTGCGCCAGAAACAGCCTGATTCCGGGTTACATCACCGAGAATGATCAGGGTGAGACGATTTTCAAAACCAAAGCCGAGCTGTTTCTTGATGCCCCCGGGTTGAAGGCAACCGCGTCCATCCTCGGAATTCCCACAGACTTGCCACTGACTCACAACCTCTTTGGCTATCCTTTCACTCTGGAACTGGAAGGGCGTGTGGTGTTCTTTGATGACGGCCGGATGCAGATCGAACAACGGAACTTCAATGTCCCCCACATCGACGTAGAGGCTGTCGCCCTCGGAATCATCAATACGGAAATCCCATTGATCATCCCCGAGCAAGGCGTCTACCTGAATTTTATATCCAACCCGGTGAAGGAAATTCCGGCTCAGTACGAATAGAACACAGGTTACTCAGGTCTACCCTCCTCAGGCCAGTCTCCGGACTGGCCTTTTTTATGGGCCTTTTGGGGCCACAATCACAATCGGTTTTTCATTCCGGGTCGTTTTCCTGATAATCTGGTTGCAATATGAAACCCAACAACAAGAATTCCGGGAGAGCCTGCATGGAAAACGGCGTCCACTACCGCACCTGTCACCTCTGCGAAGCCATGTGTGGCGTTGCCATTGAGGTCAACAACGGCAAAATCACCAGTATCAAGGGCGACGATCAGGATCCTCTGAGCCTGGGCCACATCTGCCCCAAAGCCGTCGCACTTCAGGATCTGCATGAAGACCCGGAGCGCCTGAAGAAGCCGATACGCAAAACTGCCCAGGGCTGGGAAGAGCTATCCTGGGAGGACGCCTTTGATCTGGTTGCCGAGAAGCTTCATGGAATTCGGAAAACCTACGGCCGGAACAGTATCGGGGTCTACCTCGGCAACCCCAATGTTCACAATCACGGCGCGCTGATGACCACCATGCCGTTTTTGCGGGCCATCGGCACCCAGAATCGCTTCTCTGCCACGTCCAACGACCAGCTACCGCACATGTTGGCCAGCCTGGAGATGTTTGGTCACCAGATTCTGTTTCCGATTCCCGACATCGACCATACTGACCTATTCATCTGTATTGGCGGCAACCCGATGGCCTCGAACGGCAGCTTGATGACCGTACCGGACATCCGGGGCCGCCTTAAAGCACTGCGGCAACGCGGTGGGCAACTCGTCGTTATTGACCCCCGACGCACCGAAACCGCCCGCCTGGCCGACAACTTCCATTTTATCCGGCCCGGCACCGATGCCTTCCTGCTGATGGCCATGGTACACACTCTGTTCGAAGAGAACCTGGTGGATCCCGGCGCGGCCGAGCGGCTGGTGAAAGACGTGGATCTTCTGCGCCTGGCCGCCCTGTCGTTCTCACCGGAAGCGGTAACCAGGCACACCGGCATTGAGGCTGAGGCCATCCGACAGCTGGCACGACAGCTGGCCAAAACGCCACGGGCAGCCCTGTATACCCGAATGGGCACCAGCACCCAGGCGTTTGGCGGCACCACCACGTGGCTGGCCTACTGCCTGAATATCCTGACCGGTAAGCTGGATGTACCCGGTGGCGTACTGTTCACCCAACCGGCGGTGGATCTGGTGGCACTCGGCGCCATGTCCGGGCAGCGAGGGCATTTCGGTAAGCGCCACAGCCGGGTTCGCGGTCTACCGGAATTTGCGGGAGAGTATCCGGCCAGCACCATGGCCGATGAAATGCTTACACCGGGCGAAGGTCAGGTCCGTGCCTTTGTGACCGTGGCCGGCAACCCTGTGCTATCAAGCCCTAACGGCCAGCGACTGGAGTCAGCCCTGGAGGGGCTGGATTTCATGGTGTCCGTGGATTACTACCTGAACGAAACCACCCGCCATGCTGATGTCATTCTGCCGCCAACGGCGGCCCTGGAGCGCAGTCACTATGATCTGATCTTCAGCCAGTTTGCCGTACGCAACGTAGCCAAGTACAGCGAAGCACTGTTTCCGGCAGCGGACGACGCCCGCCACGACTGGCAGATTCTGCTGGAGCTCGCACACCGTCTGGAACAACAGCGTAAAGGCGGGCGCCTGCCCCTACGCTCGGAAATGGGCTGGAGGGCGTTCAAAAAACTGGGACCAGATCCTATTCTGGATCTGCTCTTGCGAACAGGCCCCTATGGTGCCGACGCCGGCCCGGTGCGCCCATTCGCCCAAACCGCCATCGAACTGGTGATGGACATTCTTCCGGAGCGTAACCCCCTCAAAGGCCTGGCCCGGCTGAGCCCACTCAACCGACGTTGGGATGAATTACCTAAAGGCCTATCACTTTCTGCTCTGAAAGCCGCACCGCATGGCATCGACCTCGGTCCCCTGCAACCGGCGTTACCGGAAAGGCTGTTCACCCGCGATGGTCTGATTCAGATGGCACCCCGCCGCTATCTCGCGGATGTGGAGCGCATGCAGGCTACCCTTGAATCTGCACCCGCTGACGGCCTGCTGTTGATTGGCCGTCGCCATGTCCGCAGCAACAACTCGTGGATGCACAACAGCCAGCGTCTGGTCAAAGGCAAAGGCCGCTGCACCCTGCTTATCCACCCGGACGACGCCAGCAAACGAGCGTTGAACCCCGGAGATCATGCCGAGGTTTCGGTTCAGGGGCGAGACGTGGTGATCCCGGTGGAAATCACCGAAGACATTATGCCGGGTGTGGTGTCCATCCCCCACGGTTGGGGTCACCATCGATCAGGCACCGGCCAATCAGTGGCATCGTCCCACGCCGGGGTCAGCATCAACGATCTGTTGGATGATGCCCTGGTGGATCCGGTTTCGGGAACCTCGGTCTTGAACGGCCAGGCGGTTGATGTCAGAGTCTGGCAACCCGAACCTCAACAGAAACAGGCCTGATAGTGGCCTCTTGAACAAACAGGAGTGTAACCATGCCCAGAGGGCTGCAATTGGTCTTTATTGCCATCGGGCTGGTTATTATCGGTGTGTTACTGGTTTATATCTGGCGCCAATCCAGGCTGCTGTCCGAACAGCGGCTGCGCCAGAAGAAAACTGAGGAGTTTCAGGCCCGGCGCCGGGACGAAATGATTGAAAGTATCCGGATTATCGCCATGGCGGTAGAGGAAGACCAGGTTGAGTATTCCGAGGCCTGTCTGAGATTCAAGGGTCTGCTGGATTACCTGGCCCCGGAACTGCTGGAAAAGCCACCCTTTCAGGTGTTCCAGACGGTGCACGACAAGATTCAGCATATGCCCACCCATCGGGCGAGGAAGAATACCGACTCCGCGACCATCCGGGAAATGGACAAAGAACGGTTTGCGGTGGAAAGGGAGTATTCCGATGAAATCCGTCGGGCCGCTACCGCAATCCGGCATCATCGTTTTGACTGACGTCAGGGTTTTGTAACTTTTTGTTACCGACCGGACGCCCGCCTCAAAAATATGTCAAAGCAAATCAATAGCTTTAAGCCTCAAGGAAAGCTGACACCATGCTCATTTATGTAATCTGCATGCAGTCGCCTTTCCTTTTCCTGGAGCTTGTCTAAATTTAAAAACAGGAGGCCGCTCCCACCACACTGGATCAGCCTCCCCGTTGTTTTCTCCTGACAAGTTTGGACGACTCTGCAACAAGCGGGTGAACTTGCCGGCCTCAATGGCCGGCCCTTTTTTATCCGCCCTGACTCATCATCCCGGCCATGGCCATAATACTGTCTTTGCGGCTTACCAGCTCATCAAACTGTTCCTGAACCAGCTCCCTGTCCAGACCCAGCTCATCATAAACGGCCTGAGTTGCCGGCTCACCTGCGCCCAAGGCAACACCACGTTCCGTCAGTAACTGCCGTCCCAGCCACAATAAACGAGCATAAACACTATGGGGACCGTCATAGGAAGGATTCTTCTGGTAACGAATGGCCAGTGTCACCTCGTCCGGCATACCCCAGTTTTCCATCAACTGCGCTGCAATCTGCTCCCGGGTGATCCCCAGCAGGTAATGCTCAATGACAGTGGAATCAATGTGCGGGTTCACCTCCAGCGACCGGCAGACCAGCCTGAAATGCGGCGGGAACACCTGAGCCAGTACCAAATGCCCGAAGTTATGGAGCAAACCAGCCAGGTAGGCGAGGCCAAACAGAGGTCGCTGCCCTCGAGGCATCATGCTCGCGAGAATGCCCGCAGACTGAGCCTGCCAGATGGCCTGCTGCCAGTAATCCACATAACCGTCCGGATGATCCTTCGGGTGCTTCAGGGCACGCCCCAGCGCCAGGCCCATGGCCAGGTTCATCACAAGATCAAAACCCAGTACCCGGGACACCGCATCGTGGACGGAACGCACCTGCCCTGCAGCGGCGTAGAACGATGATGATGCCCAACTCACGACCTGGGCTGCCAGGCTCGGATCGCTCTCCACCACATCCACCAGGTCCCCCATTACCGCATTAGGGTTTACCCGCAGATGAATGATGCGCTGAGCAGTCTCAGGCAAGGGCGGCAGCTCCAGCGTATCCTCCAGTCGCTGCTGAATACGCAAGCCGGTGAACTTTTTGATGGCGGAATGCAGCTGGTCACGGTCGGCGGCGTGATTGTCAAGATTGACGGATATATTCGCGGTATCCACCGCAAAATCGTGTCGGGCGGCCTTTGCCGTCAACTGGCGGAAATCTTCGCCCGGCATCATCAGGCCCAGGTCCTGTTCCCCCAACTCCAGCGCGACCGCCTCGAGTTCATCCACACGCCGGTCAACTACGGTCGGCCAACCGGTGAGTGATGGCAGCGCCGGCAACTCCTGAAGCCCGGCTTTCTGGCGGACCCGAACCTGCTCGCGCCGCTGCATCATTCTCAGATCCCGCCCCAGACGCTTGTTCAGGGCTTCCAGATCGAGCATATCGTTGCGACGGCAGATGGCCTGCAGATTACCTTGATCGTCGCTGAGCAGTACCATTCGGAGCAAATGGCCGGTATCAATCTGGCTTACGCTCCGGAACGATACACCGGGGGCGTTATCACCAAGTGCCTGCTGTACCACAACAGGAAGTTCCATAGCATTCTCCGGACAAAGGTTATCAATCAGTTTTCATGCATTTTGCAGTCATTAACGCGACATTAACAGGCCAATATCGGCCACGAGCACAGGCGTTATGAAATTCATGACCAACACTATACGTCGCCATAACGAATTTTCTCACCCAGCCACCGTCGGATAAGTGCTGAGACTACCCGAGGCTCCTTCATCAGGCTCGGCGCCATGTCACGAATGGGAGCAATCCAACCCTTGTCGCGTTCAAAATCGGCCAGGCGAAACTGCATCAAGCCAGTCTGGCGAGTACCCAGCACTTCTCCAGGACCTCGAATCTCAAGATCCTTTTCGGCGATAAAGAAGCCATCCTGACTGTCCCGCAGCGCCTGTAACCTGGCCTTGCCATTATTGGACAGGGGCGGGTGATACATCAGCACGCAGAAACTGGCTTGCTCACCGCGGCCAACCCGGCCCCGCAACTGATGCAACTGCGCCAGCCCGAGCCGCTCCGGGTTCTCGATAATAATCAGAGAGGCATTGGGCACGTCCACGCCGACCTCGATCACCGTGGTGGCCACCAGCAAATCCAGTTCGCCGTTTTTGAAGCGCTCCATTACCGCGGCTTTTTCCTGGGCTTTCAGGCGGCCATGAACAAGGCCAATGGCCAGATCCGGCAACCGCTCAACCAACTCCTGGGCGGTCACTTCCGCCGCCTGGCACTGAAGCGCCTCGGATTCCTCAATCAGAGTGCAGACCCAATAGGCCTGCCGACCTTCCCTGCAGGCCTTGCGTACCCGCTCAATGATGTCGTCCCGGCGGCTCTCCGGCAGCACAATCGTTTCGATGGGCTTGCGCCCCGGCGGCAGCTCATCAATCACGGAGGTATCGAGGTCGGCATAGGCGCTCATGGCCAGGGTTCGCGGTATGGGCGTCGCCGTCATGATCAACTGGTGCGGTGCCAGCGTTCCGCCAACCCCTTTCTCTCTCAGGGCCAGCCGCTGGTGCACGCCAAACCGGTGCTGTTCGTCGACAATCACCAGCGCCAGGCGCTGGAATACCACGTCATCCTGAAACAGGGCATGGGTACCAATGGCAATCTGCGCACGACCCTCGGCGACCGCACTCAACGCTGTCTGTCGGGCTTTGCCTTTCACCTTCCCCGACAACCAGGCTAACTCCACACCCAATGGCTCCAGCCAATTTCGGAAGTTCTGATAGTGTTGCTCCGCCAGAATCTCGGTAGGTGCCATCAAGGCAACCTGGGCGCCGGCTTCGATGGTTTGCAGAGCAGATAAGGCAGCAACCACGGTTTTACCCGAGCCGACATCTCCCTGAACCAGGCGTAACATCGGCACCGGCTGACTCAGATCCTGCCGGATATCGGCAATCACATGGCGCTGGGCACCGGTCAGACTAAACGGCAGTTGCTCCAGAAATCGCTCTGCCCGGTCTCCCGCTGGTAGCAGCGGCAAGGCCTCCCGGGCCTGTATCTGCTTCCGGACCTGCAACAGGCTAAGCTGATGCGCAAGCAACTCCTCCATCACCAGCCGCTGCTGAGCCGGGTGCTTTCCCTCTACCAGCAGATGCACCGGGGCGCCGGCCGGAGGCAAATGCACCAGGCGAACAGCCTCGGTTATGCCGGGCAACTGGTAGTCCGCCAGCAGTGCCGGGGGCAGCCAGTCCTTGATGGGGTAGCGATCCAGATAGCTCAGGGCCTGCTGACACAGCCCCCTGACCCTGGGCTGTTGAATGCCCTCGGTCAGAGGATACACCGGCGTGAGCGTCGCCTGTTCGGCCGGCGGCATGGCAGGAGGATTGGTCTGGTATTCCGGATGGTAGAATTCGTAGCCGGCCCGGCCTGGGCGCACCTCGCCGAAACAGCGCACTCGTGTGCCTTCAGCAAGCTGGTTTTTCTGGGCGGCATTGAAGTGAAAAAACCGCATCACCAGAAACCCGGTGTCATCCCGCAACGTCACCTGCAGGCTGCGCCGGCGGCCCATCACCAGGTCGGCCTTCATGACCTCACCTTCCACCACAGCAATATCGCCGATACGCAGGCTGCCCATGGGCACTACGCGAGTGCGGTCTTCATAACGGTAGGGAAGATGGAACAGGAGATCCTGAATGGAGTGGATGCCCAGCCTGGCAAGTATTTCCGCCAGGGCGCTTCCTACGCCCTTGAGCTGGGTTACCGGGATGTCCTCCAGTGACGTCATACGGCCCTCAGGCGCTTTCAGCAACCGCCGGTGTGTCGGTTTTGGCTTTTTCTATCACCCGGCACTGGCTAGCCGCCAGTGACAGTACATCGATGGCTTTGGGCCGCGGGAAGGTTACACGCCAGGCTAGCGCCACGGTTCGGAAAGGCACCGGCGCCGCAAAAGGCCGCACCGCAAGGATATCTTCCTGGTATTTGATGGCAGTGGCGGCCGACAGCGGCAGTACCGTGATTCCCAGTCCGGAGGCCACCATGTGCCGGATGGTTTCCAGCGAACTGCCCTCGGTCACCAGCTCCGGTCTGCCGTTGTCCGCCCGCTTGGTGATGGCATCCACCAGGGGCGGACATGACTCCAGCACCTGATCCCGGAAACAGTGGCCGGGCCCGAGCAGCAACAATTGCTCTTTCGCCATCTCTTCGGCCGTCACCTGCTCCTTCTCTGTCAGCGGATGATCCGCTGGCAGCAGCACCACAAACGGCTCATCGTAAAGCGGCAGGGTTACTACTTCCGGCTCTTCAAACGGCAGGGCAATGATGATGGCATCCAACTCTGAGTGCCGCAGCTTCTGGCGCAGGCTGGCGGTGTAGTTCTCTTCTATGTAAAGGGGCATGTCTGGCGCCGCTCTGCGCAGCTCCGGTAATAAATGCGGGAACAGGTAGGGTCCGATGGTATAAATCGCGCCGACCTTCAATGGCGAATTGAGCTGATTCTTGCCGTCCTGCGCCATATCCTTGATCACGCCCACCTGGTCCAGAACCCGCTGGGCCTGCTCAATGATACGCTGGCCAACCTCGGTCACCCGAATACTGCTTTTGCTGCGCTCGAACAAGGGGATACCGAGCTCATCCTCAAGCTTTTTAACCGCAACGCTAAGGGTCGGCTGGCTGACATGACAGCGCTCTGCGGCACGGCCAAAATGCCTTTCCCGGGCAAGCGTAACAACGTATCGTAACTCGGTGAGGGTCATGGTGAGCTCCGGTTGACGTACTCAGGTCGAAGTTTCACTTACTTTATCAGCCAAAGGATAAGGATTGAAATTGTCTATGGCAATGACTGATGACAAGCAAAAGGCACAAATTCTGGTGGCGGGCTGCGGCAAGCTCGGAGGTGACATTGCCACGGTTCTGCTGGGCGCCGGAGACGTATACGGGCTGCGCCGCAACCCGGATCGAGTCCCTCAGGGAGTGACCGGGATCGGGGCAGATCTGACCCGCCCGGAATCCATGGCCGGCAAGCTTCCGGAACACCTGGACATCGTCGTCTATTGCCTGACGCCATCCAGCTACGACGAAGAGGGTTATCATCAAGCCTATGTCACTGGTCTCAAGAACCTGCTCAACGTCATCGGTGAGCAATCCCTCAAACGGCTGATCTTCATCAGCAGTACCAGCGTCTTTGCGCAGAATGATGACAGCTGGGTCGATGAGAACAGCCCTGCCGATCCGGACCGGTTCACTGGTCAACAAATCCTCCAGGGCGAACGTACCGCCCTGAACAGCGGGCATCCAGCCACCGTTGTTCGCTTCAGTGGCATTTATGGCCCCAGCCGTCAGCGTTTTCTTGAGGAAGTCCTGGAAGGCCGCATGAACCCCCAACCACCCGCACCTTTCAGCAATCGCATACACGAAGTGGATGCCGCCAACGCTGTGTCATGGCTTGCGCAAAAAGCCCTGAACGGTGAGGACCTGGAGCCACTGTACGTCGCCAGTGATTGCGAGCCGGTTCGGCTGGATGAGGTGGTTGATTGGGTGCGTTCTCAGGTGCCGTGCAAAGCCCCGGTGGAAGGCGCCCGTAAAGGCGGGCGGGCCGGTAGCAAGCGCTGCAGTAATCGAAAACTGCTTCAGAGTGGCTTTGAATTCCGGTACCCCGACTATCGGGCGGGGTACCGGGAGATGATCAGCAAGCTCTGACGCTTAGCTGAGCACCATAACGGCTTCCATTTCCACCGGAACGCCTTTCGGCAGCGCGGCTACACCGACGGCGGCGCGTGCCGGATACGGCTCCTGGAAATAGGTGGCCATGATCTCGTTGACAGTGGCGAAGTTGGCCAGGTCCGTCATGTAGATATTCAGTTTGACGATGTCCTTCAGCTCGCCACCGGCCGCTTCACACACGGCTTTCAGGTTCTCGAACACCTGACGGGTCTTGGCGGCAAAGTCGCCCGCCACCACTTCCATGGTTTCCGGGTCCAGCGGAATCTGGCCAGACAGATACACGGTGTCCCCGGCTTTAACAGCCTGAGAGTAGGTACCAATCGCCTGAGGGGCGTTTTCGGTCTGGATAACAGATTTGTTGGTCATGACCTGCAATTTCCTCTTTTCCAAAACGCCAATCGTCACCTTTGGGCGTAGCCACTGTCAACCACGCAAAGGTCTCAGTGCCGAACCCGGCCGATATGGGTCACTGCACGAATGTTCCGGACCCTGCGCATCACCCGCGCCAGATGCTTGCGGCCATTCACATGCACCACGAGGCTGACGATGCCGAAGCGCGCGTTCTGGTCTTCCACACTGATGCGCTCGATGTTTCCGTCTGCCATGGCAACGGCGTTCGCTACTTCGGCAATCACCCCGCGCTGGCGCTCCAGTTCAACCCGAAGCTCCACCGAGAATTCATCGGTAATGTCCTTGGCCCACTTCAGGTGGGTCAGCCGGGCACGGCCTTCATCGTCCTCCGGCAGGCGGGAACAGGTATCTGAATGAATCACCATGCCGTTGCCGGAGTCCATCACACCAACCACCGGGTCCCCGGGAATGGGTTTGCAACAATTGGCAAAGCGTACCAAGAGCCCTTCGGTGCCGCGTATGGTGACGGCGCCCTGCTTGCTGTCCGGGGCGTTTTCCAGGTTGGCCGGCGCGTCCATCACGTCATTGCCGGACACCAACTGACGGGCCACCAGATAGGCCATACGGTTACCCAGACCAATATCGCTGATCAGATCATCAAAGCTGTTGACCTGGTTGTGATTAACCACCGCCTGTTTCTGGGCATCGCTGATATCCGACAGTTTGGCACCAAAACCCTTGAGCGAACGTTTGAGCAGGGTGCGACCCAGCTCCATGGACTCGGTCCGCTTACGGGTTTTCAGCACATGCCGAATACTGCTTCGGGCTTTGCCGGTCACCACGAAGCTGAGCCAGGCAGGATTCGGGCGGGCGCCGGGCGCGGTGATGATTTCCACCGTCTGCCCGCTTTGCAGCGGTTGACTCAGAGATGCCAGATTGCGATTGATCCGACACGCCACAGAGGCATTGCCGATATCGGTATGGATTGCATAGGCAAAGTCCACCGGGGTGGCCCCGCTTGGCAGCTCCATGATCCGGCCCTTGGGCGTAAACACATAGATCTCGTCCGGGAACAGATCGACCTTGACGTGTTCAATGAACTCCATGGAATCATCCGCGCGTTCGCGCATTTCCATGAGCCCCTTCACCCACCGATCTACCCGGGATTGATTGATGGTGGTCACGCCGGAGGCTTCGTTTTTGTACATCCAGTGGGCAGCAATACCATTGTTGGCAATGTGCTCCATTTCCTCGGTCCGGATCTGGATCTCGATGTTCACGTGCATGCCGAACAAGGTAGTGTGAATGGACTGATAGCCATTCGACTTGGGCATGGCAATGTAATCCTTGAAACGCCCGGGCAGTGGCTTGTAGAGACTGTGTACGGCACCAAGTATGCGATAACAGTTATCCTCGGTATCCGTAATGATCCTGAACGCATACACATCCATGATTTCATGGAAGGATTTCTGCTTGAACTTCATCTTGTTATAAATGGAGTTCAGGTGTTTCTCCCGCCCCAGAATGCGGCCCGGAAGCCCACGCTCCTCCAGCTTTTCCTGCAATTTTCCCCGGATGTCTTCAATGATCTCCCGGTGGCTGCCACGAAGCTTCTCCACCGCCTTGGAAATGTACTTGGCGCGCATGGGATAAAGCGAGGAAAAGCCCAGATCTTCAAGCTCGGTACAGATGGAATGCATGCCCAGGCGATTGGCAATGGGCGCATAGATATCAAGGGTTTCAGTGGCAATACGCAGGCGCTTCTCGTACGGCATGGGGCCAAGGGTGCGCATGTTGTGCAGACGATCCGCCAGCTTCACCAGAATCACCCGGATATCCTTGGCCATGGCCAGGGTCATCTTCTGGAAGTTTTCCGCCTGGGCCTCCGCCCGGGAGCGGAACTCAATCTGGGTCAGTTTGGAGACACCATCTACCAGCTCGGCCACATCCTCTCCGAACTGTTCCGCCAGCGCATCTTTTGGAATGCCGGTATCTTCAATGACATCGTGAAGCATGGCTGCCATCAGGCTCTGATGGTCGAGCCGGAGGTCGGCAAGAATTCCGGCCACAGCCAGGGGGTGGGTAATATAACGGTCGCCGCTTTTACGCATCTGGCCTTCGTGGGCCTGTTCGGCGTAATAGTAAGCCCGTCGCACCTGATTGATGCGATTGGTATCGAGGTAGGAACTGAGCTCTCTGGCCAGTTCTTCTACCGTTGCCTCTGCTGCGACCACCGCGCCTCCATCGTTGTCAGTGTACCGGGGACAAAAAAGCCCGAATGCGTGCATCCGGGCTTCCGTTGTCCTTCCTGGCAAGTTCTATAGTTACACTATAAAACTGCGGAGGCAGATTTCAATGCTTCTCAATTACCGGCACGTATTTTTACGCATCGCCGGCAACCGGACGAACTCAGTCGTCGTCTTCTTCCAGCAGAAGATCGCGGGTCACCTTGCCTTCTGCAATTTCACGCAGGGCAATAACGGTCGGCTTATCATTCTCTTCCGCAACCATCGGCTCGGCACCCTTGGTGGCGATCTGGCGGGCGCGTTTGGTGGCCAGCATGACCAGCTGGAATCGGTTATCTACGTTTTCCAGACAATCTTCAACGGTAACTCGTGCCATTATCTTCCCCGAACAAAAAGAATCACTGATTTAGCAGACCGCGTAGTTTACTGGCCCCGGCTCAATTTGTATACAGTGAAAACCACCATCACCCGTGAGCGGACAAGTCCCGCAGCAACTCACCGTGGCGAACCTGCTGGGTGGCCATTTTCAGCCGCTGACTGCGGACAATGGCCAGCAGATCAGCTAATGCCACCGCAAAGTCATCGTTGACCACCAGGTAATCAAACTCGACCGCGTGCCGGCACTCTTCCTCCGCCTCCGACAGCCGCCGTTCGATGACTTCCGGCGCGTCAGTACCACGCCCAACAAGTCGCTGGCGGAGGATTTCAGCCGAGGGCGGCACAATGAAAATGCTCACACATTCCGGAATCAGCCGGCGCACCTGTTCCGCCCCCTGCCAGTCAATCTCCAGGATCACATCCTGCCCGGTAGCCAGGGTTTCCCGCACCCACACCTGGGAGGTGCCATAGTAGTTGCCGAAAACATCCGCATGCTCCAGGAAATCACCCCGGGCAATCATGGCCTCGAACTCATCCCGGCTGATGAAGTGATAGTTCACGCCATCCTGCTCTCCATCGCGCATCGGGCGAGTGGTGTGGGATACCGACACCCCCAGCCGGGAATCCTGACGGAGCATTTCCGACACGAGGCTGGTCTTGCCCGCGCCGGAAGGAGCGGAAATCACAAACAGAGTACCCTGCCCACCGGCCTGCTTCATGGCTTGAAGACTCCTGAACAACAGTTTGCGGCCAACACGCATGGCCAGAAAGCGGCAAATTATACGGGGTTTGACTTATCTCCGCATCCCGGCCCGGGTTCAGCTGTTAGTATGGCAGCAAACACCCACAGTAAACGGATACCGCCATGGAAAAACTCCTGATCATCATGGATCACCACCATAAAGACCAAACCGCCCTCGCCCGTGGCGTGGCACTGGCCCGGGCAACGGGCGCAGCGGTGGAGGTCGTGGCGTTTGTGCATGAATATCTGGATGCACTGCCGGGCGATCCGGAGGTACAACAACGGGCCCGACAGGCGCTCATGGAACATCGCCAGAAATGGCTGGAACAGATGCTGGCGCTGGCCGATTGCAATGATCTGAAGATCCATGCCCGAACGGTCTGGGAAAAGCACATTCACCTGTGGGTAATTGCCCAGTGCCAGAAAGAGAACGTTGGTGTCGTGGTAAAGACGGGCCATCGCTCAGAAACCTTCCTGTATACCCCGACCGACTGGCACCTGATTCGCGAGTGCCCGTCACCGGTGATGCTGGTGGCGGAGAACAAATGGAACAAGGCTCGGCCAATCCTGGCGGCGGTGGACCTGAGCTCCGACAAGCCCGTGAAGAAAGCCCTGAACAATCGCATCATTGATCGCGCCTGGCATCTGGCGAAGGCTCTGGAAACAGAGCTGCACCTGGTGCACGCACTTCATACCTCGGTGGTTCTGGCCGACCTGGACATCATCGACCCTCTGGCCCACGCCAGAAAACGGGAAGCGGCCCTGAAACCGCAGATTGAACACCTGTGCAACACCTGGCACCTGATGCCGGAACAGGTCCACATCGAATCTGGCCCTGCTCAAAAGATCATTCCCAGTGTTGCCAACCGGATCAAGGCCGACATGGTCGTCATCGGCACCACCGGTAAAACCGGCCTGGCCGCCCGTGTCATCGGCAACACGGCCGAAAAGGTGCTGACGCATTTGCGGACCGACCTGCTCGCCATCAAGCCGGCGGAGTAAACCGCACGAACGCCGGGGAGGCACCAATCGCCCCGGCTTATACCTCACTCCAGATTCTGCACCTGCTCGACGAATAAAAATTAAAAAGCATTTATAAACAGTTGCTTGGTGTATTTTTCACAGCCATCGCCGCTCAATACTACCCATTTTACTACCCATGGATAGAAACTCTATCTCTGAGCAGTCCGCGTAGTTACTACCCATGATTATAAACTGGGATAATAGGGAAACTGGGAATCTCGCCCGGATATTTGTTTGTCGACAAAAATGATGTGGATCAGCCTAATTGCTGTGGTTCGTGCGTAAGATACAGCTTAAGATGTGGGTCTACAAAGATCGCGCTCAGCCTGAATTCAATGGTCAAGAATGAGTGAGCCAACTGGCGTGGAGCAATCCAAGACGTGAAAAAATTCATGAAAGCAGGTATTCGAGGCGTCGCCGCTGCGATTGTCATTGGGCTGGGCGTTTGGGCTTGGTGGCATTTTCAACCGCAGGACTTGCCCGACGGATTCGCCGCCGGAAACGGCCGGATCGAGGCGGTCGAGATCGATATCGCAGCCAGGACCGCAGGCCGGATCCGGGAGATCCTGGTCAACGAGGGCGACTTCGTCCGCGCCGGCCAGGTCTTGGCGAAAATGGACACGGCCGTTCTGGAGGCGCAGCTCCGGGAGGCCGAGGCGCAGTTGCAACGGGCGCTCATCGGCATCGAGACCGCGCAAAGCCTGGTGACCCAGCGTGAGGCCGAGAAGCAGGCCGCCGAAGCGCTCATAGCCCAGAGGAAGGCCGAGCTCGACGCCGCGCAAAAACGGCTTGCCCGCACCCGGGAGCTCGCCTCAAAAAATGCCGCCTCCGAGGCGCAGCTCGATGACGACCGTGCCGCGGCTGCGGCGGCGAAGGCTGCGGTCGGCGCCGCGGAGGCGCAGGCGGCGGCCGCGCAAGCCGCCATAGGGCGGGCCAGGTCGGATGTCATTGCCGCGGAGGCCTCGGTGGAAGCGGCGCGGGCCACCCTCCAGCGTATTCAGGCGGATATCGACGACAGCGTGCTGAAATCGCCGCGTGACGGGCGTGTCCAGTACCGTGTCGCTCAGCCCGGTGAGGTTCTCTCCCCGGGCGGCGTGGTGCTGAACATGGTCGATCTCACCGATGTGTACATGACCTTCTTCCTGCCGACAGAACAGGCCGGGCGGATCGCGCTCGGGGCCGAGGCGCGGCTCGTGCTCGACGCCGCCCCGCAATACGTGGTCCCGACCGAAATCTCCTTCGTGGCGGACGTCGCGCAGTTCACACCCAAGACGGTGGAGACGCAAGAAGAGCGCCAGAAGCTGATGTTCCGCATCAAGGCGCGGATCGCCCCGGACCTGCTCAGAGAGCACCTCCTCCAGGTCAAGACCGGCCTGCCGGGCATGGCCTATGTGCGGCTCGACCCGCGGGTGGATTGGCCGCCTGAACTGCAGACGAGACTGCCGCAATGAGCCGGGAGGCAGATACACTGATCGAGGATGACGGGGGGGCTGACGTGCCGGTTGCCCGCCTGCGCGATGTATCCCTGCGCTACGGCAAGGCGCGTGCGCTCGACGAGGTCACGATCGACATCCCGGCAAACTGCATGGCCGGGTTGATCGGCCCGGACGGGGTCGGCAAGTCCAGTCTGTTGGCGCTGATCTCAGGCGCCCGCGCGGTCCAGACAGGACGAGTCGAGGTGCTCTGCGGCGATATGGCCGATGCGCGCCATCGCCGCAGAGTCGGCCCGCGTATCGCCTACATGCCACAGGGCCTGGGACGGAACCTCTATCCGACACTCACGGTGTTCGAGAACCTCGACTTCTTCGGGCGCCTGTTCGGGCATGACGGCGGCGAACGGGCGCGCCGCATCGAGGTGCTGACCGGGGCCACCGGGCTCAAGCCGTTTCTCGATCGGGCGGCGGGCAAACTATCCGGTGGGATGAAGCAGAAGCTCGGCCTCTGCTGCGCGCTGATCCACGATCCGGACCTGCTCATCCTCGACGAGCCGACCACCGGTGTCGATCCGCTCTCGCGCAGACAGTTCTGGGATCTGATCGCCGGCATCCGTCGTTCCCGGCCCGGCATGAGCGTGCTGGTTGCCACCGCCTATATGGATGAGGCGGCACGCTTCGACTGGCTGGCAGCGATGGACGGTGGGGCGGTGCTGGCCAGCGACACGCCCGAAGGCCTGCTGCACAGCACGGGAGCGGATTCGCTGGAGGCGGCCTTCATCCGGCTGCTGCCGGAAGACAAGCGCCGCAATTATCGGCCGGTCGAGATTCCGCCGCGGTCGGCAGACGATGGCGACCCCGCGATCGAGGCCCGGGATCTGACCATGCGCTTTGGCGAATTCATCGCGGTCGATCATGTGAACCTGCGTGTCCCCCGGGGTGAGATCTTCGGTTTTCTCGGCTCCAACGGCTGCGGCAAGACCACGACCATGAAGATGCTGACCGGCCTCCTTCCGCCGAGCGAAGGCCGGGCCTGGCTGTTCGGACACGAGGTGGACCCGCACGACCTCGCGACCCGCCGCCGAGTCGGCTTCATGTCGCAGTTCTTCTCGCTCTACACCGAGCTGACGGTGCGGCAGAACCTGGAGCTGCATGCCCGGCTGTTCCAGGTGCCCGCTGCCGAGATTTCAGGGCGGGTGGACGAAATGGTTGAACGCTTCGATTTGACCGCCGTGGTGGACAGTCTGCCGGGCCAGCTGCCCCTCGGCCACCGGCAACGCCTGTCGCTGGCGGTCGCCATGATCCACAAGCCCGAGATGCTGATCCTCGACGAGCCCACCTCGGGCGTCGACCCGGTGGCGCGCGACGCCTTCTGGCGCCAGCTGGTCGAGCTGTCGCGCCGCGACGGCGTGACCATCTTCATCTCCACCCACTTCATGAACGAGGCCGAGCGCTGCGACCGCATCTCGCTGATGCATGCGGGCCGGGTGCTGGTCACCGACACGCCGGCGAATATCGTACAGCAGCGGGGCGCAGAGACCCTGGAAGAGGCATTCGTCGCGCATCTGGAGGAGGCGTCGGGGGAGGGCGAAGGCGGAGAGGAGCAAACAGCGTCGCTCGATACGGTTAACGCGTCGGCAGGCCATGGCGAACCCCAGGGCTGGCGGCGCATGTTCGATCCCCGGCGCATGATCAGCCACGCCCGGCGTGAAGGGTTGGAGCTGCGCCGCGATCCCATCCGGCTGACGCTGGCGCTGCTCGGCAGCGTCATCCTCATGTTCGTGATGGGCTATGGGATCAGCCTCGATGTTGAGGATCTCACCTTTGCGGTGCTGGATCGCGACCAGACCACCGTCAGCCGCGACTATACGCTCAACCTCAGCGGCTCCCGGTACTTCGTCGAGCGGCCGCCGATCACCGATTATGCCGATCTTGACCGGCGAATGCGCGAAGGCGACATCAGTCTGGCGATCGAGATCCCGCCGGGCTTCGCGCGCGACATTGCCCGGGGCCGGCGGGTCGAGACCGGCGCCTGGATCGACGGCGCCATGCCGACACGGGGCGAGACCGTCCGCGGCTATGTGCAGGGGATTCATGCCCACTGGCTGGCGACCAAGGCGCGCGAGGCCGGCTACGGCGAGGCTTTGGCGGGGCTCGTCAATATCGAGACCCGGTTCCGCTATAACCCGGACGTCAAGAGCCTGGTGGCAATGGTACCGGCGGTGATCCCGCTGCTGCTCATGCTGATCCCGGCCATGCTCGCGGCGCTCAGCGTGGTGCGCGAGAAGGAGCTCGGCTCGATCACCAACTTCTACGTCACGCCCACTACGCGGCTCGAGTTCCTGCTCGGCAAGCAGTTCCCTTACGTGGTCCTGTCCTTCCTGAGCTTCCTGCTGCTCACGCTGCTCGCGGTGACCGTCTTCGGCGTGCCGCTGAAGGGCAGCTTCCTGACGTTGGCGGTGGGTGCGCTGCTCTATATTGGTGCCGCCACGGCCGTGGGGCTGCTGATCTCCACCTTCATGCGCAGCCAGATCGCGGCGATCTTCGGCACGGCAGTGCTCACCATCCTGCCGGCGGCGAACTTCTCCGGCATGATCGACCCGGTCTCGTCCCTGGAAGGGATGGGCCGGCTGATCGGCGAGGTCTATCCGACCACGCATTTCCTGACGATCGCGCGCGGCACCTTCTCGAAGGCCCTCAACTTCTCCGACCTGCATGGCGCCTTTCTCCCACTGGCGCTGGCCGTGCCGGTCCTGATCGGGCTGTCCGCCGCGCTGCTCAAGAAGCAGGAGCGATAGTCTATGCGCCTTGCCAATATTTGCCATCTCGGTGTCAAGGAGCTGCGCAGCCTTGTCCGCGACCCGATCATGCTGGTGCTGATCGTCTACGCCTTCACCGTTTCCGTCTACACGGCGGCCACGGCCATGCCGGAGACCCTCAACAAGGCGCCGATCGCGGTGGTGAATGAGGATCGCTCGCCGCTGTCCTGGCGCATCGTCAGCGCCTTTTACCCGCCGTACTTTGTTCTCCCCGAGGTGATCGAGCAGGCCGAGATGGACGCCCGCATGGATGCCGGCCTCGACACCTTCGCTCTTGACATCCCGCCCAACTTCCAGCGTGACCTGCTGGCAGGGCAGCGGCCCACGGTCCAGCTCAACGTCGATGCCACGCGCATGAGCCAGGCATTTACCGGCAGCGGCTATATCCAGACCATCGTCACCGACGAGGTGCGCGCCTTCGCGCAGCGTTATCGCGAGGTTCCGGAGTTGCCGGTCGATCTGGCGCTGCGGATGCGCTTCAATCCCCAGCTCAACAAGTCGTGGTTCGGCGCCATCATGCAGGTCATCAATAACGTGACCATGCTCTCCATCGTCCTCACCGGCGCGGCGCTCATCCGTGAGCGCGAGCACGGCACCGTCGAGCATCTGCTGGTCATGCCGGTCACGCCTTTCGAGATCATGAGCAGCAAGGTATGGGCGATGGCGCTGGTCGTCCTTGCCGCCACCGCCTTCGCACTGACTGCGGTGGTGCAGGGTTGGCTGTCCGTGCCCATCGAAGGCTCGCTCGCGTTGTTCCTGGTCGGGACTGCGCTGCATTTGTTCGCGACCACCTCGATGGGCATCTTCCTGGGCACCGTCGCCCGGTCCATGCCGCAGTTTGCCTTGCTGCTGATGCTGGTGCTGCTGCCGCTGCAGATGCTCTCCGGGGGCTCGACGCCGCGCGAGAGCATGCCGGAGGCCGTCCAGTACATCATGCTCGCCGCGCCCAACACCCACTTTGTAATGCTGGCCCAGGCCATTCTGTATCGTAGCGCGGGCCTCGCCACCGTGTGGCCGCAATTCCTGGCCATCGCCGTTATCGGGAGTACCCTTTTTGCCTTGGCCCTGACCCGCTTCCGGCGAACACTCAGCACCATGGCCTGACGGACCTGATGCATGGCAGCGTGGAGTTGCGCCGGGCACACTCCGACTAGAACCAGTTATTCAGCAGAATCCCCACGCCAAACCGCTCGATACGCTCGTTATAATCAATCAGACTCTCCCCATACCCGTTGTAGTACTGGAAAAAGCCCTTCATCGTATCCCCCATCGGGAAACTGTACCCGAACTCCACCGACGTCCGATTGGTAGAACGCATATTGTTCAAAAGCTTCAGCGAGAACGTGCGGTCCTCTGTCAGCTTGTAAACCGCGTGGTAACTACCATGTCCGAGATACTTCTCGATATCCGAGTTGTCGTCATCGCTGCCACTCTCCGGCAGCCGGAACCAGGGGTTAACCATAAACAGCCAGCGGTCATAGCTGTAAGCCGCGGTGCCCATGATCCGGTTCCAGCTGCGCGACCGGGGTTCTGATTGACCGTTAGACTGGTGATTGAAGCTCAGAGACACCGCACTCAGAGTGCCAGGCCCAAGATCCCAGTCCAGCCGGTGCCGGAAGAAAATCTCGGGCTCGTAGTTGGTTTCACGGAAGGGAGCGGAGTCTTTGGTGTTGTACACCTGCCAGTAGGACTGCTGGGTATAGCCAAACCAGAAGGTGGTTCGATCATCAAAAATGCCAGTCAGCAGTGGAATCTTGAAACTGATCTGGTATTTCGCCTCTTCCTCTTCCAGAGCGAAGTCATAGCCGGCGGGGCCCAGTCTCGGGCTGGTGGGCCTTGGGTTAGGGTCGTCCACATAGGTGAATGGCAGGATGTAGTTGGGGCGGTGGGTCACAAAACTGCCGGTGAATGAAAAAATTGCCTTCTCCGCGGTCAGGTAATTATCCACCAGGGCTGTCATCAGACCGGTGTCTGAGTCGTCCTCAAGAGCATCGCTGACGATCTGCTCCCGCCGGGCATCATCAGCCACCGGAATAGCGGCTTCCTCATCCGCCTGCTGTAACGTGTCTTCGTCCGCCGCTTTTCTGGCGGCAATGGGGTCATTCTGGGCGTCATAGCAGGCAAGTCGCTGGATGCCGTCCCGGATCAACGCACAGTTAACGGTTTCTTTCTGTTCATCCGGTGCAGCCTGAGCTGCCACCGTGGGGCTGGCCATCGCGAACATCAGCGTAAGCGCCCAGGCTGCTGAAAAACCGTAAGGATATCTTTTCATCGCGTCTTCTCAATTGGCAGCGGTCAGGCTGATCCAGGTGTTGGCAATGCTGCAAATCCGGACCCCAGCAGGCTCAATGCCAGCAGAAGAAAAATCAGCTTGTGCCGGATGTTAGCTTAACCGCTGGCTGACACAACCCAGCACAGGTACATAACGTCTGTTTCTTCGCCGTGAAGCAGGCTGCGAGCCTGGTGCATTTCCGGATCGCGTTTTCTGGCCCGGTTTTTCGTGGACGGCGATGCGGCAAGCAGCGTCGCGTCCACCACGGTGCCCTCGCGTAGCATCAGCCCCTGCCCAGCCAGATGAGCGTTGATCGCCTCAAACAGCTTGCCGGTGAGCCCTTCGCGCTCCAGCAATCGGCGACACTTGAGCAAGGTGGTCGCATCCGGTGCTGACTCCCGGCCAAGGTCAATGCCAACGAAACGCCGGATCGCCTGATTGTCGTAAATCGCATCCTCGATGCCTTGGTCCGAGAAGCCAAAGCACTGTTGGGGCCACTAACATACAGCCGCAACATTCGTCCCAGGCCCATGGGTGGGCGCCCCCGGCCCACCGCCTTTGGGGTAAAACGCTTCCAGTTACGCTTCCAGCGCATCCCACGGAGGCCTGCACGGTCCCCAGTTTGAGCGAACCGGCAATGTGAATAATGTCATCCCAGTGCTATTCGATCTTGTATTGACGCAACTCCGGGCCAGCTCATCAAAGAGTTCGACAACATGGGTGTGGCTATCCGGTTCCTCGACGATGGGATCAGCACCGAGGGGATCATGGGCAAGATGGTAGTCACCATCCTGTCGGCCGTGGCCCAAGCCCGAGCGTCAGCGCATACTGGAACGCACCAACGAGGGCCGCCTGGAGGCCAAGGCCAAAGGGGTCAAGTTTGGCCGTAAACCCAGGGTGGACAAGGATAGAGTCCGTGCCCTGCACAGCCAGGGAGTGGGGGCTACGGAGATCGCCAGGAGGTTAAAGATAGGCCGGTCAACAATCTATAAAATACTGGCATCTGACCAAACGCAGTGATTTTGCTAATATCTACAGCTTGACTGTATCGCATTTGAGATACAAAGTAGAGTTACGCATGACAAACGGAGAATTCATCATGGCTCACACTTCAATGCTGCACGTTCGTGTGGACGACGAGCTGAAGGCTGATGCAGCGGAAAAGCTCGCCAGCTTCGGCTTGACGGTATCAGATGCCGTCCGCATCCTTCTAACCCGCGTAACCAAAGAGGGCGGATTGCCCGTTGGGTTAACGGCTGATCCGGAAGCCCATGACGCCTGGTTCCGCGATAAAGTGAAAGAGGCCCTGGCTGATGCCCGACCTACCGTTCCTCATCAACAGGTAATGGATGAGGCACAAGCGTTGATCGACAGAAAGCGTCGCCGTGCCTGAACTGGAATGGCTGGAACTGGCTCGTACCGATCTGCTAGGGATTGTCGATTACATCTCTGATGACAATCCCGATGCAGCACAGCGCGTAAAAGATGATATCGAGATGAAAGCTGAAAAGCTGCCGGAGTTCCCCACAATAGGCCGCCCTGGTCGGGTTGAAGGGACCCGGGAACTCGTCGCCTGGTCGAACTATATCCTCGTGTACCAGGAGGATGCCTTGACGGTACGAATACTGCGCGTGTTACATGCTGCGCAGCAGTGGCCGCCAACCGATTAACACCTGAATCAAGGGCTTTCTCCTCAGCCTAGCCGGCGAAGACCTTGATGAAGACCCTGCGACATATTCCTTGACAACTACCGGTCCGCAACGGCCACCAGCAGGCTGCATGGCGCGTGGGCGAGCAGCGAAGCGCCGACGGAGCCGTGCCACCACCGGGCCATCGCGCTCTGTTCACGGTGACCGACCACGACCAGATCCGCGCCGACCTCGTGCGCCATTCGGCCGATCTCCTCGGCGGGGTTGCCCGCAGCGAGGCGCGTGTCGACGGAAAGCCCCGCCCGCCGCAGCGCTTCCGCGCCCTCCGTCAGCACGCGGCGCACTTCCTGATATTCTCGCTCCGGCAGGTCTGAGGGTGCCGCCGCTTCAGCGAGCGCGACACCCAGTTCATGGGTGACGACGGCGAGGAGATAGACACGAGCCTGGCAAAGCGAAGCCAGCTCGGCCCCCTGGTCCAGCGCCTCACGGCCTTGCCGGCTGCCGTCATAGGCTAGGAGGATCGTCCTGTACATCGTGGTGCTCCTTTCTGTGATCGGGATGGAACGCCTTTCCCGGTCCTCTGCTCTAGACAGTGCTGCCTTCGGGGCTACATCCCTCGCCATTTGATACTTAGCTATCTATTGATTATAGTACAGCTACATAATGATGCAGGCAATGCGATGACCAAACCTCTCGACGATCAGGAACAGTTCGGACTTCGCCTCGGGCTGGTTGCCCGACTGTGGCGCGCCGAAATCGACCGGCGGCTGGCCACCTTTGGCCTCACCGAGTCCCGCTGGTTGACCCTGTTACATCTCTCTCGCCTGCCCCAGGCGGCAACCCAGCGTGAATTGGCCGAGGCGGTCGGGGTGCGGGGGCCGACCCTGGTACGCGCGCTGGACCGGCTGGAAGCGGAGGGGCTGATCGAACGCCGCACGGAAGCCGCCGACCGGCGCACCAAATCGGTTCACCTGCGTGCGGAGGCTGCCCCTGTTCTGGAACGGATCGAAGCTACCACAGCGGCGGTGCGGGCGGAAATCTTATCCGACCTGTCCCATGCCGAGGTGGCGACCTGTCTGAAGGTCTTCGAGAAGATCGCCGACAAGCTGGGCGGCACCCCAAGGGCGATGCAGCCTGTGGACAAAAACTGATGAGAGCTAGAGCGTGAACCAGCATATGACCCACCGGGAACACCAGGACGACGATCAGGAAACCGATCTACGCACCGCCCCCGACAAGAAGAGGGAGGCTGAGTCAGAGACGGCTTTACCTCCTGCCCGCCCTCGGCCATGGCGATGGTATGGCGCGATCCTGGCGACGCTGATCGTTCTCGGAGGTGGCGGCTGGTGGCTGTATCAGCAGCTCACCCATGTCGTTGTGACGGATGCCCGTGTCGCCGCCGACATTGTTGCCATGAGCAGCCGGGTTCCCGGTTGGGTGACGGTACTTGAAGTGACCGATGGCGATGCCGCGCAGAGAGGCAGGGTTTTGATCCGGATCGACGACCGGGAAAGCCGTCTCCGTGTCGAGGCGCTTGACGCGCAACTCGCCGGGATTGCCCGCCGCCGCGAGGAGATCGAAGCGCGCATCGCACTCACCGACCGTCAGACACAGAGCCGCATTACCGCCAAACAGGCAGCGGTGAGGGCGGCAGAGGCCAGGTTGGCAGCAGCGGCAGCGCAACTCGATCTTGCCAGACAGGAGAATGACCGGGCGGAGAAGCTGGCGCCGAGCGGTGCCATCAACCGTGCGCGCCTGGACCAGACGCGGGCGGCGCTGGAGACGGCAAAGCAGCAGACATTGAGCGCCCAGGCGGACCTGGAAAATGCCCGCGCCGCCCTGGCCGAGGCTGAAGCCGCGCGCGGGGAACTCACGGTGCTGCGCACCCAGCTCGCCGAACTCGGCCCGGAGGAGCAGCGGCTACGTGCACAAAAAGCCCAGGCCGAACTCGACCTGGAAGATCGCACCATCGTCATGCCATTCGACGGCGTGGTGGACCGGGTATTTGTGGACAAGGGCGAATATGTCACCCCCGGCCAACGCCTGCTGATGGTGCATGATCCCGAGCGGGTGCGTGTCGAAGCGAACGTCAAGGAGACCGACATCCGCTTCTTCCGGCCGGGAAAGAGCGTGATGATCACTGTCGATGCCCTGCCGGGGCGGCGCTTTGAGGGCAGGGTCACGCGCGTCGGGCAGTCCGCCACCAGCGAGTTCGCCCTGCTGCCCAACCCCAACCCGAGCGGCAATTTCACCAAGATCACCCAGCGCCTGCCAGTGCGCATCGCGGTGCAGCAGGACGGCGGCGAACTCAAGCCGGGTATGATGGTGGAGCTGGAGGCGAGAGCCGATGACTAGCGCGCCCCGGCCGGACAGTATCGAGGGGCTATTCGCCCGTTTCGGCCCGTCCTATCGCTGGCTGGTCACAGCGACGGTCATGATGGGCACGATCGCCACTATCCTGACCGCCACCATCGTCAATGTAGCCCTGCCGGATATCATGGGCGCTTTCGGCATGGGCCAGGACAAGGCGCAACTTCTCTCCACCGGCTTCCTCGCCGCGATGACCGGGACCATGCTGCTCAATGCCTGGATGGTCGATACCCTCGGCCAGCGCGCGACCTTTATGTTGGCGATAACCATCTTTATCGCCGCCTCCATCATGGGTGGGCTCGTCCCCGCCGAGGGCGTGCTGATCCTGGCCCGTGTTTTACAAGGCGGCGCGGCCGGCATCCTCCAGCCGCTCGCCATGCAGACGATCTTCCAGGTCTTTCCGCCGGAGAAACGCGGGTCGGCCATGGGAATTTACGGCATCGGCGTGGTGCTGGCCCCGGCGCTTGGCCCGACGCTTGGCGGCATCATGGTCGACAGCTTCAGCTGGCGCTATGTCTTCTTCATGGCCGTGCCCTTCTGCTTCATCGGCCTGTTTATGGCCGCGATCTTGATGCCGGGGCGCGCAACCTCCGGTCCGCCGCGCAAATTCGACTGGATCGGCTTTGGACTGATGACGGTGTTTCTCGTGACCCTGCTCAACGGGTTGTCGAACGGGCAGCGTGACGGCTGGATCTCCGACCCCATCCTGCGCGACTTCGCCATCGCCCTGGTCGCGGGCATCGGCTTCATCGTCTGGGAGCTGCGCACGTCCGCACCCATGCTCAATCTCAAGCTCTTCACGAACCGGGTCTATGCGGGCGCCTCCGTCGTGGCCTTCATTTTCGGAGCAGGCATCTTCGGTTCGACCTTCCTGATCCCGCTGTTCGTCCAGACGATCCAGGGCTACACGCCGACCCGCTCGGGCCTGCTGCTAATGCCGGCGGGGCTGATTCTGGCCCTGGTCTTCCCCATCGCGGGGCGGCTGACTGACAGGACACCCGCCTATGCCACGGTCATGTTTGGGCTTGTGATTTTCGCGTTGTCATCGTTTCTTATGAGCAACGTGGATACCAATACCTCGTTCTGGCTGTTCGCCTGGTGGATCATGCTGGGGCGTATCGGCCTTGGTTTCATCATGCCGAGCCTGAACGCCGGCGCCCTCAAGGCGCTCCCCATGACGCTACTCAGTCAGGGCTCCGGCGCCATCAACTTCGTGCGCCAACTCGGCGGGGCGTTTGGTGTCAACCTGCTCTCCATCGCTCTGGAGCGGCGATCTCAGCTCTACGTAGACAGCTTCACGGCGGCACAGCATGCAGGCAACAGTGCAACGACCGCTATGCTGCACGAAGTAACCGGCTTGTTTGCACAGGCTGGCGTGCCGGAGGCGATACGCCAGGCCGGGGCGATGAACTATCTTGGCCGCGTGATCTACAGCCAGGGCAACATGCTGGGGTACCGGGACAGCTTCTTTATCGTCGGCGCGATCTTCCTGGCCGCCCTTGTTCCGGCGCTGATGATGCGCCGGAGGTCCACGCCTCCGGCGCTGCCGGCCAGCGAGGCCATGCGTCACCCGCCATCGTCGCAGAACGCGATTCAGCAGAGTCGGTGACGCACGTGTCAAGGGGCCACCTCACGAAACGGAAAATAGCGTACGTTAAGCCTCTCGCGGCGTGCGGAGCGGGCCACACCGGGCAATGACAGCCGGGAAGCGCTAGAGGGGTATGACCAGTGGCAGGAGGAAAGGGCCACTTGAAATATATAGATGCCTAATGTTTATACTATAAAGTTGTTTCACCCGATTCTGACCAACCAACCATGAGATACGCCCATGAAAATCGTTAAAGTTCAGGACATCATTGGTACCGAGCGTGAAGTCAGCGACAAGCAGTGGACCAGCCGCCGCCTGCTGCTCAAGAAGGACGGAATGGGATTTTCCTTCCACGAAACCATCATCAAGGCAGGCTCCGAGCACACTTTCTGGTACAAGCACCACCTGGAAGCCGTTTACTGCGTTGCCGGTAACGGGCGCATCAAGGACCTCGCCACGGGTGAAGTTCACGAGATTACCGACGGTACCCTCTACGCCCTGGACAACCACGACAAGCACACCCTGTACGGTGGCACCGAGGACATGCGCCTGATCTGCGCCTTCAACCCGCCGGTGACCGGCCAGGAAGTCCATGACGAGGACGGCGCCTACCTGTCGGACAGCAGCGATAACTGATCCGACTGACTGCCGATCTGATCGCTGGGACACTGCCAGAGCGACTGCTGGCGGTAGCGCTGTTGCTTTGACTGGTACGTCCATGCCGGCGAATCCAGATCATGCCTGGACACCTTTATTGATGACACCGTCCATAGCGATCTGCCAGATAAAATCACCAATGGCGTCGAGTGAATGGACTCCGTTCCGGTCGAACCAGGTTGCAACCCAGTTGAGCGCCCCAAGGCCGATCAGGCGAAGCAAACGGCCGTCAACATTCTTCCGGACCACGCCCTGCGCAATCATTGTTTCGAGGATACCGGCCCATAGGGACTCGTACTGGTCACGCAGTTCGATGATTTCCTTACTAGCCTCCGGGCCCAGCGCCCGCCATTCAAACAACAGCACGTAAACCGCATCCGAATCTAACAACAGGGCTCGCAGATGTGCGTTGATACAAAGACGCAAACGCTCAACCGGGTCGTCCGAGCTGGCGTAAGCCGACTCGACCTCTGCGGTCACCAGGTCGACTCCCCGGCGCATCAGCTCGACAAGCAGCGCTTCGGCAATCTACTTGAGCGACGTCCTTTCAAAACCTTTCTCACGAAAAAGCCTGGCTGCGTTAAAGACGATCTGTGGCGTCAAGAGGGCCAATGTTCCGAAAAAACAGTTTAAGTAAGCTTTTTTGCTGAACAGCATCTGACCGCCTCAACAAGCGCTGTATAGATGTACTGACAACAATAACGAGAAAACGGAGCATATTAATGCCTAAGACTCCCCTTTTTACTAAGGGCCCTACCTCTTGCCTTGCAATCGCAATTCTGTCCGCTGGGGGTTCTTTTCCCACTCAGGCCAGCATGGGCAACATCGGCACCACCTACGGGGTAATGGCAGCCGACGTGGCTACAGCGCAATCCCTGTCTATGTTCAACGATCAGGTGTCTGCCACTTACTATAACCCGGCTTATCTGACAAAAGATCCCCGGGGAGAGCTGACCCTAGGCCTGCTTCATGCAGAACAGGAACTGAGAGTGGATGGCCCCCTGCGGGATGGCGACGTACTCGCCGACTCGCCGAGCCAGCATGTGCTGATCGGCATGAAAACAAATCTTACTTCCTTGACCCGTTTCAAGCACCCCATCTACTTTGGCTTCATCGCGGGAGTGGAGAAGTATGGCAAGGAACTGCTGGCCTTCGGTTCAAACACATCGGAAAGCGGCCAGTTCATGGAGTATGGCAAGGAACCCCTGTTCCTCAATATCGGTGGTGCCACCAATATCTGGCGGGGCATTGATGCCGGCATCTCGGCAAGGGTCACCCTCGAAGCCACGGCCGAGCTCGATACGATATCGAACCTGGCCGGTGAGACACGGCGTGAGCGCCTGTCAGTCAATGCCGAACCCTCTGTAAAGTCGATCCTCAGTACCTCCATCGACTGGGGCAAAACCTTCTGCTCTGAAAGCGGCTGTTGGTTGAGCGGCTGGGAAACGGCCCTGGCTTACCGCGCAAAATCATCGGCTTCCACCAGTGTCGACGCAAACGTCATTGTCGACCAGACGATTCCCGACCCGGGGCTTGCGCTTGCGGTCACCACGATCGACTCCTTTCAGCCGGAAACCTGGGTCATTGGTACCCAGTATCAGGGTGACGGCTGGCGTATCGGGGGCAGCGTAGAACAACAGAACTGGTCAGAACTGGAAGATGAATTTGCCAGCGACACCATCAAGGATCAGAACCGCCTCTCCCCTGCTGCCCGCATGCAGTTTGACGACACCCTGATTCCCCGTCTCGGTGGCGAGTTTATGCTGAACGATAACTTCAGTTTGCGTGCCGGCGTCGCCTATGAAGAATCCCCTCTGAAAACCACCCGAAACCCGGAAATCAACTACCTGGACACAGACAAGATTTCTGTCGGGCTTGGCTTAAGCGCCACATTCAACCGCACCCGTCTTCTGGCCTACCCCGTTCGCGTGGACCTTGGTTACCAGTACCAGAAGCTGCAAGAGCGTGATTTCACCATTGTCGACTATAACGGCAATGAAGAAGACGTTACCGCAGACGGCGACATTCACGTGTTCAGCGGTTCGGTTACGCTGAAATTCTGAAGAGGTGCGGCATGAAAAAAACAACCATTGCATTGATTGTCACCACAGCACTCGCAGGCTGCGGGGGTAGCGGAGACAAGCAGACCGTTACCCGGGCTCCGACACCCGGATCGCTGACATTTACCTATCCGGCTGACAGTACGTCCCCCGGCGGCGATCAGCCCGGTGTCACGTCCACCGTCCCCACAACAGCACCGGTCTTCCTGCGCTTCAACAAGTCCATCGATACACCGCTGACTGACCTTCCCGATGTCCTGGTCCTGAAGGATGCCACCGGGAACGAGGTTACCCTCACCGACGTGATGTTCACTGGTGAAGACAAGATGGGGCTGGCGGCAAAGCCGGACACGGCGCTTGCGCCGGGAACCAGCTACACCCTGACCGCAGAGGGCCTTGAGGTTGGCGGCACACCGGTGTCACTGACCGCGGATGGCATCCGATTCAGGACAGCACCGGCCACATCCGGCCCGATTCTGAGCCAGACCGAAGGCACCGGATTTGAACTGGCGCGGACCATTCCGGACGGAGGAAGCGACTACCCCGTCACGGATTTCACGACATTCCGGCTTCAGTTTACCGAGCCCGTCGACCCGCAATCGGTGGTTTACGGCGACACCATCCGCCTGACGGACCAGGCCGGTGAACCGGTGAATGCCGAAGTATACGTCAGGGGTCACCGGGTCACGGTGGACCCGGAAGGCTACCTGGACCCCACCAAAACCTATACCCTGAAAGTGACTACCGGCATCAAAAGCGCTCTGCTCGATGATGCCCTGTCCGAAGATCGCACACTGACCTTCAACCCGATCGACTCCCGCTCCCCGACGGGCAAGCGGCAGATTATGGCCCAGGCTGCTGAAACCCTGTCTGGCCAGCTACCGCTGACGGGCGAGGATTACAACTCGGTGAACCTGAGTTCTCCCCTCCTGGGCCCGGACAACCCGACGGCCGTCACCGGCACCGTGTTCGCGGAGCTGGGTTTTATTCCCAAATTTGAAGCGGCCGGCCAGAGCATTCCCCTGAGGATCGACCGGGGCACCCTGCTGACCGGGAGTTCCGTAGTGGTCAAGGTCGCCGGTGCCGTACCGGCCGGGTTTGAATCCGACGCCGTCGAGGTTCGCTTTCTCTCGGACGCCAATGGCTTCCTGATGCCCAATCCCTACACCGATGCAGTGGATGCACCCCGATCGCTCGAACTCTACGTCGATATGGCCCTCAATACCGGGAACACCATTGCCAACGGTGCCCTTGGCCAGCAGCTCATGCACGTGCAGCTGGTGGGTACCGCCATCGTCGAGGACGGCAAGCTGAGCATCGAAGCCGTTGGCGTTATTGAGCCGGACGTGATGGGCATTGACACGGCCTCAGGCCTGATCTCCTTCAAGCTGAACGGCTTCCGCAACGTCGAAGATGCCCCGCTGCAGGCCGGCTTCGCGGACACCGAAGCGCCCTTCATCAAGAGCTGGGTGCCCGGGGATGATAATCAGGACAAGCTTCGCCCGGGCGATAATCTGGTGGTCTACTTCAACGAACCGCTGCTCCCCTCATCCATCCATTCAGACAACATTCAGCTGGAAAAGAATGGAGTACCGGTTGATGCGAACCTGAAAGCCAATGGCGGCAGTGTTGTCATTGATCCCGTGGAGCCGTTGGAGCATGGTCCGGCCTACGTTCTCAGGCTCAATCCCGATGGTGCCTCGTCGCAAAACGGGTCCGGTTTGCGGGATCTGGCCGGAAACACCTTTGCCAGCCAGGTTGCCCTCCCCTTCCAACTCAGCCCGACCGAACCGGGCACGCCAACGGACCAGTCACCGCTTGCCCTGATAACCCACCCGGGGTTCCCCTGTGCCAAAGATATTACCGATACGAATGTCAGTAATGGTAACCAGGGACGTTGTACCGGGGGCAAAGACGATGACGACCTGCTACCCATTGGTCAACTCGAAACCGACAAGCCCATTATCGTCCGTTTCTCCCAGAACATGAACCCGGAAACCATCATCCCCGGCGACAGTCTGACCGTTGAAAGGCAAACGGATACTGGCCAATGGGAAAAACTTGATATCTCCGAATACACCCTCACCACCGAGCCACGGTCCCTGACCATTACGCCCCTGGTTCCGTGGGAGACAGGCAGGCTTTACCGCTATACGCTGAATGCCAATGACTCCGCGATAGAGTCAGCCGCGGGGCTGCCTCTGCAAACCGTCCTGCTCACCCAGGATAAATGGGAGGCAACCCACAGAACCGAGGGCGGCACGGCGCTGGTGAACTACTTCACCGGCATCGAGAAAAAGAATGCCACCTACCTGCCGCTGAGAAACCTGCCGGCGGCCGATGCCAATGCGGATCTGGACTATACAAAAGATCTTGAGGCCGGCTCTCAAGCAGGAGAAAGCGTTGCCAACGCGGTAGGCCTGGCATCCAATGGGGTCAGCTCACTGGATCCTCCTCAACAGGATTCTCTTGTTGTTGACGCTGGAATTGGATGTGAAGTCGGGGAAAGCTGCCCGGAAGACAAGTTCATTTATCTGACAGCCATGCTCGATACCATCGTAGCAGGACAGCCGGATGAGCAGGGCCGGGTACCGGTGGAAATTCTGCCCTCTGTGTTAGCCACCACATCCACCGATGTGTGGGCCAAAATAGATACTACGTTGTTGGATTTGTTTGCCCAGTTCAATATCGCAAACACCGGCATTGAGGCCAACGAACGTATCCCGACCGGCCCGCTCATGATGCGCATAAGATACCCAAGGGATGCCAATGGCAATGTGGAACCGCTGAATGGCTTTCTCTATACCAACGATCAGGGTCAGTTTACCTTCGAGCTCATTCTGGACGTCTATCTGGATGCACCTTACCTCAACCCGAGCATTGGCCCGGCCTATCTTGACCATAACCTGCGCAGCTATCCCATTCACGACCTGGGTGGTGACCGCCTGACGCTGAGAGGGCCTGTGACCTTTCTCCCGGATGGCCGCATACAGATCCAACTGCTTAATGTCGAGAAGGTCCCGATTGACGTTGAAGTGCGGGGAGATATTAAGCTCAACTCGAACAATGTAGGTGGTATATGCAGTCTGGTTCCTAACCTTTGTAACCCGCTCATCGATTTGCTGGGACTGAACGCAAACACCGTCATCCGTCTTGAAATCCCTGAAGGTAAGCTTTCTCTCACCTATCTCTCACCAACGACACAGCAGTAACCCCCAAAAAGCCCTGGCTTACCAGCCAGGGCTTTTTGTTTGCCCGGCGAAGCCGGGCCGCCTGCCAGCGCCGCGAAAAGGTGGCACTCTCTGCCCATACACCCCTGCCCATACACCCCTGCCCATACCCCGGCTCCGCAACCAGCAGAGCACCGGTTACGTCTCACTATAGAAGTCCGCGCAGTCGCGCTTCAGTGACCGCCTGAACCCGGTTGGTTACTCCAAGTTCGCTGAAAATCTTCTTCAGATGCCATTTGACAGCATCCTCGGTCACAAGAAGCCGCTCAGCGATCGCTTTGTTGGTCATTCCGTTGCTTATGCACTTCAGTATGGAAATCTGCCTGACCGTGATGGCGGCGTCGGTATGTCCCGGTACCGGTGCAGCGCTGAGGTCGCCTGCCCGGACCTCGGGGTCCTTTGTAGTGGCAGCTTCAGCGGTGTCCGGCAGATCATCAAAAAGATTCCGGGCAAGGGGACTCAGGGAAAGCAGCGTTTCTTTTATCCACAGCGGTGTAAAGTGGCAATTCAGATGCTCCGCATGCAGGTTGGCATCAAGCATCATGCGCTTCGCCGGTTTTGAGGAACCGAGGGCAAAGGCTGCCAGGGCCTGGCAATACTGAGCGGCGACCCTGGTTCTGGCATCTGAGATGGCACTGGCAGCCTGAAGCGCCTCTCTGGCATAGTTCCCGGCCACACCAAACTGCTTCCCAAGCCTTAGCCTGTACATTGAGCGCACTAAAGCAATGTGCGCCTGAATGGCCCGGTTTTGATTCGGCGTAAATGTCAGCTCGGATTCATCGGGAAGTATCGGTGGCTCCAATTCCTCGTTGTTCAGGAGAGTGAACTCAGCCAGCTGAACTTTCGTCAGGATATTGAGGCGCGGGAGCTCGCGCTCGCTGGCGGCCAGGCGGGCTTGCTCCAACAGGGCCATGGCTCTGTCCCGGAATCCCTGGTGGTACAGCAAACGGCTGCAGGTCTGTGTACATCCCCACAGAATGTCGGTAACGCCATAATTCAAGGCGAAATCAAAGGATGCCTGTGCAGATTCCGGGGAAACCAGGTGATGATCCTGTTCGAGCAGGATTTGTAACTCAAGAACACCAAGCATCTTGCTTAAAAAGCTTTTTGGTACGCCAATCTTTTCTGCGGTTTTATTCGCCTGACGCAACAGGTGCATTGCCCGGACCATGTCGCCTTTGAACAATTCTGTCTGAATTTCCGCCGTTTTAAGCCAGATAAACGCGTAGAATTGATTGGATGACTGATTGACCACAGCCGCCTTGTGCAATAATTCTTCTAACTCTTCAAAGCGGCGGTCGCTGGAGGCAATGAATGCCTGGCATGTAAGGGCCGCGCCTTTACCCACCAGGTTGCGATCGCCAAAGGCGTCAATCCACTTTTCACAGAGCGCCTGACTCTCCGGCAATTCATCGTGTGTGGCTTTACCTATTGCCTTAACCAGTTCCCGCCACCCTTCCTCATCAAGGCTGCCCAGCCCCCTGGAAATCGGATGGCGGGAACTCGCCAGCATTTCCTCTGCCTGCCGCGCTTGCTGGCTGAAATACAGAGTCCAGGCATAGCCTATGCTTAAGGAAGCGATTTTTTTTATCGTGCGGGCCGGCACCTTTTCAAACCATGTGCGAAGCACTTCAATTTCACCTTGCCGGAGCGCCACATCCAGAATAATGCTGTCACTGACCACGCGCGCCCAGCGATGGTCACTGGCTTCCAGGGCGACGTTGATTGAATGGAGGTACTCTCCCCTGCGCCAATGCCAGAAGGCAACGCGTTTCAGCACATACGAACGGCGCTCCCGTTGAGTGGCGCTAAACACACTGCGCAAATACTCTCTCAGCACAGGGTGCATGGTCAGGTGCTTGCCGGAGGCGGCGGTGGGGGCTAAAAGTGCAAATTTTTCGTTAAGAAACGAAATTTCCTGATCAGCCTGTTGCGTTTTATAGACATAGTCATAGCATTCAGCGCTGATCTCCTCGAGCATCGCTGCGTTGCAAACAAACCTTCGCGCATTATCGGGTAGCACGGACAAGAGATTGTCTCTGAAATACGAGCGGGTTTCCGGCCAGGATTCGGGAGGCAGGTCCGGGTTCGGGGTTTGGCGCATCAGTCTGACGAGTGCGGGCCATCCGCCCGTGGCTTGTATAATGTTGCCTGCTTCGGAGCCACCTATACCCGTTACCTCACCAAGCTTCTCCGGCTCCTTTAGGTCCTCTTCTGTAAAGGCAAGCTCATCAGCACCATAGGTCACAACACCCGTCATCAGCGACAAACGCGGCAATGCCCCGGCGCTGCCGGGCGCAATAAAAAATTTTACATTGTCCGGTGTTTCACAGATCAGATCCTCAATCAGATCCCCGTTATCTGCCCCTTCACCGGGCCCGTCAAGGCAAATTCTTATGGTCTTTTTTGCATTGAATAAGGCATCCCGAAGCGCTTCGATGGTGTCGGTGTCGCTTTTCAGCGCTCCCCGGGATTCAGGTCCTTCAAGCTGATATAAAACCAACGCCGCAAACAGGCTGTCAGTGACATCCCGTGCGTCCGGGTACGATCGTCTATTGATATAGACGGCACTCTCGTGTTCCGGATCGCGGATGTTCGCTGCCAGGGCTACCTGTACAGATTTTCCGTAGCCCGGCGGAGCCCGGTACAGAACGACTTTTGCTCCAGGCACCGCGGAAGCACTCAGGCGCTGGCGGTCTGTACAGCCTTGAGTAATGAAACGCTGACGACCCCACATCCGGGCGGACATCTTTCTGCACCAATCTTCCAGGCTATGGCGTGTCATGACAGTCAAGTCTCCTGCTTTGCCACCCCGGAACGCGAGCGCGCCAGGGCATGACGTATATCGACCGTTATCCGGCGCCAAACCTACCCGTTCGGGTAGTTGTTTGACCCCAACTTATAGCCAATCCTGTAACTGCGTACAACCGGCCCGCTCATCTGAGTGGCCCGGTCAGAACAAGATGTAAAAAGATGATGAATCCGATAACAATAAGGTGATCCTCATGTCAATGTCAGAAAATGTAGTAACAGAGTCTCTTCAGAGGGACCCTGGTGCCGAAAACTATGTGGACAGAAAGCGCCACCTGTGGGTCCTTTCCGTGCTGTGGCCAGCGACACCCCTTATCAGCCTTTATCTGGTCGCCCAGACCGGATGGAGCATCTGGTACGGGCTGGTGTTAATCTTCTGGTATGGTGCCGTTCCCTTGATTGATGCCATGTTCGGAGAAGATTTTTCCAACCCCCCCGAGTCGGCTGTGCCCCGGCTTGAGCAGGACCGTTACTATCGGGTGCTGACCTACCTGACCGTGCCCGTTCACTACGCATCTCTGATTGTCAGTTGCTGGTGGGTGGCCACGCATCCAATGAATGTTTTCGAGTTCGTCGCACTGGCCTTTTCCATGGGCATCATCAATGGCCTGGCTCTGAACACAGGCCACGAACTCGGCCATAAAAAAGAGACGTTTGACCGCTGGATGGCCAAACTGGTTCTCGCCGTGGTCGGATATGGTCATTTCTTCATTGAGCACAATAAGGGGCATCACCGTGATGTGGCAACACCGATGGACCCGGCGACATCCCGCATGGGCGAGTCCATTTACGCATTTTCATTGCGTGAAATTCCCGGTGCTTTCAAGCGGGCATGGACGCTGGAAGAGCAGCGCCTGAGCCGTTGCGGCAAAAGTGTCTGGAGCCTGGAGAACGAAGTGCTTCAGCCGATGATTCTGACGGTCGTGCTGTATGCCGCATTGCTGGCGTTTTTTGGTCCGTTAATGCTGATCTTCCTGCCCATCCAGATGGCCTTTGGCTGGTGGCAGTTGACCAGCGCCAACTATATTGAGCATTATGGCCTGCTGCGGAAGAAGATGCCGGATGGACGTTATGAGCGTCAACAACCGCACCACTCATGGAACTCAAACCACATTATGTCGAACCTGATTCTGTTTCATTTGCAACGACATTCCGACCATCACGCCCATCCTACAAGGTCCTATCAATCGCTTCGCGACTTCAAAGACCTGCCTTCCTTACCATCGGGATATCCCGGAATGTTCCTGGTCGCAATGTTTCCCTCATGGTTTCGGTCGATCATGGATCACCGGGTGGTGGAATGGGCGAAAGGAGATCTCGACAAGATTCAGATCCAGCCCGGCAAGCGTGAGTACTATGAGCATAAATTTGGTGTGACGGGCCATCAACAGGCCAATACCGCAGCTGCTAAATGAGCGGGTAGCTGGGGTTATATACCTCGTTTACGTTACTTACGTTGTAGATAAAGGAGCGTGTCTGACGTGCACCTGAAAAGGTGCGCGTCGGGCGCTACCAAAACAAAGACAACAAGATCGTTTGAAAGGTGCTCTAAATGGCTAAATATCAATGCCCTGATTGTGGTTATGTATACGACGAAGTGGTTGGTGATCCGCACGAAGGCTTTCCTGCAGGAACGACATGGGAAAAAATTCCTGAAGACTGGTCCTGTCCAGACTGTGCCGTCAGGGATAAGGTTGACTTCGTTGCGCTTCAAGAAGCGAACTCGGAACTTTCGGTGTCCGCAACCAATATAGCGGTCCGTACTGCCAGCCAAGCTAAGACCGAGGGAGCATCGCAGAAAGCAACGGACGCATCTACTCCTTCAGCTAAAAATAAAACAAAGCCCAAAGCGAAACCGAAGCCTACCTCTTCAAAATCGCCCAAAGACTCGACTCAAAAAGATACCTATCGGAAGTGGGTCTGCATCACTTGCGGCCATATCTACGATGAAGCTCTCGGAGATGAAGCCGAAGGCTTCCCTGCCGGCACTCGTTTTGAAGATATTCCAGACGATTGGTGCTGTCCGGACTGTGGTGCCACAAAAGAGGACTATGTCCTCTATGAAGACTAATAATCCGATTTAAAATAACAACAGTCTCGTTCGGAAAGAGGTGATTTTATAATGCAGATTGCTAGTCTGGCGGAGGTTGGGCTGCCCAATGTGTCAACCAGCGATACGATTGATTCAACGTTCGCGGCCCTAAAGCGGGCACAACTTGCGCGTCGCGGAAGTTTTACCTTAGAGGCTCGAATAGCGCAGCTCGACCAGCTGCGGGATTCAATTAAACGCTACGAATCAAACATCATTGCGGCTTGCGCGGCGGACTTTCGAAAACCCGCTCCAGAAGTCAAATTAACTGAACTCCTGCCGGTGCTTCAGGAAATTCGACACACTAAAAAACACTTGCGTAAATGGATGCGTCCGAAGCGGGTGGCTGCCTCCGTTGGCGTTCTGGGTACGAAATCTTATGTTCGGCCAGAACCAAAGGGGGTGTGCCTGATCATTGCACCGTGGAATTATCCGCTCAATCTCGCGCTGGGACCTCTGGTCTCGGCGTTGGCTGCAGGAAACGGTGCGATCATCAAACCCTCGGAAATGACACCCCATACCTCAAAGGTGATCGCTGATATTGTCGCCGAAACCTTCTCTCCTGACCTGGTTTCCGTGGTTGAGGGGGATGCTGCGGTAGCGCAGAAACTGTTGACCTTGCCCTTCGACCACATATTCTTCACTGGTAGCCCTGCGGTAGGCAAGCTGGTCATGGAGGCTGCTGCCAGGAACCTTTCCTCAGTGACACTGGAGCTGGGCGGGAAATCCCCGACCATCGTAGGCCCGGATGCCAACATAAAGAAGGCTGCCAGATATATTGTCTGGGGGAAGTTTGCCAATAACGGCCAGACCTGCATCGCTCCAGACCACGTTTTTGTACACAGAAGTATCGCAGACCAATTCAATGAAGCACTTAAAAAGCAAATCGGGCGCACCTACGGAAAAACACCGGAAGCTCAAAAATCGACGGCTGACTATTGCCGGATTGTAAATGCCCGTCATTTCCAGCGCGTATCAAACATTATAGATGATGCCAAAAGCAAAGGCGCAAAAGTCTTTGAAGGTGGCGTTACAGATGCTGAAGAAAATTTTATTGCTCCGACGTTGATTGCAAATGTATCCAGCGACATGGATATCTCACGTGAGGAGTTATTCGGCCCGATATTACCGGTTATTGAGTTCGATGATATTGATTCGGTTATCAATAAAATAAATGATAACCCCAAGCCGCTGGCGCTTTACGTATTCGACAAAAACAAGTCTTTTGCCAGGAGTATTATCGAACGAACAAGTTCCGGCGCTGTAGGGGTCAACCTTACAGTCGTGCATTTTCTACATCCGGACCTGCCTTTTGGTGGAGTGAATAATTCCGGGATAGGGGCGGCACACGGTGAATACGGTTTCCGCGCTTTTTCCCATGAAAAGGCGTTGATGGAGGATAAGCATTCTCTTATCCACCTTCTTTTTCCTCCCTATACACGCTGGGTCCGGCGGCTCATAGATGCTGCTGTTCGTATTTTGGGCTGAGCATAATCAAATAACAAGAGAGGTATTATGTACGATTACATTATTGTTGGTGCGGGATCAGCTGGCTGTTTATTGGCTAACCGGCTTACTGCAGATCCTTCGAAGCGAGTGGCGTTGCTTGAAGCGGGGCCTGGGGATAAGAACCCGCTCATACATATGCCCATAGGCATTGCACTTCTTGCCAATAGCAAGAAGCTGAATTGGGCTTTCGAAACCGAACCTCAAGAACACCTCAAGGGGCGTCGACTGTTCTGGCCGCGGGGAAAGACACTTGGCGGCTCCTCTTCTATCAACGCCATGGTCTATATCAGAGGCCACAAAGCCGATTATGAACGCTGGGGGCAAGCTGCCGGGACCGACCTTTGGGGATGGGACCGCGCATTAACATTGTTTCGTCGGCTGGAAGATAACGAACGTTTCGGACCGGATGCTTACCACGGCAAGGGCGGTGAACTCAGCGTAAGCGATCTGAGATCGGTCAATCCGTTAAGTCGGGATTTTGTTCGCGCCGCTTCCCATGTGGATGTCCCGGTGAACACGGATTTCAATGGCGAAACGCAAGAGGGACTGGGCCTCTACCAGGTGACACAAAAAAATGGTCGGCGCTGGAGTTCGGCGCAGGCGTTTCTGCGTGGCGCAGAGAAACGGCCTAACCTCGATGTGCTAACGGACGCTCGGGTAACCCGGGTGGTAATGGACGGTAAGCGGGCAGTCGGCGTGACACTGAACCAGGGGGGCGAATATCGCCAGCTTAGACTCAATAACGGCGGTGAAGTCATATTGTCTGGTGGTGCGGTTAATTCACCACAACTACTTATGCTTTCGGGAATCGGTGATAGCGAAGAGCTTCGGAAACACGGAATCCCTCTGGTCCATCACCTTCCTGAGGTGGGCAAGAATCTGGTCGATCATTTGGATATTACGCTGATGCACGCGGCGAACTCACGTTTGCCTATTGGTGTTGCCCCCAGCTTCCTGCTTCGGGGAGTGAGCGCACTTTTTTCCTATATTTTTGCGCGACGCGGGTTTCTCACCAGTAATGTAGCCGAGGCAGGAGGCTTTGTTAAATCCAGCCCTTCGTGTGAACGACCGAATGTGCAATTCCATTTTTTGCCAACTTTTTTGAAGGATCATGGGCGAAAAGTGATGACCGGGTATGGCTACACCTTACACATTTGCGATCTGCTGCCCAAAAGCCGGGGTTTTATTGGACTGAAAAGCCCTGATCCATTAGCCGATCCGTTGATTCAGCCCAATTATCTGAGTGACCCCGAAGACATCAAGACAATGATTTCCGCCGTTAAATTCGGGCGACGAGTACTCGCGGCACCGACAATGGCTTTGCATAGTAAGCGAGAAGTCATGCCCGGAAACTCTGTGTCCTCGGACGATCAGATTGCGGACTTCATCCGGGAAAATGCAGAGACTATCTACCACCCCGTTGGCACCTGCCGTATGGGCGTGGATCCGGAGTCAGTCGTTGATCCAGAGTTGAAAGTCAGAGGCATTGAAGGGCTTAGAGTCGTCGATGCTTCGATAATGCCCAGTTTGGTTGCCGGTAACACCAACGCACCCACCATGATGATTGCCGAAAATGCAGCCGACATCCTCCTGGGAAATGTCACGGTTTAGGCTCGGGTTATGACGCCCACGCCCACCGCGGACACTACTGACGCCAACTATTCCGTCCCACGAGCAGTAGAAATGGAGAGGAGATAAACGTGCTTGGCAAAATGATGAACGTAGAACTCACCGTGAATTCTTTGATCGACCATGCTGCTCGCTACCATGGAGACGCTGAGATTGTGTCGATAGGAACGGATGGAAATCCCAGTCGATCTGACTGGGCAACTGTTTCGAGGCGGTCGCGACAACTTGCGTCGGCGCTTCGAACGGCAGGCTATGTCCAGGGGGATCGGTGCGCGACCATTTGTTGGAATAACGTGGGGCACCTGGAATGTTATCTTGGCATCTCTGGTGGCGGGATGGTGTGTCACACCATTAACCCGCGACTGTTTCCAGAACAACTCGTTTACGTTATCAACAATGCTCAAGACAAAGCCATATTCTTTGACAAAACGTTCCTTTCGATTGTTTCAAATATCCGTGACCGACTGGAGACGGTTGAGGAATTTGTATTGATGTCCGAACCGGACGAAGAAATTGCAGCGCAATTTCCAGGATTGTTGTTTTATGAAGAGTTTCTCCAGCGAGGAACGCCTAACGCGAATTGGCCTGAAATCGCCGAAAACCAGGCCTCAAGCCTCTGCTATACATCGGGCACCACTGGAAATCCCAAAGGGGTGCTCTATTCACACCGCTCCACCGTTCTGCACGCGCTGGTAGCTGCTCAACCCGACGCACTGAATTTATCGGCACGGGACGTGGTGATGCCGGTTGTTCCTATGTTTCACGTAAATGCGTGGGGGGTACCCTACATTACGGCGATGGTTGGAGCCAAACTGGTGTTGCCTGGTCCTGGCCTGGATGGGCAAAGTTTGGTCAAGCTGATCGATTCAGAAAGCGTAACGATTGCGCTGGGTGTGCCTACGATTTGGCAGGGACTTCTCTCGGCTTTGGACGAGCTTGGCTCCTCGGCACAGTCGCTTAAACGGACGGTGATAGGGGGTAGCGCTTGTCCGCCCTCAATGATGTCGGAGTTTCGTGGTAAGTATGGCGTAGAAGTTGTCCATGCATGGGGAATGACAGAAACATCACCGATCGGAACCGTCAACGCACTGCTGTCGAAACACAATACTCTTTCGGAGGAAGGAAGAAACAAAATCCGTGAAAGCCAGGGACGGCCTCCCTACGGGGTGCAGCTCAAAATTGTAGGAGAAGACGGTCATCAACTGCCCGAAGATGGCATTGCTCAGGGAAATCTCCGCATCCGTGGTCATTGGGTGGTAGCCGATTACTTCGGTGTTGAACCAAATCAGACTCTTGAGGAAGACGGTTGGTTCGAGACAGGTGATGTTGCTTCGATCAATGATGATGGATTTATGACAATACGTGACCGCTCAAAAGATATTATTAAATCTGGTGGTGAATGGATATCTACAGTCGAATTGGAGGGAATCGCAATGGGCCATTCTGCCATCAATGAAGCTGCCGTAGTGGCGGCCTCCCATGATAAATGGGACGAACGACCGATCCTGTTGGCAGTAAAAATACCCGACGCAAATATTACTGAGGAGGAACTTCTTGCTCATTATCAGGGGAAAGTCGCCAAGTGGCAGATCCCGGATCGCGCGATCTTTGTGGAAGGATTGCCACGCAATGCCACGGGGAAAGTATTAAAAAACAAGCTGCGTTCTGAGTATGGGGAAGTATTAGTCAATAAACCGGCAAGCTAGCATCAATGAGTGGCATTTGTGTTACGAAAAATTGCAGTTTTACCTAAAGCCAATTTGTTTTAATACCAAAAAGGATAATAAAAAAATGAAACCTAAAATAATTAGTAAAGTCTCGTTAGTGGCGTTCCTTTTACTTTCACTTGCTGCGAGCCTGGCCAACGCTCAATCTGAGCCGGTTTACAGTAGAGGCGACTGGGTGGTTGGACTGAATGCCACTAGAGTTTTAACCGATGAAGATTTGCGATCAGCCTCTGCGGGGGGTGCCCCCGTTCCAAATTCCAACCTGTCTATTAACAACGATACGACCGTTTCATTCGACGTGTCGTATTTTCTGAGTAATCAGCTGGCATTTAACATTTTTGGCGGCATTCCCGCTAGTGCGGACCTCCAGGGCGAAGAGTCTCTCTCCGGTCTTTTTCTTGGTCAAACAGATTATGGTCCGGTAATTCTTTCGCTTCAGTATCATGTTTTGACGGGTAGCAACTTCTCTCCGTACTTTGGAGCGGGTGTAGGACGGATTCTCTTTTTAGATGAGAAGGATCGCGCACTAACCGACTTCGACGTCGAAGATACATGGGCCCCTGCGGTTCAGGCTGGTTTTCGCTGGAGGATACACAATAACTGGTCGGCAAATTTTGACGTTAGATATGCACCCTTCGAGGCGGATATCACCGGTAACCTGGGCCCGGCCCCTGTTCAGGCAAAATTGGAAGTGGACCCCACTATCGTGAGCATCGGTGTTGCATATCGCTTTTAAATGCCAAGTATACCAACCGTCTGCATTTGCTGGTCGCTTTCAGCAACCTGCTGATTGATAAAAAACCTGCAGCGTAAGACCAATGCGCCCCTTTTCCGCCAAGATTGCGGAAAAGGGGCAAAAACCAGCGGTTATTCAGATCTTCCTTAGGTATATAGCCCCAGCCTTATGCATCATTTAAAGGTCTCGTATCGTTTAGTCGAGTAGTATATAGCCATCAGGACCGGCACGTCCTTACTATAGAAAACCTTTTCAGTAGTCCCGCAAGTTTCATTTAATCGAGCAAGTGTCTTAACATTAATACCGCTCGTAACTATCGGTTCTTGATGTCCACCATCAATAAGCCGGAATCTTACTGTGTTTGATTTACACACCGCTTGAAGCTTGCAGTCTGAAAAGCCCTGTCTTGGCTGCCACCACCCATCCGCATGAAAAAGCATATGCTCAGATGAACCAAAACAAGAGGTCGACACCGAATGGGCGATGTTGCTTATGAAGGATTGAGTGATCGGAACCTCTACCCATAATGGCCGATAGAGACTTCGCTTTTTCTTTGTGGGTAAAATCAAGTTCATATTTTCGTCGGTAATTGCAAGGTGAGGTTATTAGTGGGACATATAGAGAATTACTAATGGGTACGAAAGTAAGCGAACATTATTTATAATATAGCGGTCGTTCGCCAAGCTTATCGGATATCTACACACATGCGCCACGATGACGG
>NZ_JBRJHG010000017.1:0-99420 GCF_053628895.1 Marinobacter sp. MBR-105 | reverse complement strand
TAGTGTGGCGTTGCCCATGTGAGAGTAGGTCATCGTCAGGCGCCTAATGCCTAAAAACCCCCGACAGCTTCGCTGCCGGGGGTTTTTTATTTCTGCCTTTATGGTCACTAGCGACCGATTAATTCAATAACGCCGCCAACAATGCTGTGCAGCAAACTGAATTGTTCATCGGTGCGCGCAATATACTCGTCCAGAACCCCTCCCTGCCATGTGACAAGCCAAACCAGTGCCACCAAACCCGCAATGGATAAGCCGCCGAGCCAGCGCATTTGCCGTTGTTGCTGGTCTAACTTCTGAACCTGTTGTAGCTGACATTCGGTAAAGGCAGCGCGCAACTCACGGATTTCTTCCTCCAGCTCTTCATAGGCAATTTCCAGCGTGGACAGGCGCCCGGTCATGCCCCGGGAGTTCTGTTCCGTTGCTTCCAACCCGTGATGTCCTCCTTCCTCAACGGCCAGGCGGATGGCTTCACTTTGTTCCTGATCAGGCACGTTAGACAGAATGATATCCAGAGTTCGCATCAGCTGGTCCCGGTCAACCTGCTTGCGAATGACGCCGGCAGCACCGAGGGCTCTGGCTTCCTGTAGGTAACGCTCTGCGTTCTGGGAGGTATACATGAATACCGGGATGTCCCGCGTCTCCGGCTGCTGCTTGAGTCTCTCCAGTGCCTGAAAGCCATTCATACCCGGGAGGAGATGATCAAGGAAGATAAGGTCGAAATGTTCCTGCTGAAGCAGGGGAAAGGCCTGCTCTGCAGTGGCAACCCCTTTGGTAGAGATATCCGCCCGTTCAAGCAGCCGGGACAACAGAATACGGGCCGTTGACGAGTCTTCGATGATCAGTGCGTGCCCTCGCGGCATGAGAGAGCTCCTCCCTGGAAGTGACAGACGTTGTTACGCCGTGATGAATCAGTCCGAAAGACTCGGGCACTATAAGTGCAGCTCAGAAAATATGCAGTGGGTTGGCGGGCCCGGGTTCCGTTTTTGAGACTCCCATTTCATTTTTGCGTCAGGGCAGCCAGATTTCGAATACACCCCCACCCAGGCTGCCGCCGTTGTGCAGTTTGATGGAGCCGGTTCGCTCGCCTTCGCTATGCAGTGCGGCCACAGACGAGGCGAAGAACAGCCCCAGGCTGGTACTGCCGGTATTGAAGTCCAGCGACTTGAAACTCAGGGTACCAGTATGTTGCATGCTTTCCGGGTAGCCCTGGCCATCATCTTCAACCCCCAGCACCAGATAACCGTCTTCTTCGCGCGCAATAAGCCGTATCTGGCTTTTGGTATAACGGATGGCGTTGTTGATGGTGTTGTTGAGTACACCGGTCAACAGGTCCTCGTCGAAAAAACCATTGATGTCATCTGCGGCAATTGAATATTTGAGGCCGAGTCCCTGCAACAAAGGGATGTGCCTGGCGAGGTGCTCCTCCAGGAAATCTGGCACAAAATGCTCGTCAATGTGCGCAGAGAGATTGTTTTCTCCCAGGCGATAGATACCGAGTAACTGAACCAGATCGTTATGCATACGCTCGGCTTCGTACTGGAGCATGTTGAATTTGTCGGAGCCAGCAAGGGATTGCTCATGTTCACCACGAAGTTCGTCGAGGCTGTTCAGTAACATGCCGAGAGAATTTTTCATGTCGTGCACGGCAGAGGCCAGCACCATCGAAAAGTCGATGTTTGGGTCGGTCATGCGGTCAGTCCTTTCAGTTTTCGGGTGAGGGCCAGGTATCGACGGTGTTGACGATGCTGCTCTGGCAGCTTGCTCAGACGGTCCAGGCGCTGTTGGCAGGCAGCCAGTAACGCAGGCTCCGGGTTCTGGTCATATTGCTTCATCAACACCTGAACCAGGTTCAGGTTCAGGGCAGCATGGTCCGGAACGATCGCCAGGGCTTTGTTGAAGGCTTCCACTGCAGCGTCGAGGTCGCCTGCCTCAAACGCTTTGATGCCATCCCGGTTCATGCTGCGTGCTTCCAGTTTCTGACGGAAGCCAACGGGCTCGTCCAGGAGGTTTTCAATTTTCTGCAAGGTGTCGGGGTCGTTATCAAATCGTGAGGCCAGATCGCCGAGGATTCTCTTTGCCTGATCTTCCCGGCCCATCCGGAACAGGGTTTTTGCGAAATCCAGCCCCATATCGGCCGGGAGTTCCTCCAGGCTCTCCAGCTCCGAGCTGACCGCGGTAAGAATCTTTTCGGCCTCCCGGTGGCGGCCTTGTCCGGCATGGAGACGGCACTGCACGATCCGGCTTTTGAGCCCGATGGTTTCATCGTTGTCGAAGCGTTTCTCCATTTTCGTAAGCACAGAGAGGGCTTCTGACGAGCGCGCCGCGCCTTCTTCGTCCAGATCGCCCTCGCTCAGATCGGACAGGCTCTGGGCGAGCGACAGGTAATGCTCTGCATTGTCGTGTATGGAATAGGTGCCCAGAGACACCGTCTGTCGCCACGCCTGGGAGGCGGTGTCAATATCCTGGTTTGCGCCGGCCAGTTCAGCGAGATGCTTCTGGCGGAGCAGAGCGTTGGGGGAATGTTCAGCCGCTTTCTCAAGAACCTGTTGGGCCTGGGCCGATCGTCCCTGTTTCTGAAGGCCTTCGGCCAGCAGGTCGTAGGCTTCCATATAGTCCGGGTGTTTTTCAATCAGAGCTTTGAGGCCGTCGACGGCCTGATCAAAGTTCCGGTTGGCCAGCAACACCTTGCACCGGCCTAGCCGGGCCCAGGACAGCTCCCGCTGATTCAGAACATCATCGTAGACTTTCTGGGCGTGGGCCAGGTCGCCGACCATGAAGTAGAGTTCTCCGAGTGTCTTCATCAGCCAGGTTTTGTAGCGCGGCTGTTTGGGCAGCGTTTGCAGGCAAAGACTGATGGCTTCCGGGTAGTTTTCCCGGTCGATCTCCCGGGTGATGGGGAGCAGGGCGTTGCGCTGTTTGATCAGACTGCCCAGACGTTGCTCCAGCATGGCACGGTTAATGGGCTTTGTCAGATAGCCGTCAGGCTGATATTCCCGTGCCCCCATGACCATTTCCTTGGAGGTTTCCGCGGTTACCATCAGGAACAGCGATGAGCGTTTGAGGAGTTTCTTGTGCCTCAGCTCTTCCAGTACGTGCTGGCCGTTTTTGCCTTCCCCCAGGTTGTAATCGCACAGCACGACATCGACGTGATTGTAGGTACAGTACTGGATGGCGGGCGTGGCGTGAGCAACCAGCTCAATCTTGTCGGCACCACAACTGCGGAGCATCTGCCGCATGGATAGCCGAAAGTTCTCGAAGTCGTCGACAACAAGAAAAGTAAGCTTGCCAAACGGATTTACTGCGTCTTTCCGGTCGGATGGATTCATGGCCGCTTCTGTTTAAGTAGTTTGTTTACGAGCGCTCGCAGGGCTGCAGGCTTCACTGGCTTGTACAGTACCTGGTAGCCCCGGTTGCCTGCGTCGTCACGTACCTCCGGCGCCATATAGCCGGTAATGAGGATGCCGGGAATGTCGCTTCCCAGATGTTCCCTTATGCTGTCCATGGCATCCAGTCCATTGCGGTTATCATCCAGCTGATAATCAGCAAGTATAATATCGGGCCTGCGTCCGTCCAGTTTGTCCAGGGCATCGTCCAGGCTTTCGGCGGCAGTGACATCACACTGCCAGTTGCCCAGCAACGCGACCATGCCTTGCAGAATGGCTGCGTCATTGTCGATGCACAGAACGTGCAGGCCCCCGAGATTGGAGACCCGCCTTGAACTGCTGCCGCTTTTCTGGGAATCCAGCCGGCTTTGATCGGCCGGGGCGACCGGAACCGTGATCCCGAATACGCTGCCTTTGCCCTGGATGGAGTGCACGGTGACGGGGTGGTTAAGCATGCCGCTGATACGATCAACAATGGCCAGGCCAAGCCCCAGCCCCTTCTTGTCGCGACCATGCTGGAATCGGCGAAACTCCTCAAAGATGTGATTAAGCTGGTCATCTGACATACCTGGTCCGGTGTCCCAGACTTCAATGCGCAGATAGCCTTTCAGGCGTCGGCAGCCCATCAGAATCTTGCCGCTTGCGGTGTAGCGGATGGCATTGGAAAGGAAGTTCTGTACCACACGACGCAGAAGTTTCGCATCGGAACGGACCCAGGCGGTACTGGGGACCACATGCAGTTCCAGCCCCTGATCCTTGGCGATGGCTGAAAACTCGGTGGCCAGATGCCTGAGCAACTCGTTGACCGGAAACACGCCGATATCCGGCTCAAGTGCCCCGGCATCAAGCTTTGAAATGTCCAGCAGTGTACTGATGATCTCCTCAGCCGCGCCCAGCGAGCTGTCGATGTGGTCTACCAGATCTCGGGTTTCGCCCTCGTTCACTTTGCCGGACAACGCGGAGGTAAAGAGTCTTGCTGCGTTCAGGGGTTGCAGCAGGTCGTGGCTTGCAGAGGCAAGGAAGCGGGTTTTACTCTGGTTCGCCTGCTCGGCTACCGACTTGGCCTTGAGCATCTGCTCATTGATCACCTGCAGTTCCTGGGTGCGCTCGCGGACCCTTTGTTCCAGATAGATGTTGGTTTCCTTCAGGGCCTGCTCGGTCCTGCGCATGGCGGTAATGTCCTGGAATGTAGTGACATAGCCGCCGCCTGGAATCGGACTGCCATCCACCCGGACGACCGTGCCATCGGGCCGCTGACGCTCGTAAGACATGGGTTTGCCTTCGCGCATGCTGTTGCAGCGGTTCTCGACGATGTCGTCAATTCGCCGGGCAGACAGGTTGGCGTTGGTGAGGTTGTAGCGCATCAGGTCTTCAACCGGCCGGCCAACCCGCACAAACCCCTTGGGATAGTTGAACAGTTCAAGATAACGATGGTTCCAGACGACAAGTTGCTGCTGATGGTTGACCACGGACACGCCCAGGCTGATGTTCTCGATGGCAGACTGCAGTAACTCTCGGCTGAAGGTCATGGCCTGGGAGGCTTCATCGACAATGCTGACCACGTCCTCAATCTGCATATCGCGGCCAGTCAGGGTCGACTCCAGAACCACGCGGGCGGTGGAGGCTCCAATCACCGATGCCAGCTGGCGCTCTATGTACTTCATCAGGTGGGTGGAAGCTGGCCGCTGAGGATAGAGCCGGATGGCATTACGTCGTTCGTAGTTCCTGAAAATGCTTTCGGAACGTTCTTCCCCCATGAACCGGTCGGTCAGGGCCTGCAGGTCGGAGGTAAGAATCTCACCCTGCCAGCTCTGGTGCTGGGCATTCTCGGCTTTGGGCTGCGCATCGTGGAAGAACGCGGCAATCTGAATCTTCTCCCGAATACGTTGCCGGGTAATCAGGGAGAGCAGAATATAGGCCCCGGTGTTTACCCCCAGACTCCAAAGAATGCCATGGCTAATCTGATCCAGATCGGAACCGAACAGGGCTGTTGGTCGGGTCCAGTTCCAGCCAAACAGGCCGTGCTCAATCAGGGTATCCGCAACCCACCCGGTGGACACCAGCGCGGGCAACAGCAAGGTGTAACACCACATCAGGAAGCCCAGCCCAAGGCCCCAGGCAGCTCCGGTGAAGTTACCCTGGCGCCAGAGAATACCGCCTACGAGCGCGGGACCAAACTGGGCCGCTGCGGCAAAGGACAGTAAGCCAAACGCCGTCAGGCTGTAGTCTTCGCCAGCCATGCGGTAGAAGCCGTAGGCGGTCAGCAGTACTACAAAGATGGCAACCCGCCGGATCTTCAGCAGCAGGAAGCTGAGATCAGTTCGTCGGTTCATGCCTGGTCGGAAGAACTTGAGCAGGCCTGGCATGATGATTTCATTACTCACCATGGTGGCTATGGCGACGGAACAGACAATCACCATGGCGGCCGCCGCTGATCCACCGCCCAGAAACGCCAGTACGGCAAGCCAGTGTTCCCCTGCCATGATCGGCAGTTGCAGGATGACGATGTCCGGATCGCTGCCCGCCAGGTGAGTGCTCAACAGTCCGGCGGCGGCAATGGGAATGACGAATGCGCTGGCGATGATCAGATAGATCGGCATCGCCCAGCGAGCGACCTCAAAATCCCGGTGATCGGTGTTCTCCACCACCATCACGTGAAATTGCCGTGGCAGGCAGATGATGGCCAGCATGGCAACCAGCGTCTGTGTGAGGAACGCAGGGGCTTCCAGCGACTCTGTGGTAAGCGTGCCCATCAGGTCAGCTTCGCGGACTCGGGTAAACAGGTCCCCGAAGCCATCGTACAGCCCGTAGCCAACAAACAGCCCCACCGCCACAAAGGCGATGAGCTTGATCAGTGATTCAAAGGCAACGGCCTGGATCATGCCCCGATGATGTTCTGTGGACTCCAGGTGCCGGGTTCCGAACAGCACGGTAAAGACCGCCAGAGCCAGGGTGATGTACCAGGCAGAGTCGTTCCAGGCCGCTGTACTCAACTCCTGATAACTGTCACCGGTGCCCGAGAGGACATTAAACCCCAGGGCAATGGCTTTGAGCTGAAGGGCAATGTAGGGAACGCTGCCGATCAGGGCAAAGATGGCCACCATGGCCGCCAGCACCTGGGATTTGCCGTAACGCGAGGCAATAAAGTCGGCAATGGAGGTGCTGTTGTTGCGTTTACTGATGTAGATGATGCGCCGGAGCAGCGGCGCAAAGAAAATGAATACCAGTAACGGGCCCAGGTAGATGGGGAGAAATGCCAGACCTTCCTGGGTGGCCCGACCAACTGCGCCATAGAAGGTCCAGGACGTGAAATAGACGGCCAGGGACAAACCGTAAATATGGGTTCTGGCCAGACGGCGCTTGTAGAGCCCCGGGTGCCGGTCACCTGCCCAGGCGATCAGGAACAGCAGTGAAATGTAAGTGATCGATATAAGGACAAGCAGCCAGGCGCTAATCATGGGGTCTTGTTATCCGCTCCTGTGGTCTCAGCTTCTGCAAATGATGGTATAGAGTGGATCGTCGCTCTCCAGCAACTTCATGTTATCTACTCTCGGCGCCCCGTCGGAACCCAGTGGTACCAGCTCCCGGCTGCCACAGTTAATGAGATGAATCCGGTGCGAAACCGCATCGGTGACCGTCTGCTCGAAACGATAAAGGGTGAAGCGAACAATGTTCTGATCACCGGTATCACGGCTGATACTTTCCTTGTCGACCGCAGAGAATGAGGTCACGTAGGGAAACACAAAGGTCCAGGGGCGAAAGAAAATTCTCTCCTGTTCGGTGGCCACAACCACAGCTTCTTCCGGCAGCATGGCTCGTTTGTGGTCATACCAGGTGTATTCTCCATAGATCAGATAACCCAGCATGCCCGCACCGGCAAAGACCGGAATCAGCCACTTCGGGGCTTTTTTGGCGGTGGCCGCGCGAATACCCATGGCAATGCCAGCGGCACCAAGACCGCAAAAAACGGTGGCTACAAAAGTCCAGAACATACAACGGTTTCCTCAAAAAAGAACGGGCTCCCTCACTGAGGAAGCCCGTTCGGTTTCAACCTGTCATCAGGTGCGATGAATCAGATTGTCTTTCGCTTCAGTGATCCTGGGCAGTACCGGCACCACGCGGGTAGCGGACGCTTTCAACCAGTTCCTGAATTTCAACGGGCGGCTCTGCAGTCACCTTGGATACTGCGAAGGCTACCGCAAAGTTGACGATCGCACCAATGGCACCGATAGACAGCGGGGAAATACCCAGCACCCAGTTCTCGGGAGTGTCTGCCAGATTGTTGGTGCCCGGGATGAAGAACCAGCCTTTGTACACGAAGATGTACACCAGAGTGAAGATCAGGCCGGACAGCATGCCCAGGGTCGCGCCCACGTTGTTTACGCGTTTGGAGAAGATACCCATCATCAGTGCCGGGAACAGCGAGGCAGCCGCAATACCGAAGGCAAGGGCAACCACCTGAGCCGCGAACCCTGGCGGGTTTGCACCGAGATAGGTGGCGACCACAATGGCAACGGCCATGGATATCCGGGCAGCCATCAGTTCGCCCTTATCACTGATACTGGGGTTGAATCGTCCCTTGATAAGGTCGTGACTCACCGCCGAGGAAATCGCCAGCAGCAGGCCGGCGGCTGTCGACAGCGCGGCTGCAAGACCACCGGCTGCGATCAGGCCAATGACCCAGCCTGGCAGGTTGGCGATTTCGGGGTTGGCCAGTACCAGGATGTCACGGTTAACCACCAGTTCGTTGCCGTTCCAGCCGCGGGCCTGGGCTTCAGCTTCAAACGCAGGTACGTCGTTGTAAAGCTGGATACGGCCGTCTTCGTTTTTGTCGGTAAACTGAATCAGACCCGTTACTTCCCATTCCTTGACCCAGTTCGGGCGCTCATCATATTCGATGGGAGCGGCCTGGGTTCCGTCCGGGTAGATAGTGGTCATCAGGTTCAGGCGAGCCATGGAAGCGACAGCAGGAGCCGTCAGGTACAGCAGGGCAATGAAGACCAGAGCCCAGCCGCCAGACCAGCGCGCGTCAGCCACCTTGGGCACAGTGAAGAAACGAATGATAACGTGTGGCAGACCGGCAGTACCGATCATCAGGGACAGTGTGAACAGAACCATGTTCAGTTTGTTGTCCACATCAGCGGTATACTCGTTGAAACCGAGATCAGTGATGACCTGGTTCAGCTTCTCAAGCAGCGGCAAGCCAGAGTCGGTATGGGTAGAGAACATGCCCAGGCCCGGAATCGGGTTGCCTGTCAGTTGAATGGAAATGAATACTGCGGGAATCGTGTAAGCGACAATCAGTACACAGTACTGTGCTACCTGGGTGTAGGTAATGCCTTTCATGCCACCGAGTACCGCATAGACGAATACAACAACTGCTGCGATGATCAGACCGGTGGTGGCATCCACTTCCAGGAAGCGGGAGAAGGCCACACCAGCGCCAGCCATCTGGCCGATAACGTAGGTTACCGAGGCAACGATCAGACAGATAACGGCTACCAGTCGCGCGTTTGCGCTGTAGTATCGATCCCCGATGAACTCAGGAACCGTAAACTTACCGAACTTCCTCAGGTAAGGAGCCAGCAGCATGGCCAACAGGACGTAGCCACCGGTCCAGCCCATAAGGAACGTGGAGTTGGCATAGCCACCGGCCGCGATCAGACCAGCCATGGAGATAAACGAAGCGGCAGACATCCAGTCAGCACCGATTGCGGCGCCGTTGGTGATAGGATGCACACCACCGCCCGCAACGTAGAAATCGCTGGTACTGCCGGCCTTGGCCCAGACAGCGATGGCGATGTAGAGGAGGAACGAGCCCCCTACGAACATAATGTTGATTGCAAATTGGCTCATTTGTCCTTACTCCTCATGCACGCCGAATTTTTCGTCGATCTTGTTCATGCGCCATGCATAGTGAAAGATCAGAACAATGAAGGTAAGGATGGAGCCTTGCTGGGCAAACCAGAAGCCCAGATCGGTGCCGCCTACGGGGATTCCCGCCAGCATCGGGCGTAACAGAATAGCGAAGCCGTAAGATACCAGGGCCCAGATAATCAGGCTCCCGAATATCAGGCGTAGATTCGCCTTCCAGTAGTTTTCAGCGTCGTAGCTATGACCTGACATACAATCACTCCTGTATTGTTGTTGTGGAGATTGGGTGTTTTTTTGGTGAGGTGTTGCGGATAGAGAATTTATTATTCATGTAGTACTTCTCCGACTTGTTGTCTCCTCCGACTTTACCGGTCAATGGATTTATGGATATTGGCAAATGGTCTAACTCTCAGTAACTTGCCTTGTATTTGGTCAAGGACATCGCCAGTAGATCCTGTTCCGCTAATAGCGGTGCATATGCTGTAAACGGCGTTGATAATGCAGCTTTTCACTGAGTTCTTTGAGAGTTTTGACGTCGTTTTTCCGGGCTTTATTGAGGGCTATCAGTGCCAGTTCTGCGGTAACCAGCGCGTCGGCTGCGGCGTGATGGCGTTCACTGATTTCCAGGCCAAATACATCCGCCCAGTCGTCCAGACCGCGCCCTTTGTTCGTTGCTTTCGGGAAGAACGCCGGCATCAGCTCGGCAACATCCATCCAGACGTGGGGCAGGGTGTAGCCCAACTGGCTTTTCAGTGTCTTTTCGAGGAACTTCTGGTCGAAGGCGGAGTGGTAGGCAAGAATCGGGTCCCCGTTCATCCATTCCAGAAGGTAGAGCAGTGCATCCTGGGTTTCGTAGCCCTGAGTAAGGGCTTCTGGGCCGATGCCATGGATCAGCACGGTTTCCCGAATGTCCAGTTCAGGGCGACGCAGTATCAGGTCAAACTGGTCATTCAGGTGGATGACACCACCTTCGATGGCAACCGCTCCGATGGCAATCACTTCATCTTTGGACGCGTTCAGGCCGGTGGTCTCAAGGTCAAGGACAATCAGCCGGCTCCGGGACAAGGGCTGGTCGCCAACCGTTTTCGGGCTGGGCAGATTGGCGGCATCGTGTTCGCCGACCGTTCCACCGCGCCTTCTGGCCAGCCACTGTTTGATGTATTCCAGCATGTTCTGTGCGCAGACCTATAGTTGATACGTAACTTCGAGTTTCTGCTGGAGCCGCTGGGCCTGGCGGAAAGACTCGCGAAGTATGCGCCGGTCCAGAGGATTCAGGTCGTCCGGATCGATGTAATTGGTCAGCTCCTCGCCCCGGTCGAGCATTTCCTGATGAGCACGCATACGGATGGCCTGAATCAGGCTGTAGGCTTCCTTCCAGGCGTTGGCGTCCTTGGCGTCAAAGATGTCTTTTCTGGCCAGGGCGTCAATGCGCTCCAGGGTATTGGCGGCTTCCACCCCATGGGCCAGTGCGAACACCCTTACGGATTCCACAAATGGCGCCAGGCCCTGACGTTTCAGATCCAGCGAGTGTTTCTTCTCGTCGTTCAGATAGCGGAAGTTCCGGAACATGGTCAGGGGCGGTTTTCTCTGCAGCGCGTTGCCAGCGAGCATTTTCTGGAACAGGGCGTTCTTGCGGATGCGTTGGAGCACCTTCTCCAGCAGACGATGGAGTGGCTCAGTGGGGCCGAAGACCGCTCTCATATCCAGGAATATCGACGAGTAGACCAGGTTCTGGGGGGTTGAGGCATCAATAAAGCGGATAAACCAGTCGTCCCATTCCCGGTCACTCAGGCAGAGTTTGGGGTTGCTGGCCATAATGTTGCCTTTGCACAGGGTGAACCCGCACTCCGCCAGTTCGTCGTTGACCTTGCGGGCAAAGGGCAGCAGTTTCTCACGCACCTGGTCTTCGGTCATGCCCTCTGGTGTCTCGAACAAAATGCCGTTGTCCTGGTCGGTCAGCAGGGTTTGCTCCTGGCGGCCTTCACTGCCAAAGGTAAGCCAGGTAAACGGAATGCCAGGGTCGTTTTTCTTGAGGTTAAGTTCGAGTACCCTGCGCACGGTGACATCGTTCAGGGTGGTAATGATCTTCACCACCTGGCCAGAATCCGCGCCGTGGGCCAGCATGGCGTCGACCAGCCTTGAGACATCGGAGCGAAGGCTGACCAGGGTGCGCAAGTGGGTGGCAGTGCCAATGGTTCGAGCCAGGTTCACCAGGTCTACCCGCTGAAGAGAGAACAGATCCCGCTCGGATACCACGCCAATCAGGCGGTCCTCTTCGTCGACCACACACAGATGGGCAAAGTGGTGTTCCGCCATCAGCATTGCCGCCTCAAAGGCGTCCGCTGTGGCGGGCAGGCGACAGGGATTGCCTGTCATCACCTGGCGAATGGGCGTGTCGAGGGGGCCTTTTTCCTCAGCGATCATGGTGCGCAGGTCGCGCAGCGTGAAAATGCCGGTGGGATGACGATTGTCATCGGTGATAATGATGCTGCCCACATTATTCTCGTGCATCCGGGCTACGGCCTTGCGAACCGGCAGATCCGGTGAGCACACAATCGGGTTGCGCAGCGCGTAGCGCTCCAGGGGGGTGTCCAGGCTGTTGCTGGAGCCAATGGAAGCCATGGCCTTGGACTGGATGCGCTGATTGACCTGATCCAGCAGGCTGCTCACGCCCCGCAGGCAGAAATCGCGAAAGGATTCGCTTTCGGAAAACAGGGTGATGAAGGCGTTCTGTTCAATACTGAGGCAGAAGGTATCGCCGGAAGCCCTGTGTAGCGTTCGGGTCGGGCGCTCGCCAATCAGTGCCGCAAGCGGAAAGCACTCACCCTGGCTGATTTCAAAGGTGGTTTCTGCCCGGTCTTCTTTTTCATTGTGGCGCTCACCCCGGATACGTCCCTGCTTGACCACATAAAACCGTTTGACCACTCCATCGTCGGGCGAGAGCACTTCGTCGCCATCGGCGTAAAACCTCAGGGTCGCATGCTCGGCAAAATGGGCCAGATGGGTGTCGTCCATGCTGGAGAACGGGGCATGTTCCCTCAGGAATGACATAATCGCTCGGGTGTTCTGAGGGCGGGTAGTGTCCTGATTTGCTGCGGCCATATCGCGATCCGTAAGCTTGGGAGCCAGGTTCAGGAGAGCTCCATCGTTATTATTCTCCGCTTGCAGTGTAGTTCAGCGGAACCCGGAGGGGCTCTACGATTTTCGTCGCAGAGCTTTTCTTTATGGTAGACCGGTGCGGTGATAGAGTTCTGATACTCGTCAAACCGGAATCAGTTAGTGTCATGACCAGTAAAGATGAACGCCTTGCCTTCCTCGAAGAAATGAAGGATGTGCAGCGGATACGCAAACCCAATCGGGCCGAGGTATCGGTGCCCAAGGAGCTGACGCCCGGGCACCTTGAACGCCAGAGGGCGGCGGTTGAAAAACCGGTGCGAGACCTGAACCCGCTGACATCCGATATGGTAGAGCCGCTAACGGCACACGACATTCTCAGCTGGCAACGCCCAGGCGTTCAGCACGGGGTTTTCCGCAAGCTGCGTCTTGGTCAGTACCCGATCGAGGCCCGGCTGGATCTGCATCGCATGACGGTGGAAGAAGCCCGGCGGGAAGTGTTCGGTTTTATCAACGACTGCGTACATTACGGTTTACGCTCGGTGATCATCCTGCACGGCAAGGGAGAACGCAATCCTGATGGCATCGCCCAGCTCAAGAGCTACCTGGCGAAGTGGTTGCCAGAGCTGGACAACGTTTTGGCTTTCCATTCGGCAAAGAAACACCACGGTGGCACCGGCGCGGTTTACGTAATGGTCAGGAAAAACGATCGGGAAAAACAGCATAATCGGGAGATCCATGGTTCCAGATAAGGAATCGTCTGGATCATTCGCTACGACGGAAACATCGAATCGGGAGAATTAAGATGCGTTTGATTTTTGTGGCTTTGATTTCTGTACTGACATTGGCCGGCTGTAAAGACCGGGTAATCTGGAACGATAACGGCAAAGTGGAAAGTGCCACCCAGAACCGTGAAGTGTGGGATTCCAACGGCAAGCTGGAAACCGGTGAGCGCAAAATCTGGGTAAACAAGGATGGTGAAGACGTCGTCAAGTAAAGGCGTGGCGGTAAAACGCGCCGAACCTGCCAAAACAATAACATGATGAGGAGCACGGAATGGCTTTCACGCTGACTGTGAACGGTCGCCAGCATTCGCTGGATGTCGAACCCGATACCCCGTTGTTATGGGTGCTGCGGGATGAACTTGGGCTCAAAGGGACCAAGTTTGGCTGCGGTGCAGGCCTCTGTGGCGCCTGCACTGTGCACCTGAACGGTCAGCCCGCCCGTTCCTGCTCTACGCCGGTGGAGATGGCTGAAGGTGCCGAAATCACCACCATCGAAGGCCTGTCCGCTGATGGCGAGTTGCATCCGTTACAGAAAGCCTGGGTGGAACAGGGGGTGCCCCAGTGTGGTTATTGCCAGTCTGGCCAGATCATGACGGCCGCGCACCTGCTGGCCAACAACCCCTCTCCGGATCGCGAACAGATCGTCACCGCCATGACCGGCAACCTGTGTCGCTGCGGCACCTATCCTCGCATTGTGGCTGCGGTTGAGTCCGTCGCCGGTGGTGTGGGTCAGTACCAGCCGGCCGGGGAGGATGCGTAATATGGCGATGAATCGACGGGATTTCCTGAAGGTCAGCACCTCGGCTTCCGGTGGACTGCTATTGGCGCTGAATCTGCCTGGTTGTGCCTCTGTGCAAACCGGCTATGAGCCTGAAACCGGTGAATGGAAACCGAACGCCTGGCTGGAACTCACCCGGGACAACGACATTATTTTCACCCTCGATCGGGTTGAGATGGGCCAGGGCACCTACACCGGTCTTACCACTTTGATAGCGGAGGAGCTGGATGTAGCGCCGGAGGCCATTCGCGTGGAATTTGCCCCGGTTGCTCCGGAGTATCGTAACCCGTTGTTCGGGCTTCAGCTTACCGGTGGCAGCACCAGTGTCGCCTCCAGTTGGCAGCCCCTGCGGGAGGCCGGAGCTTCGGCGCGACTGATGCTGGTGATGGCCGCCGCCCGGGTTTGGCGGGTCGAGCCGGGACAATGCAAAACGGAGGGCGGGTACGTACGCCACCCCAACGGCCTGGATTCCATGCCCTATGGCAAACTGGTGGAGTTGGCGGACAAAGAGGTGATTCGTGGTGATGTGCCACTGAAACCCCGTTCCCAGTGGAAATACATCGGCCGACAGGCCGGAAGGCTGGATGCCGAGGCCAAGTCCACCGGCCAGGCGATGTACGGGATAGACGTAGAGCTGCCGGATATGGTCTATGCCGTTATGACCCGGAGCCCCCGCTATGGCGGACTGGCGGTCAGTTTCAACCGCGATCAGGTTCGGGCCATGCCGGGCGTGCTTGATGCCTTCATCACCGAGCGCGGTGTGGCCGTAGTGGCAGATCGCTACTGGCGAGCCCGCAAGGCTCAGGAAGCGCTGGCGGTTGAGTGGGATTTTTCCGAGGCCGTCGGGTTATCCAATCCGGACGTGTTCAAACACTATCGTCAGGCCGCCGGTGACGATCCCGGCGAGGACGAACGGGTGGACGGTGACCCCGAGGCTGTTCTGGAGAAAGCGGGTACCCTGGTGGAGGCTGAATATGAGCAGCCGTACCTGGCCCACGCCACCATGGAACCAATGAATGCGACCGCCTGGTATCGGGACGGTGGCATGGAAGTCTGGGCGCCGACCCAGGCGCCGGATCTGGGCCGCATAGCCGCCGCGCGACACACCGATCTCTCTCCGGATGACGTGACTATCCACACGACCTTTCTTGGCGGTGGCTTCGGCCGCAGGTTGACTCAGGACTACATTGAGGAAGCGGCCCTGGTCGCCTACCGGGTGAAAGTGCCGGTCAAACTGATCTGGTCCCGGGAAGAAGACACCCGCCATGGCTTTTTCCGCCCGGCCATGTTGCATCGTATGGCGGCCAGTCTGGAGGATGGGCAGTTGACGGGCTGGGATCATCAGATTGTTGGCCCGCAGATACTTGACTGGTACGTCCGGAACGCTGCACCAGCCCAGTACCCCTGGGCACCAAAATTACTGTACGGAACATTGGGCAGGGTTGGCCTGATGGTTGAAGGTATCGCAACCCCGAAAGACATTTCGGCCATTGAGGGGGCTATTGGCTATCCCTACGCGGTACCCAATGTCCGGGTTCGGCATACCCATACTGACCCGGGCGTGCCAATTACCTGGTGGCGATCCGTGGGCTATTCCCACAATGGTTTCGCGGTCGAGACCTTTATGGATGAACTCGCCAGCCAGGCCAACGAAGATCCGGTCAGTTTCCGGCTGAAACTGCTGGAGAGTGAGCCCCGTCATCGGCGGGTTCTGGAGCGGGCTGCCGAGCTGGCGGGCTGGAACCAGCCGGTGCCAGAGGGCAGGGCGCGCGGAGTGGCTTTGTTCAAGAGCTTTGGTACCTATGTTGCCCAGGTGGTGGAAGCCAGTATTGAGCAGGGCGGAATTCGCGTTCACAAGGTCACCTGCAGCGTGGACTGTGGTCAGGTGGTTAACCCGCGAATTGTCGAGGATCAGATGACCGGCGGCATTGTCTTTGGCCTGACGGCGGCGCTGAACGGGGAAATTACCCTGGACGGCGGCGAGGTGCAGCAAAGTAACTTCCACGATTATCGTCTGCTGCACATGCATCAGGTACCGGAGATGGTGGTGGATATTGTCGACAGCGAAGAGCCGCCCACCGGCGTTGGGGAACCTGGCGTCCCGCCGGTGATTCCGGCCCTGGGCAACGCCTTGTTTGCGCTGACCGGCAAGCGCCAGCGCCGTCTGCCCCTTAAAGCCTGAGCGGAATCGGTTTTACCCGGGCTGGGGTGGTTCTATAATGGCGCCAGATTCGCGCCCGGGCAGGGCTCGTACCAACCCGGAGGATGCCTGTGTTTGATGTAACCCGCTACGCCACCGCCGCCCAATCCATCGTCGAGGCCGGCCGCTTTCTTTACGACCGCGGCTGGTCGCCCGCCACCAGCAGTAATTATTCGGCTCGTATCGATGGCGACCATGTGGCGATAACGGTATCTGGCCGGCACAAGGGCCAGTTGGGCGCAGGCGACGTCATGGTGGTGGATCTGCATGGCCAGGCGGTACAAAGCGATTGCCGCTCGTCGGCAGAAACCCTTCTGCACACGGTGATCTATCAGCTTTATCCCGAGGTTGGCGCCGTTCTGCATACCCACTCGGTCAAGGCTACCGTGCTTAGCCGCCTGATCCCGGCGGGGCAGGCACTGGAGCTTGAAGGCTATGAATTACAGAAAGCCTTCAATGGCGTGCAAACCCATGAGGGTAAGCTGATTGTTCCCGTGTTCGACAACACCCAGGATATTCCGGCACTGGCTGAGGAAACCCGGGACTGGTTTGCGCGTCACCCGGAACAGCCTGGATACCTTATCCGCGGCCATGGTCTTTACACCTGGGGCCGCACCATGGCCGATTGCCTGCGCCATATTGAAGCGTTTGAATTTCTCTTTGAATGTGAACTCGAAACCATGAGGGTACGCCGATGACCACCCTGAGCATTTTTCATCAGAACCAGCCCGAGCAGGCCCAGACGGTCGTAACAGATCCGGACACCATCCGGAATAAACTGAGTGCCCACGGTGTGCATTTCGATCGTTGGGCAACCCGCGATCTGCCGGCCGACGCCACCCAGGAGGAGATTCTTGAGGCCTATGCCGACGAAGTGGCACGGCTCAAGCAGGATTGGGGGTTTCAGACCGCCGACGTGGTCAGCCTGACCGCGGATCACCCCCATAAAGACGCGTTCCGCCAGAAATTTCTGGATGAGCACACCCACAGCGAGGACGAAGTGCGCTTCTTCGTTCGTGGTCAGGGGTTGTTTTACCTGCACTTCGGTGACCAGGTATACGCGCTGCTGTGCGAGAAGAATGACCTGATCAGTGTGCCTGACGGCACCCGGCACTGGTTTGATATGGGGCCGGAGCCTGAGTTCACCTGTATCCGGTTATTCAGCAACCCGGAAGGCTGGGTTGCGAGCTTTACCGGTGAGGATATCGCTTCCCGGCTGCCACGTTATGAGAGCCTGGCGGGAGGGGCCTGATGATTCGAGTGATCCTGACGGACATCGAGGGCACCACCAGTTCGATCTCCTTTGTACACGATGTCCTGTTTCCCTACGCCAGCGAGCACTTGCCGGAGTTTATCCGGGCCAACCATCACACCTTGCCGGCGGTGGCGGAACAGCTGGCTCGGGTGGCAGAGATCAGCGGTACCGACCGGAAAGACATCGATGGCCTCATCGATGTACTGCAAGGGTGGATTGCCGAAGACCGCAAGGAGGGTTCACTAAAGGCGCTGCAGGGCATGGTCTGGGAGCAGGGGTATCACAGCGGTGAACTGAAAGGCCATATCTATCCGGATGCCGCGGATTATCTCCAGCGCTGGCATGATCGGGGCCTGAGACTGTTCGTATATTCTTCCGGGTCCGTCAAGGCCCAGAAGCTGATCTTCGGTCATAGCAATGAAGGCGACTTCACGGTTTTCTTCTCTGGTTATTTCGACACGGCCGTCGGGGGCAAAAAGGAGTCCCAGTCCTATCGCAACATTCTTGCGGAGCTGGGGGTAGACGCGGGCACAGTGCTGTTTCTGTCCGATGTTGAGGAAGAGCTGCGTGCGGCCGAGGAAGCGGGCCTGAAAACCGCCTGGCTGGTACGAGAGGGCGAACTGCCGGATACCGCTCGGGTCGTGGCCAGGGATTTTTCGGAGGTTGATGCGCTGTTGCGCAAACGATAGGAGGTGATTCATGCCCGGGCGCCGCTGGTATTCATGGCTGTTACCGGCTGTGTGTACACTCAGCCTGCTCGGGTGCAATCCCTTTTCAGACGCTGAATCCCTCACTGATGAGTACCTGGAACGTTTGGCCCGGGTACTCGATACCGCGGCCGTTCCCAGGGCCGAGCTGCCCGCCGGCTCCATTCCCCCCAGGCGGCGAGAGCGGATACTTGCCCTGCCGGAGCTGGATCTGGGCATGCTGGATTTTCTGTCGCTTTACGGCTGCGAGCTCCAGTATGTGGTGGGCGAACGCAATTCCGTGATGGGCAAGGTGATGCAGCCCATCAATCAGTTACGCTACGAGATTCGTTTTATCCGAGCTGCGGAGGCCTGTCTGCCCGAGGTGGATGACGAGGAGCTCACAGACGCTCTGGAATCCGCCATTGAAAGCAAACGGGGCAGTCTGCCGCTGGCGGTCTGGAATGCCACCTGGGGGACCGAAGAGGTGGAGCGCCAGTTCACACTGTCCAAAGGCTATTATCCGGTGGCGGAAACGGGCAATCCCGCGTCGGATCTGGTCCGGGATCTGCAGCAGTTGAACCGCCAGGTGGAAGCCTTACTGGCTCAGAAGCTCGAGATCTCCCTGGAGAATCTCGGCCAGATCCATCAGCGCTGGCAGGCGGATGTGCTGGCGGGCCAGACTATTAACAGCGCGCGCTTGCTGATCAGCACCCTGAATGCCGGCACCGAGCTGCTCGGCACTCGATTGGAGGGCAGGCCGCTGTGTCTCAACGGCCAGCCCAATAACCAGTCGGAAATTGTTCAGAACTTCTTCTTCAGTATCTATATCGGAAAAATCCAGCCGTACATGAGTGACGTCAGCCGGGCACGGGATTCGCTGATTGCGGGCTTTGAGGAACTCGCCAGACAGCAGCAAGCCGTGATGCCAGAGAGTTTTACGCCCTGGTACCAGCGTCATCTGGCGGCTGATACCCAGAATAGCCTCTGGCAGGAACTGGATCAGGCCATGATGCGCCATACCCGGCACTGGCAGGATCTGTTGGGGCAGTGCGGGCTTCGTCCGGGCGCCTGATTGTCCGTTTTACTCAACGTTGGCTTTCCGGCGTTACCCTCAGAATTTCCTCCACCGTGGTCAGTCCCGCGGCCACTTTCTGGGCGCCATTGAGCCGCAGTGACTTCATGCCTTCTTTGTAGGCATCCAGCCGAAGCTGTTCCAGCTCGCAGTGATCGGTGATCTGGCGGGTGAGTTTGTCTGACAGTGCCATAATCTCGTATACCCCGGCTCGGCCCATGTAACCGGTGTTCCGGCATTCCAGGCAGCCGACCGGCTGGTAGAACTGCCGGGGCAGCAGTGCCTTCCACGGCCGGGTCAGCGTCTGCCAGGCGTGAGCATCCGACTCCCCGGGCTGCTTGCAGTGCGGGCAGAGCGTACGCGCCAGTCGCTGGGCCATCACGCCGAGTACCGTGGCCCGGATCAGATAGGGCGGAATGCCCAGCTCCATCAGGCGGGTGATGGCGCTGGGGGCATCGTTGGTATGCAGTGTTGAGAGAACCAGATGCCCGGTTAGCGCTGCCTGCACTGCCATTTCAGCCGTTTCCAGATCCCGGATCTCACCGATCATGATGATGTCCGGGTCCTGCCGCAGCAGGGCACGCACACCGTGGGCAAAGGTCAGGTCGATATTGGTTTGCACCTGCATCTGGTTGAATGCGGGCTCCACCATCTCGATCGGATCCTCAATGGTGCAGATGTTGAGCTCCGGAGATGCCAGTTGTTTGAGCGTGGAATACAGCGTGGTGGTTTTACCGGAACCGGTGGGCCCGGTTACCAGCACGATACCGTGGGGCCGCGAGGTCATGGTTTGCCAGCGTTCCCGGTCTTCCTTGCTGAAGCCCAGTTGCTCGAAGGATTTGAGCAGTACCTCCGGGTCAAAAATCCGCATCACCATTTTTTCGCCGAACGCCGTTGGCATGGTGGCCAGGCGCAGCTCCACTTCGCTGTTGTCGGGTTTGCGGGTTTTGATGCGGCCGTCCTGGGGCCGACGTTTTTCGGCCACGTTCAGGCGCCCGAGGATTTTCAGGCGGCTGGTCACGGCCACCCCAACATGTTCCGGGAATTCGTAGACGTTGTGCAGTACCCCGTCGATCCGGAACCGCACCTGGGTAACCGTACGCCGGGGCTCTATATGAATGTCGGAGGCTCGTTGCTCGAAGGCATATTGCAGCAGCCAGTCAACAATTTTGACTACATGCTGGTCGTTGGCGTCCGGATTCTCGCTGGCGCCGAGGTCCAGCAACTGTTCGAAATTCTGATTGCCGGTACCGCTTGACGACTGGCCGCCACTGGCCTTGCTGACCGAGCTTGCCAGTTGATAGAACTCGACCGTGTAACGGCGGATATCCTCTGGATTGGCGACCACCCGGCGAATGTCCTTGCGTACCGCCTGGCGGAGGTTGCTTTCCCATTCCCGCTTGAAAGGTTCGGTGCTTGCAATCACTACTTCATCCGGGGTGATCTCCACCGCGAGAATGCCATGGCGCTGGGCGAAGGCGTAGGACATCACCCGCGCGATGGCCGGCGTGTCGATCTTGAGCGGATCGATATGGTAGTAGTCCTGTCCACCCCAATGGGCAAGCCAATGGGTCAGCCGCTCCAGATCAAGAGTTCGGCCGTCCCGCTGGCTGGTCAGTGCGGCAATTGCCACCAGCTCGAGAGGATGTCGTTGTGGCGTATGGCCGCCACCCGAGGCGGCACCGAGATTGGCCGTCAGTACTTTTTCAGCATCTCGCTGGGCGATCTCGCCGCTTTCCACCAGCGCTGAACAGATGTCCCTCAGGGTCAGGGTCTGGCGATGCGGCGGTGCCGGCATGGTCACGATGTCATTCGCCATCTATGTGCCTCCGGGAGCCATCAGCATCAGTTTGCGACTGGTCTATTGACCTTGAGGTGCACCATGGCAACGGTAAACAACAGGAATGTCAGAATAGTCAGTGTCACCGGGCCAGCCGCGCCCTCCGACAGCCAGGCCGAAACCACGGCCTGAGTGAAGTAGAAGATCACCACAAAGGCCAGCCATATATAACCCCGATTGTGACCCCGGAAAACCGGTACCGCGAACGCTAGCAGCGGCAGGAGTTTGACGGTCAGCATCAGGGGTATGGAAACACCCTCCACCGGTGCGGGCCAGAACGTAGTGACCAGCAGGGTGGCGAGCACGGCGAGGTAAAGGGCGATGGTCAGGCGTGCGGTATTTCTGGCTTTGTCGTTGTGGAGCATGGAGCAGTCCGCATTAAGGGTTGTTTGAAAGTTTGGTCCAGTTTAGTTGGCCAGTTTCAGGGCCAGTCTGGCGAGGCGTTCACCGAAGGCCTGGCACAGGGTTTTCTCATGGTCACTCAGGGCCTGCTGTTCACCGGTGCCGGCCCAGTGGGAGGGGCCATACGGTGTGCCTCCGGTGGCGGTCTCGTTGAGCGCGCTTTCGGAATAGGGCAGGCCACACAGTACCATGCCGTGATGCAGTAACGGCATCATCATGGTCAGCAGGGTGGTTTCCTGGCCACCGTGCAGGCTGCCGGAGGAGGTAAAGGCACCAGCCGGTTTGCCGGCCAGTTTACCGTTGAGCCAGAGGTCACCGGTACCGTCCAGGAAGTGCTTGAGCGGTGCCGCCATGTTACCGAAGCGGGTCGGGCTACCCAGGGCGAGACCTGCGCAATCCGCCAAGTCGGCTTTGGTGGCATAGGGGGCTCCCGCATCCGGTACCGGGGGCAGGCTGGCGGCGGTATCCGGGGAAACCGGCGGAACCGTCCGGATTCTGGCTTCTATTCCTGCCACTCTGGCAACGCCGCGGCCGATCTGGGTGGCCATCTCGGCGGTCTGTCCGTTGCGGCTGTAGTAGAGCACCAGCACATAGGGAGTTGTTTCTGTCATGGGTAGCCCTGGTAGTCAGAGAATGTCCAGTACGTTTTCTGGAGGCCGGCCGACCGCAGCCTTGCCATTGGCCAGTACGATCGGGCGCTCGATCAGCTTCGGTGTGTTTGCCATGGCACGTATCAGGGCTTCGCGGCTGAGATCCGGGTTGTCCAGCCCTTGTTCCCGGTATTCGGCTTCCTTGGTTCGCATGAGCTCCCTGGGTTCGCAACCAAGCAGATCCAGAATGTGTAGAAGTTCCTGCTCTGTCGGTGGCGTCTCAAGGTAGCGTATAATCTCCGGTTCGATGCCCTTTTGCTGCAACAGTTCCAGGGTCTGGCGTGATTTTGAGCACCTGGGGTTATGGAAAATACGGGTAGCTTCTGTCATGGTCGTGGCCGTTTAACCTATTGATTGCAGACTTTTCCGGGGCGTTAGTCTAACAGGAGGATAACCCTTGCAGTACCCTCAGTCCGGGCTCTTTTGTAGTGGCGCACGTTGGCTGGCATGGCCGGTACTCATGCTGATGCTGTTGTTGGTCTCAGGGTGTGAAAAGATCGAGCTGGAACGGGCCGACGGCACCCTGGCCAACTGGGACAAGTACCGCGGCCAATGGGTACTGGTGAATTACTGGGCGGAGTGGTGCAAACCCTGCCTTGAGGAAATCCCCGAGCTGAACGAGTTGGACAAGGCTCCGGATATTGCGGTGCTTGGGGTTAATTTTGATGGCGTTACGGGTGTGCCGCTGGTTGAACTCGGCGAACGTATGGGGATTGAATTTACCATGCTGGCCTCTGATCCGGGGCCCGGGTTCGGTTGGCAGGTGCCGATGGCGCTGCCTGCCACCTTCGTCGTGGATCCTGAAGGCACCCTGATTGAGGCCCGGTTCGGGCCCCAGACCGAAGAAGACATCCGAGCACTGATTGGCGAATGACCATGGCAAACACCTTTGTACACCTGCGCGTTCACTCCGAATACTCCATGGTGGATGGCCTGGTTCGGGTCAAACCGTTGATCGGCCGGGTCGCGGAACTGGGTATGCCGGCGGTTGGCCTGACCGAACAGTCCAATATGTGTTCTCTGGTACGTTTCTACAAGGCCGCCTTGGGCGCGGGCGTCAAACCCATTATCGGCGCTGATATCTGGCTGGAGAATCCGGATGAGCCCGAAAACCCGTTCCGGCTGACCTTGCTGGCCCGAGACAACGATGGCTACCTGAACCTGACGGAGATCATTTCCCAGGGCTATACCGAAGGTCAGCGCTACGGCAAGCCGATTGTCCAGAAAACCTGGTTGGAATCCCGTGCCAAGGGGTTGATTGTGCTGTCCGGCGCCAAGATGGGTGACGTTGGCAAGGCCTTGCTGGCCGGGAAGCCGGAACTGGCCAGGGAGCGTGCGGACTACTGGCGAAACCTCTATCCCGACAGTTATTACCTGGAGTTGCAGCGCACAGGGCGGGCCGGTGACGAGGATTGTCTGCACATGAGTGTGGAATTGGCGGCTGAACTCGGTTTGCCGGTGGTGGCGACCAATGACGTTCACTTCCTTGAGGCGGATGATTTTGAAGCCCACGAAGCCCGGGTCTGCATCGGCGAAAGCCGGACTCTGGACGATCCCAGGCGGGATCGTCGGTTCAGCGACCAGCAATATCTGCGCAGCGCCGAGGAAATGATCGAGCTGTTCTCGGACATTCCGGAAGCCGTGGAAAACACCGTGGAAATCGCCAGGCGCTGTTCGGTGAAGGTCCGGATGGGCGAATACTTTCTGCCGAATTACCCCATTCCGGACGGTATGACCATGGACGAGTATTTTCGCCATGTGTCGGAAGAAGGACTGGAAGCCCGGCTGGCGAAGACCCTGAGCAGGGACGATCCGGAGTATGATCAAAAGCGTGAAGCCTATTACAAGCGCCTGAAGTTCGAGCTGGATATCATTATCCAGATGGGGTTCCCCGGCTACTTCCTGATCGTAATGGACTTCATCAAGTGGGCCAAGAACAACGGCGTTCCGGTGGGGCCGGGCCGGGGGTCCGGTGCCGGCTCGCTGGTGGCGTATGCGTTGCTGATTACAGACCTGGATCCGTTGGAATACGATCTGCTGTTCGAGCGGTTCCTGAACCCGGAGCGGGTCTCCATGCCCGACTTCGACGTCGACTTCTGCATGGAAGGCCGGGACCGCGTCATCGACTACACCGCCCAGAAATACGGCCGGGAAGCGGTTTCCCAGATTATTACCTTCGGTACCATGGCCGCCAAGGCGGTGGTCCGTGATGTGGCCCGGGTGCAGGGAAAATCCTATGGTCTGGCAGACAAACTCTCCAAACTGATCCCCTTTGAAGTGGGCATGACCCTGAACAAGGCGATCGAGCAGGAGCCCCAGCTCAAGGAATTCCTGGAGCAGGATGAAGAAGCCCAGGAAATCTGGGAGATGGCTCTGAAGCTGGAAGGCGTGTGCCGTAACGCCGGCAAGCACGCCGGGGGCGTGGTGATCGCACCCACCAAGATCACCGATTTTTCGCCGCTTTACTGTGATGACGAGGGCGGCAGTCTGGTGACCCAGTTCGACAAGGGCGATGTAGAAGACGCCGGCCTGGTGAAATTTGACTTTCTGGGTCTGCGAACCCTGACCATCATCAAATGGGCACTGAACATGATCAACCCGCGCCGGCAGCAGCGCGGGGAAGGAGAGCTGGACATCAGCGCGATTCCGCTGGACGACAAGCCCTCTTTTGACATGCTCAAGAAGGCAGAGACCACGGCGGTATTCCAGTTGGAATCCCGGGGTATGAAAGATCTTATCCGCCGCCTGCAACCGGATTCGCTGGAAGACATGATCGCCCTGGTCGCCCTGTTCCGGCCCGGTCCGCTGCAGTCCGGCATGGTGGACGACTTTATCGACCGGAAGCACGGTAGGCAGCCGTTGTCTTATCCGCATCCCGATTACCAGTATCAGGGCCTGAAGCCGGTTCTGGAGCCCACCTACGGGGTTATCCTGTACCAGGAGCAGGTCATGCAGATCGCTCAGGTGATGGCGGGCTATACCCTTGGTGGCGCCGACATGCTGCGCCGGGCCATGGGTAAGAAAAAGCCGGAAGAAATGGCCAAGCAGAAGGCCATCTTCCTGGACGGTTGTGAAAACAACGGCATCGACAAGACGCTGGCGGAAAACATTTTTGACCTGGTGGAGAAGTTCGCCGGTTACGGCTTCAACAAGTCCCACTCCGCCGCTTACGCGCTGGTGTCTTACCAGACTCTGTGGCTGAAAGCCCACTACCCGGCCGAATTCATGGCTGCGGTTCTCACCGCCGATATGCAGAACACCGACAAGGTGGTGACGCTGGTGGAAGAGTGCCGCAATATGAAGCTGGACTTGCTGGTGCCGGACGTCAGCCGATCCGCTTATACCTTTACCGTTAACGATCAGGGCCAGATTGTCTACGGCCTGGGCGCAATCAAGGGCCTGGGTGAAGGTCCCATCGAGAGCATTGTAGAAGCGGCCAAAGAAGGCCCTTTTCAGGATATCTTTGATTTCTGCCGCCGGGTGGATCTGAAAAAGGTCAACAAGCGGGCCATGGAAGCCCTGATTCGCTCTGGCGCCATGGATAAACTGGGCGCCGACCGCGCCAAGTTGATGGCCAGTATCGACAAGGCCATTCAGCAGGCGGATCAGCAGTCCCGCAACGATGCCGCCGGCATGGTGGACATGTTCGGAGAAATGCTTGAGGGCGGTGGCGACGATGAAGACACCTATGCGGACGTTGCCCACGTTCGGGAGTGGCCGGAGAAAGAGCGCCTGAAAGGCGAAAAGGACACTCTGGGCCTGTACCTTACCGGCCATCCCTTTGATGAATACGAACGGGAAGTGCGTCGGTTTGTCCGTTGCTCAATCGCCGATCTGAAGCCCAACAAATCGCCCCAGCGGGTGGCCGGGCTGGTGGTGGCCCAGCGCACCATGAAGACCAGGACCGGCTCTACCATGTGCTTCATTACTCTGGATGATCGCAGCGCCCGGATTGAGGCTACCCTGTTTTCCGAGGCCTTCTTCGAGAACCGGGAGTTACTGCAGTCGGATCAGGTAATTGTGGTGGAAGGACAGGTCAGCCATGATGATTACTCCGGCCAGATGAAAATGCGGGTCAGCAGCGTGATGGATGTGGCGACCGCCCGTCAGCAGTTCAGCCGGGGTATCAAACTGGCGTTGCGTTCAGAGCAGTTGCAGAATGGACTTCTGGACAAGCTGGACGATACCCTCAGGCCGTTTCGCAGTGAAGGCAGTCCGGTCTGGATTGAGTACCGCAGTGCCGAGGCCAGCACCCGTATTGAGCTGGGTGAAAGCTGGCGGGTACAGCCAGACGACACACTGTTGTTCGAGCTCAAGCACCTCGTGGGCGACCAGTCGGTGGAACTGGTCTATGATTAAGACCAATGTCCGCTTTAGCCTTGCCGGCAGCGCTGCTATCTTTGTCCCAAATTCTGGTTTTGGCGGGTTTCGGTCCGCCTGGCAATAAAATGATGGAACATCATGAACCCTAACTACCTGGATTTCGAACAGCCGATCGCCGACCTGGAAGCCAAGATTGAAGAGCTTCGCATGGTGGGTAACGACACCGATATCAATATCACCGACGAAATCAGCCGCCTGAAAAAGAAGAGCATCAGTCTGACCGAGTCGATCTTCTCCGACCTTAAGTCCTGGGACATTGCCCGTCTGGCCCGGCACCCGCGCCGGCCCTATACCCAGGATTATATTGACCTGATCTTCGAGGATTTTGACGAACTGCATGGTGACCGACGCTACGCCGATGATCTGTCGATCATTGGCGGCACCGCTCGCCTCGATAACACGCCGGTCATGATTATCGGCCACCAGAAGGGTCGTGAAGTGCGGGACAAGGTCAAGCGCAACTTCGGGATGCCTCGTCCGGAAGGTTATCGCAAGGCTCTGCGCCTGATGGAAATGGCTGAACGTTTCAAAATGCCGATTCTGACCTTTATCGATACCCCGGGCGCTTATCCCGGTATCGGTGCCGAAGAGCGCGGACAGAGTGAAGCCATCGCATTCAACCTCGCGGTGATGTCGAGACTGAAAACTCCGATTATCTCTACCGTGATCGGCGAGGGTGGTTCCGGTGGCGCACTGGCGATCGGTGTCTGCGACCAGCTCAACATGTTGCAGTACTCCACCTACGCCGTTATTTCTCCGGAAGGCTGCGCCTCCATCCTCTGGAAGAGCGCCGAGTACGCTGCTCAGGCGGCTGAGGCCATGGGCGTTACCGCCGATCGTCTGAAAGAGCTGGGTGTGGCGGATCACGTGATCGATGAGCCGCTGGGCGGCGCTCACCGTAATCCGGAAAAAATGGCGGAAACCCTGAAAACGTCGCTGGCTCAGGGCGTGGCTGAGCTGAGCCGATTGCCGCTGGATGAACTGGTTTCCCGCCGGTACGAGCGTCTTACCCGCTATGACGGCGGGCGGTAACACCGCTCGCCGGGATACCTGGCCCGAAGACCTGATCGGGCCGGTTCAGAAACTTCCCGCCTGTGATGAACTCTGGGTCGCCTTGAGCGGCGGCCTGGACTCATCCCTGCTTTTGCGTGTCGTTGCGGCCGCCCATCCGCGCGTCAGAGCGTTGCATATCAATCATCAGTTACAGTCCAATCACGATCAGACGGAGCGCGCCTGTATCGATCTCTGTGCTGGACTGGGCGTCGAACTCCAGGTGCGTCGAGTGAATGTAGCTACGGGCGCGGGGAGCCTCGAAGAGTCAGCAAGAGCGGCGCGCTACGAGGTCTTCAGGGAGGTTCTGGGAGACAACGACCTTCTCCTGATGGCGCACCATGCAGACGACCAGGCAGAAACGGTTCTGTTCCGGCTGCTGCGTGGTACTGGCGTAAACGGTCTGGCCGGAATGCCTGCTGCCCGGTCGCTTGGGCTGGGGCATCTCTACCGTCCCTGGCTTGACGTATCCCGCAGTCGATTGGAGCAGGTGGCGCGTGAGCAGGGGGTAAGCTGGGTAGAAGATCCCAGCAACCAGAGTGAAGTACACGACCGCAATTATCTGCGGCACTCGGTAATGCCGGGCCTTAAACAGCGTTGGCCGGGTTTGTTGAGGCGCCTTGCTCACAGTGCCCGGGCCTGCGCCGAGAGTGAAACCCTGAGTCAGAGGCTGGCGGAGTTGCAATGGCAGAGTTGCGGCGACGATAAAGGTCGAATCCGCCTGGCCCCGTTCTCGGCACTTGGGCAGATCGAGCGCCGGAACCTGGTGCGCTGGTGGATTCATGGCCGGGGATTGCCGGTTCCGGCGCTGTCAGATTGGTGCTCAGCACTCGACCAGTTGATTCACGCAGGTTCGGATCGAACTCCGGAAATTCGTGGAGACGGATTCTGTATCCGCCGTTATCGGGATCATCTTTACCTGGTGCCCCAGGTCGCAATCCCTGCGGGTCCCAGGCCCTTGTTGCCGGGCCAGGTCATGGAGTGGGGGTGGTGGACCCTTCGGCTTGAGCCTGCATCGCAGAGCGCTACAACGGAAGCCTCCTGTCCGGAAATAAGGGTATCTACGAGGCAGGGCGGCGAGCGAATCCGGTTCGGCAGCAATTTACCCTCCCGATCGCTGAAAACCTGGATGCAGGAGCAGGGCGTGCCACCTTGGGAGAGAGCGGCTCTGCCGCTGGTTTACGAGGTCTCGGCGGCTGGAGAGGCATGGATTGCCATTGGCGATTTGTGGTGTTCTGAACAATACTCCGGAGGCGCCCATGCCGCCGGCTGGCGGCTGATTGTGGAGCGGGATTGTGATTGAGTAGAGAGGGGCTTTCTGGTAGTCTGGCGTCCCATCTTGAGATGAATAATCTCCCTCCTTCACCGAACCAGATAATCACGGAATCTGCATGACGCGTTATATTTTCGTCACCGGCGGTGTCGTGTCCTCATTGGGGAAAGGTATTGCGTCTGCCTCACTGGCAGCCATCCTTGAGGCACGCGGCCTGAAGGTCACCATTCTCAAGCTGGACCCGTACATCAACGTGGACCCCGGCACCATGAGCCCGTTCCAGCACGGTGAGGTTTTCGTCACCGAAGATGGCGCGGAAACCGACCTCGACCTTGGCCACTACGAGCGTTTCATTCGCACTCCAATGACCAAACGCAATAACTTCACCACCGGCCGGGTGTACGAAGAGGTTATTCGCAAGGAGCGTCGGGGCGATTATCTGGGTGGTACCGTTCAGGTCATTCCGCACATCACCGACGAAATCAAACGCCGTGTGGTGGAAGGCGCAGCGGGTGCCGACGTGGCACTGATTGAAGTCGGTGGCACGGTAGGTGACATCGAATCCCTGCCGTTCCTGGAAGCCTGCCGTCAGCTGAAGGTGGAAGTAGGCTCCCAGCGTGCACTGTTCATGCACCTGACGCTGGTTCCTTACATTGCTACCGCCGGCGAGATCAAAACCAAGCCGACCCAGCATTCCGTGAAAGAAATGCGCTCCATCGGCCTGCAGCCGGATATCCTGCTGTGCCGGTCTGAGCACGAAGTGGACGCCAGCTCCCGTCGCAAGATTGCCCTGTTCACCAACGTGGAAGAGCGTGCGGTCATCCCGATGCAGGATGCCAGGTCCATCTACGCCATTCCGCGCATGCTGCACGAATACGGTCTGGACCAGTTGGTTATCGAACGCTTCGGCCTGGATGCCCGTGAAGCAGACCTGAGCGAATGGGACGCGGTTGTGGATTCACTGATGAATCCGCAGGACGAAGTCACCATCGCCATGGTCGGCAAATACATGGAGCTGCTGGACGCCTACAAGTCCCTGATCGAATCCCTGCTGCACGCCGGCATCAAGACCCGCACCAAGGTCAACATCAACTACATCGATTCCGAAGACATCGAACGCGACGGCACCTCCGTGCTGGAATCCGCGGATGCTATTCTGGTGCCCGGTGGCTTTGGTGAGCGTGGCGTGGAAGGCAAGATCCGCACCGTACAGTACGCCCGTGAAAACAAGGTGCCGTATCTGGGCATCTGCCTGGGTATGCAGGTGGCGGTTATCGAATACGCCCGCAACGTGGCCGGCCTGAAAGACGCCCACAGCACGGAATTCCGTGAACACACACCGGAGCCGGTTGTCGGCCTGATCACCGAATGGCTTGATGCCACCGGTGAAAAAGAAGAGCGCACCGAAGAATCCGACCTCGGCGGCACCATGCGTCTGGGTGCCCAGGATTGTGTACTGACCGAAGGCTCCACCATCGTTGGCTGTTACGGCAAGAAGACCATTCGTGAGCGCCATCGTCACCGTTACGAAGTCAACAACCATTTCCTGCCCAGGCTGGAAGAAGCAGGCCTGCAAATTTCCGGCCGCTCTGCCGATGGCAAGCTGGTTGAGGTGGTGGAAGCGCCCGATCATCCCTGGTTTGTTGCCTGCCAGTTCCACCCGGAATTTACCTCAACACCTCGCGACGGCCATCCGCTGTTCAAGGGCTTTGTTGAAGCCGCGCTGGCGAACAAGAAAGGATCCTGATTATGGCGCGCAGCAACCTGAACGTCTCGGGCATTGAGATCGCCAACGATAAGCCGTTTGTGCTGTTCGGCGGCATGAACGTGCTTGAGTCCAGGGAACTGGCGTTTGAAGTGGCGGAAAAGTATGTGGATGTCTGCACTCGTCTGGGCATCCCGTACGTATTCAAGGCGTCCTTCGACAAAGCCAACCGCTCATCCGTCAACTCCTTCCGCGGCCCCGGCCTCGACAAGGGGTTGCAGATCCTGGCTGATATCAAGAGCAAGTATGGCGTACCGATCATCTCGGACGTGCACGAGCCCGGCCAGGCTGCCCCGGCGGCGGAAGTCTGCGACATCATACAGTTGCCTGCTTTCCTGAGTCGCCAGACTGACCTGGTGGTGGCCATGGCCAAAACCGGTGCGGTCATCAACATCAAGAAAGCCCAGTTCCTGGCACCCCAGGAAATGAAGCATATCATCACCAAGTGCGAAGAAGCCGGCAACGACCAGATCATCCTCTGCGAGCGCGGCACCAGCTTCGGCTACAACAATCTGGTGGTGGACATGCTCGGATTTGGCATCATGAAACAGATGAATGTGCCGGTGTTCTTCGACGTCACCCACGCTCTGCAGATGCCGGGGGGGCGGGCAGACTCCGCCGGCGGGCGTCGCGCTCAGGTCACCGACCTGGCCCTGGCGGGAATGTCTCAGGGCCTGGCTGGCCTGTTCCTTGAGGCTCACCCAGACCCGGATAACGCCAAATGCGATGGCCCCTGCGCATTGCGCCTGAGCCAGCTGGAACCGTTCCTTGAGCGAGTGAAAGCTGTCGACGATCTGGTAAAAAGTTTTAAACCTATCGACACCGCCTGATTGGCGGTGTTGGTGTTTAAGCGACTGCATACTGAATAGTTTGGGAGCGAGCGACTGGAACGACTTTGCGAAAATTTTGAGGGCCATGGATGGCCCGAAATAAGCGCACATGGATGTGCTTGTAGCGGTTTTCGCAAAGTCGTTCCAGTTGATCGCTCTGGCACCAGCTTGATAGACAACTTAGTGTTTAGATACTGAAAATCTGGAGAAATTTTCGAATGACCAAGATTGCCAACATCAAAGCCCGTGAGGTTCTGGATTCACGTGGTAACCCCACCGTGGAAGCAGACGTCATCCTGGAAGACGGCACACTGGGCCGCGCTTGCGCGCCGTCCGGCGCCTCTACCGGTTCCCGCGAAGCTCTGGAACTGCGCGATGGTGACGCCTCCCGTTACCTCGGTAAAGGTGTTCGCAAAGCCGTTGAAGCCATCAACGGTCAGATTCGTGACGCCCTGCTGGGTAAAGATGCCGCAGACCAGCGCAGTCTGGACCAGATCATGATCGACCTGGACGGCACCGAAAACAAAGCCAACCTGGGCGCCAACGCCATCCTGGCCGTATCCCTGGCTGCTGCCAAAGCCGCAGCTGTCTCCCTGGGCAAGCCTCTGTATGAGCACATCGCCGATGTAAACGGCACCTCCGGAAAATTCTCCATGCCGGTGCCGATGATGAACATCCTCAACGGTGGTGAGCACGCCGACAACAACGTCGACATCCAGGAGTTCATGGTCCAGCCGGTCTCCGTGAACAGCTTCGGTGAAGCCCTGCGCGTGGGTGCCGAAATCTTCCACAGCCTGAAGAAAGTACTGAAGGCCCAGGGCCTGAACACCGCCGTAGGCGATGAAGGTGGCTTTGCCCCCAACCTGCCGTCCAACGAAGCGGCCCTGGCGGCGATCAAGGAAGCCGTCGAGAAAGCCGGTTATGAACTGGGCAAAGACGTCACTCTGGCGCTGGATTGTGCCTCTTCCGAATTCTACAAAGACGGTCAGTACCAGCTGTCTGGCGAAGGTAAGAGCTTCGACTCCGAAGGCTTTGCCGAATACCTGTCCGGCCTGTGCGATCGTTACCCGATTGTGTCCATCGAAGATGGTATGGACGAGAGCGACTGGGACGGCTGGAAAGTGCTGACCGACAAACTGGGCAGCAAGGTTCAGCTGGTCGGGGATGACCTTTTTGTCACCAATACCAAGATTCTGAAGCAGGGTATTGAGAAGGGCATTGGTAATTCCATTCTGATCAAGTTCAATCAGATCGGTAGCCTGACCGAGACTCTGGATGCCATCAAGATGGCTCAGGATGCTGGCTACACAGCGGTCATTTCTCACCGCTCCGGTGAAACCGAAGATACCACCATTGCGGATCTGGCCGTGGCTACCTGTGCTGGCCAGATCAAGACTGGTTCTCTGTGTCGTTCCGACCGGGTTGCCAAGTACAACCAGCTGCTGCGTATTGAAGAGGCGCTGGAAGGCAAGGCACCGTACCGTGGCCTGAGTGAGATTAAAGGTCAGGGTTGAGGATTAGCGATATTTTCTGACCTGCCGAGCTGTTCCGGCAGGTAACAAAATGTTAAGGCCATCGCGTTCTGAATGAAAATTCAGACACGATGGCCTTTTTGTACAGTGACTTACAGAAAATTGTTGCTAATCTACTATAAGGTCTATACTTGACCTTCGACTCGTTTATTTTGTTGTTCATTTTCTGTACGGATTCGGCATGAAATCGCTTTGGGCCATTCTGGTAGTGCTGATACTCCTGCTGCAGGTTCGCCTGTGGATCGGGGAGGGCAGTTTTGCGCAGGTGTGGGCCCTGGAGCAGTCGATTGCCGAGCAGCGGGAAGAGAATGCCGAGTTGGCGGCCCGGAATGACCGGCTTTATGCGGAGGTGCGGAATCTTCGCAATGAGCAGGGCGCCGTTGAGGAGCGGGCCCGGATGAATCTTGGCCTGATTCGTGAGGATGAGACGTTCTTTCTGGTCGTCGAGAATTAACTTCGGTGCATAGAGCATCATGGGCCTTCTTTCCGGGAACCGCTACAAGCACTTCCCTGTGCGCTTCTCTCCGGCCATCCATGGCCTCCGAAATTCCCGGAAAGAAGGCCCATGATACTCTCCGTACCTTGTGCAGAGCCGTCTATGAGTACCCCAGATCTCTGGCTTATCGTCCCCGCCGCCGGTATCGGCCAGCGCATGAAAGCCGAATGCCCCAAGCAATACCTCAGGATCAATAACCGTTTTATTCTTGATATCACCCTGTCCCGTTTGTTGGACAACGCCCCGTTTAAAGGTTGTATGGTGCCGCTGAATCCGAAGGACCACTGGTGGCCGGAGAGTGAGTCGGCGAGGGATGATCGGGTGCAGACCTGTACTGGGGGCAAAGAACGGGCGGATTCGGTGTTGTCGGCGCTGGTGGCTCTGGAGGGGCAGGCGGCGGATGACGACTGGGTGCTGGTACATGATGCGGCGCGGCCCTGTGTTCATTCTGAAGATCTGTCCCGTCTGATTGAGACGTTGTCTGAGCATCCGGTGGGTGGTTTGCTGGCGGCGCCGGTGGCGGATACGTTGAAGCTTGCCGAGGCCGGATCATTGCCGGTGGTGAGTGAGACCATTGACCGGAGCAGGTTGTGGCGGGCGTTGACGCCGCAGATGTTCCGGTTCGGAGCGTTAAAACAGGCGTTGTCATTGTGTCTGGAACGTGGCCAGGCGATTACGGATGAGTCCTCTGCCATGGAGTTTTCCGGTAACATGCCGGTTCTGGTGGAAGGGCGCCCGGATAATCTGAAGATTACGGTCCCCTCGGATCTGGCGCTGGCGGAGTTTATCCTCGGACGTCAGTGATTCCCTGCATTCTGTTCTGTTTTCGGAGATGATCATGCGCATTGGTCAGGGCTTTGATGTCCATGCCTTCTGTGAGGGCGATTCTGTCATTCTTGGGGGTGTGACAATTCCCCATAGCCACGGTCTCATGGCGCACTCGGACGGGGATGTTCTGTTGCATGCGCTTGCGGATGCGCTGTTGGGCGCGGTGGCGCTGGGTGATATTGGCCATTTCTTTCCGGATTCCAGCGAGGAGTGGGCCGGCGCAGACAGCCGGGATTTGTTGCGGCGGGTGATGCAGCGGGTGCTGGATGAGGGCTACGCGGTTACCAATATTGATTCCACAATCATTGCCCAGGCGCCGAAAATGGCGCCCCATATAGAGGCGATGCGGATGAATATTGCCGAGGATCTGGGGGTGCCTGCTAATCGGGTGAGCGTGAAAGCCACCACCACAGAAAAGCTGGGTTTTACCGGGCGAGGGGAAGGTATTGCCTGTCAGGCGGTGTGTCTGCTTGAGGCGGTTTCCCAGTGAGTGAGGATTCTCAGTGGCTGTTGGACTGGCCGGTGTCTGGCGGAGCCCGGGTTGGTCGTGCTGAACTGAAAACGTCGCCAGAGGATTTCCGGGTTACGGAGTTGCTCTGGCCGGAGCGGGAGGACGATGCCGCGGCGCCAGGTCCGGTTGAGGTATCCGGCGACGGTGAGCACCTTTGCCTGCGGCTGGAGAAAACCGGTGACAATACCGAGTACGTCGCCCGGGAGCTGGCGGCACTGGCGGGCTGTCGTTCTTTCGATGTTGGTTTCTGTGGCCTGAAAGATCGGCATGCGGTGACGGTTCAGTGGTTCAGTCTTTATCGGCCTGGCCAGGAAGCGGACGATCAGGCGTTGATGGCAGAGGTTGGCCAGCGTTGGCCGGTTCGGGCCGCGGTTCGCCATTCCCGCAAACTGAGGCGCGGCGATCATCAGGCCAATGGTTTTGAGATTGTGCTGCGCAATGTGACGGGCCAGCGCGAGCTTGTGGAAGCCGGGCTTGCGCGGTTGGCGAGTCAGGGCGCCCCCAATTATTTTGGCCCCCAGCGGTTCGGTTTTCAGGGAGCGAATCTCGACCGTGCTGTACAGATTGATCCCTCACGGCTCAATCGCAAGCGCGGACGCGCTGGCAGAAGCGCGTCGAAAAACGTATTGTACTTTTCGGCGGCACGTTCCTGGCTGTTCAATCAGGTACTTGCGGAGCGGGTCAGCAATCGAACCTGGACTGAGGTGTTGCCGGGAGAGCCGGAACCCTCAGGTGCCGGGCCAACCGGACCACTGTGGGGCGATGGCGGTACGCTGGCCTCGGGCGAGCAGGAATCCCTTGAGCGTGGCGTGGTGGATGCCTGCCCGGAGTTGACCAGGTTGTTCCAGTCCACCCGCATGAAACCGGAGCGTCGCCCCCTGGTAGCCCGCCCGGGAGAGTTCAAATGGCAGTGGCTGGATACCACCACCCTGCGGATTCAGTTTGTGTTGTTGCCCGGGCAATATGCCACAACGGTATTGGGTGACCTTTTCGAGCTTGAGGACCTGAGCCTCAGCCGTGATAACAAGTAGTATGGCTAGCGGAGATAATTGTGCGAATTCTGTTGTCCAACGACGATGGCGTTCATTCGCCGGGTCTGGTGGCGCTGTATGAGGGTCTGAAGGGCCTGGGGGAGCTGGAAGTTGTTGCCCCGGACCGGGATCACAGTGGTGCCAGTAATGCCCTGACACTGAACCGACCTCTTACAGTAGAGCAGCACCCCAATGGTTTCCGGTCTGTCGACGGAACGCCGACAGATTGCGTACACCTGGCCGTTAACGGTTTGTTCGACACGGCGTTTGATCGGGTGGTGTCGGGCATCAATACCCACGCCAATCTTGGTGATGACATCATCTACTCGGGCACAGTGGCTGCTGCTACAGAAGGGCGCCATCTGGGGCTGCCTGCCATTGCTGTATCGCTGGTCAACAATGGCCACTTCCATTACGACACGGCTGCCCGGGTAGTGCGGCTGTTGCTGGAGTACAAGCAGGCCCTGAAACTGGGCCCCCGTTCCATTCTCAATGTAAATGTGCCGGATCTGCCCTGGGAACAGCTTAGCGGGTTCCGCGTGACCCGTCTGGGACACCGTGAACGGGCCGAGGGTGCGGTGCCGATGACCTGCCCGAGAGGCAAGCAGAGATACTGGATAGGGGCAGCGGGGCAGGGCGGAGATGCAGGCCCGGGTACGGATTTTCATGCGGTGCGTGAGGGCTATGTGTCCATCACCCCGGTGCACATCGATATGACCCGGCACGAAGCCTTGTCCGGCCTCAGGGAATGGGTTGACGGTCTGGATATGACTACCGGAGGTCAGTCATGACGGCCCAGCTCGAAGGCATCGGCATGACCTCACGGCGCACGCGCATGCGTCTGGTGCAGCGTCTGCGTGAGGGGGGAATAGAGTCTGACCGGGTGCTTGAGGTGATTGGCCAGGTGCCCCGGCATATCTTTCTGGATGAAGCGTTGTCACACCGGGCCTACGAGGATACCTCGCTGCCCATCGGGCATGGCCAGACTCTTTCCCAACCCTACATCGTCGCCCGGATGACTGAGCTGTTGCTGGCCCATGCGCCGCAACGGGTGCTGGAACTGGGGACCGGCTCCGGCTACCAGACGGCCGTGCTTTCGCAACTGTTCCCCGAGATCTACAGTGTTGAGCGTATCCGCCCGCTCCAGGATCGTGCCCGGGACCGGCTGCGCCAGTTAAACGTGCGCAATGTCCTGCTTAAACATGCGGATGGTGGTATGGGCTGGCCAGAACGAGGGCCCTTCGATGGCATCATCGTAACGGCAGCCCCGGTGGAAGTTCCCAGAGAACTGCTGGATCAGCTGGCCGATGGTGGCGTGCTGATAGCCCCGGTGGGGGAAGAGAATCAGGTGTTGGTTGAGATTATCCGCAAAGGCAATCGCTTTGAGCGCCACAACCTTGAACCGGTGCATTTTGTGCCTTTGTTGGGGGGAGTTATCCGTTAATGTCAGAACCGTCGGTGTCGGAAACAGACCAAAACCAGACTGAGTATCATCACCGCCTGCCTGCGATATTTCTGAGGGGCATGGCGATGGGTGCCGCGGATATTGTGCCAGGTGTTTCCGGTGGCACCATTGCCTTCATCACCGGTATCTACTTCCGCTTGCTGGAGGCCATCAGTGCCGCGCCCGTAGCCTTTGTGCGCCAACTGGTGCGGGGTAATGTGGCCGGCTTCTGGCGAGCCATCGACGGAACATTTCTGGTGTGCCTGCTGGCGGGGATTGTCTCGAGTGTTGCCAGTCTGGCCTCTGTTATTACCTGGTTGCTCGAAACCCAGCCGGTTCTGATATGGAGCTTCTTTTTCGGTTTGATCGTGGCCTCGGTCTGGCATGTTGGTCAGCAGATCCAGCGCCCTCGGGCCGGTTTGCTCGTGCCGTTTGTGGCGGGGGCTGTCTTTGCCTGGTGGGTGACGACCTTGCCGGCCAGTGAACTTGCGCCCACGGGTATTGCCTTCCTTGGAGCTGGCGCGCTGGCCATCTGCGCCATGATTCTGCCCGGAATCTCTGGCAGCTTCCTGCTGTTGATTATCGGCATGTACGCCCCCGTTCTTGCCGCGATCAAAAATCTTGAACTGATCCATCTGGGGCTGTTTGTGCTGGGTTGCCTGATTGGGTTGTTGTCGGTTGCGCGCCTGATTACGCTGGCCTTTCGGCATTTTCACGACACTGTGTTAGCGCTGCTCACCGGCTTTATGGTGGGCGCCTTGAGTAAGGTTTGGCCCTGGCAGGAAACCCTCAGCTGGCGTACCAACAGTGCCGGGCATCAGGTACCGTTGAGCCAGACCCCGGTGACACCGGAAACCTGGACAACGCTTTACGGGCAGGATCCCCAGATTCTGCTGGCGGTGTTAATGGCGGCGCTCGGGCTGGCGTTGGTATTAGTGATTGAATTGGTCGGCAAAAAGGCAACGCCTGCGGAGAGTGGTTCTGCCTGAGCAAGAGAAAGCGTTACCTGGCGCACAAAAAGACTGTTCCCGAGGGTAACAATCCTGTGCACAGGGTAACTTGGAATTGCCCGATAATCGTGCAATATATTAGTAAGTTAGTCCTGAATGATAAGAAACTGGATAAAATCAGGGCTATTCTTAAGACGGATTTTTCATAACCGGGCAGCTTTTAATACGTGACTCTTTTTAACGGGCGCATTCAATTTGAGCATTTCCCCGTTTGGTGGTCTGAAGTCCCGGCTTCTGAGCGCCGGAGCCCTCCATTGTTCCGGGCCCTCATGACGGCGCTTCTGGTCGTCGCCGTGCTTGTGCTCTCTGGCTGCAATACCAGTGCAATCTATCAGGACGATCTGTATAACCCCCCGGTTTACTGGGGCTCCCATGTGGTCAAAAAGGGCGAAACCCTGTATCGGATCGCCTGGCAGTACGGCCGGGACTATCGGGAGCTGGGTAATGCCAATGGCATCGGGCCGCCCTGGAATATTCGTCCGGGGCAGGTGCTTCGACTCGATCGCAAGGGCACGATCCCCCGGACCGCGCGGACGACCGCGCCCTCCAGGCCCGCGGCATCACCACCCCCTTCCCGTTCAGGTGCCCGCGCGACGGTGTCGAAACCGGCTGCCAAACCCGCGACCTCCGCTCCGACGGCCAGGTCATCCGTTAGTCAGGTGGTGGCCAATGTGCGGTGGCACTGGCCGCATTCTGGCACTGTAATTGCAAACTTTTCTTCGTCTGGCAAAGTCAATAAAGGCATTGATATCGCCGGCAATCCCGGTGATGCTGTCAAGGCGGCGGCTGATGGAAGCGTGGTATACGCAGGAAACGGGTTGCTAGGTTATGGCAATCTGATTATCGTGAACCATAACGAACATTATTTGAGCGCCTACGCACACAATCGGAAAATTCTCGTAAAGGAAGGGGAGGGTGTGAAAGCTGGACAGGTAATCGCCGAACTGGGCAATACCGGAACCGACAAACCGAAGTTGCATTTCGAGATACGCAAGAATGGCAACCCGGTAGATCCATCCAGGTATTTGCCAAGGCGCTGAAAAACGCGCACGGGCCCGAGGCCCGGAGGGTATTACCCAACAGCCTGACTGAAACCGCGAAACAGAAGAACAAAAACGGCAACGGTAATTGCCAGCCAACAAGTAAATGTCCTGAAGAAAACCAAAACTGAAACACTCCCGGAATAAAAAGAAGTAGCGGGTGACAACAGGATTATTGAGAGGCGGGGTAAACAATGTCAGTAGAACAGGAAGATATCATCATTGATCGCGTAGCAGATCTGGAAGACGCCGACGATCAACTGTTAGCCGAAGACAAGCCTGAAAAAGCTTCTGCTGAAGACGAAACTGCAGAAGTCGAAGACGGATTTCCCGCACAGGGAAAGTACTACTCCAACCAGAAGCAGCTGGATGCCACTCAGCTGTACCTCAACGAAATTGGTTTTTCTCCCCTGCTTACTCCGGAAGAAGAGGTGTACTTCGCGCGGCTTGCCCGTAAAGGCGAAGAGAGCGGCCGTAAGCGCATGATCGAGAGTAATCTCCGGTTGGTGGTCAAGATTGCGCGCCGCTACGTCAACCGTGGGCTGACACTGCTTGATCTGATCGAGGAAGGCAACCTGGGGCTGATTCGGGCGGTTGAGAAGTTCGATCCCGAGCGTGGATTCCGTTTCTCCACCTACGCTACCTGGTGGATTCGCCAGACCATCGAACGAGCCATCATGAACCAGACCCGCACCATCCGTCTGCCGATTCATGTGGTCAAGGAATTGAACCTGTACCTGCGGGCCGCCCGTGAGCTGACCCAGAAACTGGACCATGAACCGACCGCGGAAGAAATTGCCCGCATGGTCGACAAGCCGGTTGACGACGTAAAACGCATGCTCGGCCTCAACGAGCGCGTTGCCTCCATGGACACTCCGATCGGGGCTGGCAGTGACAAGTCCCTGATGGATACCGTGGCCGATGAGGGCGCGTCGGATCCTGCGGATCTGCTGCAGGACAACAACATGTGTTCATGCCTGGAGAAGTGGATTGATCAGCTCAGCGACAAACAGCAGGAAGTGCTTTCCCGCCGTTTCGGGCTGAGGGGCTATCCCATCAGTACCCTGGAAGAGGTTGGCCAGGAGATTGGCCTGACCCGGGAAAGGGTGCGGCAGATTCAGGTGGAAGCCTTGCGTCGCCTGCGGGAGATCCTTGAGAAAGAGGGATTGTCCGGAAGTCTGCTGTTCAAATAGACTGGATTGACGAGATCAGTGAAAAAGCCGGCCATGGAAACATGGTCGGCTTTTTTGTTAAATGTGGCGGCAAATGAGAACCAGGTGGCGATCAGCCCGCAAAGTTCGTTGTTAGAATGGGCCACCGGGCAGATCTAGGGAGTCGCCCTGGTGTCGAATGAAACACTCAATAATAACGATCGAAAGGAAAGGACTATGAAGAAGGCTCTTACTGCAGGATTTGCATCCCTTTTGCTAACCGGTGTTCTGTCAGCCCCGGCTTCCGCCCTGACCGTAGGGGACGTCGATGTGCCCGATACCTATTCTGCCATGGGGCAGGAACTCAAGCTCAATGGCGCCGGCACCCGTTCCAAGTGGTTTATGGATCTTTATGTGGGTGGTCTCTATGTACCTGAACAGGTGAGCGATGGCGAAGCGGTTATCAACGCTGATGAGCCCCAGGCCATCACGCTGCACATTACCTCGGGGATGATCACCAGCGAGCGCATGACCGAGGCGACCATGGACGGCTTCAAGGCATCCACCGATGGTGACCTGTCTGCTATCCAGTCGGATGTGGACCAGTTCATGGCGGTATTCCAGGAAGAGATCACCGAAGGTGATGTGTTTGATCTGGTTTACCTGCCCGGCGAAGGCGTTCGCGTACTCAAGAACGGCGAGCAGAAAGATACCGTTGGTGGCCTGGAGTTCAAGAAGGCGCTGTTTGGTATCTGGCTGTCAGACAAGCCCGCCCAGGAAGACCTGAAAGAGAAAATGCTGGGCCAGCGTTGATCGCAACCCAGATCTGAAAAAGCCGGCATTCGCCGGCTTTTTTGTTCCTGTCAGTTCGCTTTCAAGACAGTTTACTGGTAGTCCCGCTTTTGCTTGAATTCGCACAGATCCTCAATTATGCAGGCGCCACATTTCGGCTTTCGGGCTGTGCAGGTATACCGGCCGTGCAGGATCAGCCAGTGGTGAGCGTCCATCAGGAACTCTTTCGGCACCAGCCTGACCAAGCGTTTCTCGACTTCCAGTACATTCTTGCCCGGCGCGATACCGGTACGGTTGGAGACCCGGAAAATGTGGGTGTCCACGGCCATGGCTGGCTGCCGGAACGCTGTGTTCAGCACCACATTAGCCGTTTTACGGCCGACGCCGGGCAAGGCTTCCAGGTCTTCCCGCCGGGCCGGGACTTCACTGCCGTGTTTCTCGATCAGAATGCGGCAGGTCTTGATCACATTCTCGGCCTTGCTGTTAAACAGGCCGATGGTCTTGATGTATTCCTTCAGGCCGTCAACGCCCAGGGCAAGAATGGCCTCGGGCGTGTTCGCTACCGGGAACAGCTTGTCGGTGGCCTTGTTCACGCCTACGTCTGTGGCCTGAGCGGAGAGAATGACCGCAATCAGTAGCTCAAATGGCGTGCTGTAATTGAGCTCTGTGGTCGGATTGGGGTTAGCCTCCCGCAACCGGGAGAAAATCTCGGTACGTTTTTCTTTGTTCATGCTGGCCCGATCTGGTTCAGGAAATAGTGCCGGTTACGCGCACACGTTTGCTACCTGTGCTGGCCGGAGCGGGTTCGGCGGCTTTTCTGCGTTCTTTGACGTGATTGTCGATGCCATTCTTCAGGGCAATCAACAACCCGAGGCCCACAAAGGCGCCTGGTGGAAGCACCATGAACAGCATGTCGGGGTACTGTTCGAACGGCCGGATGACCCAGTCCGCCGCCATGGGGCCGAGGAGCAGGTGCATGTCGGCGAACAACGTGCCCTGGCCGACCAGTTCCCTCATGGCGCCCAGCGTTATCAATACCGCCAGGAAGCCGATCCCCATCATGGCGCCGTCCAGAATGGCCGGTAACGGTGGATTCTTGGAAGCAAAGGCATCGGCACGGCCAAGAATGGCGCAATTGGTAACGATCAGCGGGATGAAGATGCCGAGAATCTGGTACAGCTCATAGGTAAACGCCTGCATCAGCAGTTCGGCGCAGGTTACGAACGAGGCAATGATCATGACGAACGCCGGCAGTCGAACGGATTCGCTGACGAAGTTCCGGATAAGAGAGACCGACAGGTTTGAGCCCATCAACACCAATAGTGTGGCCAGGCCCAGGCCGATGGCGTTGACGACCGTGCTGGTGACGGCAAGCAGCGGACACAACCCGAGAACCTGTACCAGGGCAGGGTTGTTGTGCCAGAGGCCATCCTTGATGATTTCGCTGGACGTTTTCGTGCTCATGATCAGGAGTGCTCCGCTGGTTGAGTATCGGCGGCAATGGCTTCCGGAGACAGGCGGCGTTTACCGGGCTCCGGGGGCGCGTTCACCCGTTCGCGGATGATCTCACGGTTCTGGCGAAAATAGACCAGGGTTTTCTGTACCGCTTTCACCACCGCTCTCGGAGTGATGGTGGCACCGGTGAACTGGTCGAAGATGCCACCGTTCTTCTTCACGTTCCAGGCGTTGGGGGCAGGATTACCGAGAGACTTACCGTCAAACCCATAGATCCAGTCAGACTTGCGGGTCTCGATACGATCGCCGAGCCCCGGTGTTTCCTTATGACTGGTGACCCGAACGCCCAACACCCGGCCTTGAAGATCCAGGCCAACCAACAGGCGGATATTCCCGGAGTAGCCGTCTGGCGCCACGGTGGGCAGTATCATGCCGATAGGTCGGCCGTCTTTTCGGGCAACCCAGGCCCGCAAGGGGCCTTCAACGGGTAGCCGCTCGCTGGCGGGCAGGGCGACCACATCTTTCAGCAGGTCATTATCATGCTGGCTTTCCGGAATAATCTCGAACAGTGCCCTGGCCTCGGCGCGGGCAGCCTGCTCCTGAATCCGGTCTTTGGTCAGCCCCTGAGTCAGGGCAATGGTGCCGCCGGTAATAATGGCAAACAGGCCCAGGCCGATGGCGCTTCGACGGATGGCGGTGGTTACTGCACTCATGGTCAACCTCCACTCCGGCCCGGGACACCCCGGCGGGCCTTGTGATGGCCGTAAGTGCGGGGTGGTGTGTAATGGTCGATAAACGGGACCGCGAAGTTCATCAGTAGCACGCTGAACGCGACTGCATCGGGATAGTTACCCCAACTGCGAATGAGGTACACCAGGATACCGATGCCGGCACCGTATATCAGCTTGCCCTGATGGCTGGTGGCTGCCGAAACCGGGTCGGTGGCAATAAAGAACGCGCCAAGCATGGTACCACCGGCCAGCAGGTGCAGTTGCAAAGGCGCGTACTGGTCGGCGTTGCTGCCAAAGGCCAGGCTCATGGCGGCAATACCGGCCAGGAAGGCAACCGGAATATGCCAGGTTATGATTCTAAGGGCGATCAGCAGGACGCCGCCGGCCAGGAAGGCCAGATTGACCCACTCCCAGCCCCGGGCAATCAGGTCGCCAAAGGTGGGGTGGCCGAGTACTTCCACTGACGTGTGACTGGCAATCTTGTGTTTGTATTCGTCCAGCGGTGTTGCCATGGTCCAGCCGTCGACGGCGGTCTGGCTTCCAGTGAAAATCTTCGCGAGGGTTTCACCTAAGCCGGGTGCGCCGCCCCAGAGCGTGGCCGCTTCGGCCCAGTTGGTGGTCATGGCGACCGGAAACGAGATCAATGCCAGGGCATAGCCCACCATGGCCGGGTTAAAGGGATTGGAGCCCAGACCACCGTACAGCTGCTTGGCCACTACGATTGCTGAGACCACGGCAATACCGGATACCCACCAGGGCGTGAACTGGGGCAGGGATAGCCCCAGCAGCAGGCCGGTGACCGCTGCGGTGTTGTCACGCAGGAAAAAGGCGACGGGTTTGCCGCGCAGCTTCAGGAAGGCGGCTTCAGAGCCCAGCGCCAGGGCAATGCACCAGATGACATTGATCAGGTTGCCCCAGCCAAAGAACAGAGTCTGGGCCAGCAGGCCGGGCAGAGCGGCCAGAATGACCCAGAGCATGACCTGTGACGTGGGCCGCGCGCGACGAGCGTGGGGTGAGGACTGTTGAACAAGAGCCATGAAGTTCCAGCCTGATTGAATTATTGAGACGACGCGGGTTCTTCCGCCACTTGCTTGCGAGCCTGATCAAGCGCCTGCTGAGCCCGTTGCACCCGATCATGGTTCTTGGCGACAGCACGTTCCAGTTTCTCAACATTATCCGCCTGCTGAGACCGGGCCTCATCGAGCATGCCCTGCATGGTGTTGAGCTTGGCTTCTGCCTGGGTGAGTTGCTTCTCCAGCGCCTCTATGTCGGGTTTGTCATCGGCCACTTCAGTGCTGCTCGGTACCGGTTGCTCTTTGGTGTCGGCGGCTGTTTTGGCCTTCTTGCGTTCCAGGGCCTGCTGTACCAGGGCGGCTTTGGCTGCCCGGTCGTCGCTTGCCTGGCCATCGGCGGCGGCCATTTCGGCTTCCGCCTGCTTTTTGGCCTGAGCTTCGGCAGCAGCCTTGGCCCGCTCCTTGCGCCGTAATTCCTTTTCCTGTTGCTCCCGTTCCAGGCGGGCCTGACGTGCCTCGAAGCGCTCGCGAGCGCGATCCGCTTTCAGCTGTTCCGCGCGCTGGGTGCGAATCTCGCCTTTGGCAAACCGATAGTACTGGACCAAAGGAATGGAGCTGGGGCAGACGTAGGAACAGGCTCCGCATTCGATGCAGTCGAACAGGTTCAGGTGTTCTGCTTTCTCGAATTCACCCGCCTTGGAATACCAGAACAATTGCTGCGGCAACAGTTCCATGGGGCACGCCTCGGCGCACTGTCCACAACGGATGCACGGCTGCTCTGGCGGCGGAGCCGGCAGTTCTGCCGCGGTTGCCGCGATCACGCAGTTGGTGGTTTTTACCACGGGCACGGAATCGGTGGTCAGGGTATACCCCATCATGGGGCCGCCAAGAATCAGCCGGTCAAGACGTTCCTGCGCCATCCCTGTCGTTTCGAGCAGGTGATGGATCGGCGTGCCGATCAGGACTTCAAAATTGCCGGGTTCCCGCACCGCCTCGCCAGTAACGGTTACCACACGGGATATCAGCGGCTTGCCCTCAAAGACAGCACGGCCCACGGCGACTGCAGTTCCGATGTTCTGGCACATCACCCCGATATCGGCAGGAATACCGCCACTGGGGACTTCCTGGCCGGTCAGAATCTGTATCAATTGTTTTTCACCACCAGACGGGTACTTGGTGGGCACCACCGCAATTTCAATCTGAGTGCCCGCCACCGCCTTGCGCATGGCGGCAATGGCCTCGGGCTTGTTGTCTTCAATGCCGACAACGCACCGGGAAGGCCGGAGAATCCACGCCATCACTTTCAGGCCGGCAACCACCTCGGCGGCCTGCTCGCGCATGGTCATGTCATCGGCGGTGATGTAGGGCTCGCACTCCGCGCCGTTGAGAATCAGGGTATCGACCTTGCGATCCCTTGGTGGCCTCAGCTTGATATCGGTAGGGAAACCGGCGCCCCCCATGCCGGAAATGCCGGCCTCGCGAATTCGCTGCAGCACCGCTTCCCGCTCAAGTTGTTTGTAATCGTCAATCGGTGACAGGGCGCACCACTGGTCTTCGCCATCCGGTTTCAGTACCACGCACCAGTCCGCCATACCGGACGGGTGGGGAACCGGACGCTGTTCAATGGCTTCGATCACCCCCGAAGTGGGAGCATGCACCGGCACACCCATGCCATTGGTAACGTCTGCGATTTTCTGACCCTTGAGTACCCGGTCGTCCACCGCAACCACCAACTCTGCCGGTTCGCCAATGTGTTGTTGCAATGGCAATACCAGGCGATCGGGCATGGCGCCCTTGCGGATCGGGCGGGCCGTGGACTGATGCTTGTTCTCGGGCGGATGAATGCCGCCGGTGAAATCCCACAGCTGAGTCATCAGGCGCTGGCTCCCTGGCGATCGGTGGTGATGATTTGGGGCGCTGGAGGTGTCCAGGTCCAGGTACGGATATCCGGCTCAATGGTGATCATGTCGATGCAGTCCACCGGGCAGGGTTCCACGCACAAGTCACAGCCGGTGCACTCGCTCTCGATAACGGTGTGCATGTGCTTGGCGGCGCCCAGAATGGCGTCTACCGGGCAGGCCTGAATGCATTTGGTGCAGCCGATGCATTCATCCTCGCGAATAACAGCCACCCGTTTGGCCTGCTCGACACCGTGTTCTGCGTCCAGCGGTTGTGGCTCTACATCCAGCAGATCGGCCAGCGCCTTGATGGTGCTTTCACCACCGGGCGGGCATTTGTTGATGGCGTCGCCGTTGGCAATGGATTCGGCATAGGGCCGGCAGCCGGGGAAGCCACACTGGCCGCACTGTGTTTGCGGCAGCAGCGAATCAATCTGGTCTACCAGTGGATTGCCTTCAACTTTGAACCGTTCAGAGGCAAACCCCAGTAGCCCGCCAAAGACCAGGGCAAGCGCCAGCAGGACCACAACGGCAATCAGGAAACTCGTCCACATAACAACCGCTCCGTCAGACCGCGACCAGGCCGGTGAAGCCCAGGAAAGCCAGCGACATGAGCCCTGCGGTAATCATGCCGATAGCCGCGCCCCGGAAGGCCACCGGCACATCGGATACGGCAATGCGCTCGCGCATGGCGGCAAACAGCACCAGCACCAGGGAGAAGCCGACGGCGGCGCCAAAGCCGTAAAGCACAGATTCCACAAAGTTGTTGTTTTTGTTGAGGTTCAGGAGGGCTACACCCAATACCGCGCAGTTGGTGGTGATCAGGGGCAGGAAAATCCCGAGAACCCTATACAGCAGCGGACTGGTCTTGCGTACCACCATTTCGGTGAACTGTACCACCACCGCAATCACAAGGATGAAGGTGATGGTTTTCAGGAAAGCGAGATCCAGCGGGGCCAGCAGGTAGGTGTAGGCCAGATAACTGCACACCGACGACAGGGTCAGCACGAACGTGGTTGCCAGCGACATGCCCATGGCGGTTTCCAGTTTCCCGGAAACGCCCATGAAAGGGCACAGCCCAAGGAACTGCACCAGCACAAAGTTGTTCACCAGAATGGTGCTGACCAGAATCAGTAAATACTCTGTCATCGGAGCGTCTCAGTCTCTGCTTTACATCACCCGCATGCCCGGCACAGCGCCGGAATCCGGAGACAGAATGAAAATATCCTTACCACCGGGGCCGGCCGCCAGCACCATGCCTTCGGACATACCGAACTTCATCTTTCTGGGTTTGAGGTTGGCGACCATCACGGTCATACGACCTTCCAGATCTTCCGGTTTGTAGACGGACTTAATACCAGCAAACACGTTGCGTTCGCCATGCCCCACGTCAAGAGTCAGTCGAAGAAGCTTGTCAGCGCCTTCCACATGTTCTGCTTTGACAATCTTGACGACCCGCAGATCCACCTTGGCAAAATCCGGGAACTCGATTTCCTCGGCGATCGGTTCGAGATCCTTTGCCGCCTCTTTCTTGCTGTCGCCCTGGGCCGCCGGCAGTTCCTCTTTGGAGGCCTCCAGCATTTTTTCGATCTGGTCCATATCCACCCGGTTCATCAGCGGCTTGAACTTGTCGATGCCGTGGTTTTCGAGCAGGGCGGCACGGTTGTTCCAGTCCAGACGTGAATTCAGGAACGACTGGGCTGCATCAGCGGTCTTCGGCAGTACCGGTGCCAGATAGGTCATCAGCAGGCGGAACATGTTGATGGCGTTGGTACAGATAGCCTGCAGCTGGTCATCCTGGCCGTCCTGTTTGGCAATCACCCAGGGCTGCTCATCATTCACGTACTGGTTGGCAATGTCTGCCAGCTCCATAATCCGACGCATGGCGCGGCCGAACTCACGGGCTTCGTAGAACTCTGCAATCTGTTCACCGGCATCAATAAACTCTTTCAGCTTGTCCTGCTCGGTGACCTTGCCCAACTTGCCGTCAAAGCGCTTGGTGATAAAACCGGCGCTGCGGCTGGCAATGTTCACCACCTTGCCCACCAGATCTGAATTCACCCGGGCAGCAAAGTCTTCCAGGTTCAGGTCCATGTCATCCACACCGCCGGTCAGCTTCGCGGCGAAGTAGTAGCGCAGGTACTCCGGGTTCAGATGGTCCAGGTAGGTCCGGGCCATGATGAAGGTGCCGCGGGACTTGGACATTTTCTTGCCGTTCACCGTTACGAAGCCGTGGGCCCAAACCGCGGTTGGCGTGCGGAAGCCCGCATCGTGCAGCATCGAGGGCCAGAACAGGGCATGGAAATTGATGATGTCCTTACCGATAAAATGGTACACCTCGGCACTGGAATCCTTCTTCCAGAAATGCTCGAAATCGATGCCCTCGCGGTTGCACAGGTTCTTGAAGCTGGCCAGGTAGCCGATAGGTGCATCCAGCCAAACGTAGAAGTACTTACCTGGTGCATCCGGGATCTCAAACCCGAAATAGGGCGCATCCCGACTGATGTCCCACTCCTGCAGGCCCGCATCCAGCCACTCGGCCAGCTTGTTGGCCACCTGGGGTTGCAGAGCACCGCTGCGCGTCCACTTGCTCAGAAAATCGTGGAACTCCGGCAGTTTGAAGAAGTAATGCTCGGATTCTTTTTCCACAGGGGTGGCGCCAGACACCGCAGAGCGGGGGTTGATCAACTCGGCGGGTGTGTAGGTGGCGCCGCAGGCCTCACAGTTATCACCGTACTGGTCTTCGGTTTTGCACTTGGGACAAGTGCCTTTGATGAAACGATCCGCCAGAAACATCTCTTTTTCCGGATCAAAGAACTGCGTGATCTTGCGCGTGGCAATGTGATCATTGTCCTTGAGCTGGCGGTAGATGTACTCCGAGAAGTACTGATTCTCCTCCGAGTGCGTGGAGTAATAATTGTCGAAACGGATGTGAAAGCCCGCGAAATCTTCCTGATGCTCCTGACGAATCCGGTCGATCAGCTGCTCCGGGGTAATCCCCTCACGCTCGGCCCGCAGCATAATGGCGGTGCCGTGAGCATCGTCTGCGCAAACGTAGTAGCAGTTGTGGCCGCGCATGTTCTGGAAGCGCACCCAGATATCGGTCTGAATGTATTCCAGCAGGTGCCCCAGATGAATGGGCCCGTTGGCGTAGGGCAGGGCGCTGGTAACCAGAATATCGCGCTGTTGCTTGCTCGCTTGCGTCATGGTGATGTCCGAACCTTATGTTGAGTCGGGTTGGAAAGACAAAAACGGGGTTCCGGCGCCAATCGCAATTGATTGTTCCAGGTAAAGACCCCATATGGTCAGAAACGGGCACAGATGATACCTTCCGAGCCATCATTTTTCACCTGCATTCAAGCTTATGAGCTTATTCCGGAGACCCCGATGACCCAGATTTCCCAACAGGCCCTCGAAGCCGCCGTTCGCGAATACCGGGACCCCTACCTGAACAAAGACCTGTACGAACTGGGAGCCGTCAAAAACCTGAGCGCAGACGACAGCGGCAACGTGACCCTGATGGTCGAACTGCCATACCCTTCAAAAGGCATCGCTGGTGGTCTGAAACAGATCGTCGCCAACGCTCTGGAATTTGTCGATGGCGTTGAAAGTGCCGAAGTACACGTAGCCCAGAAAATCCACAGCTACAAAACTAACAAAGACCTGCCGGCCGTCCCCGGTGTGAAAAACATCATCGCAGTCGCCTCCGGCAAAGGCGGCGTGGGCAAATCCACCACCGCCGTCAACCTCGCTCTCGCCCTTCACGCCGAAGGCGCCCGGGTCGGCATCCTTGACGCCGATATCTACGGGCCCAGCATCGGCATGATGCTCGGCGTACCCGAAGGCAAACGCCCGGACGTACGCGAAAACAAATACTTCGTCCCCATGCTGGCCCACGGCCTGCAAGCCAACTCCATGGCCTTCGTCACCACCGACAAAACCCCCATGGTCTGGCGCGGCCCGATGGTCAGCGGTGCGGTGATGCAGTTGCTCCAGCAAACCCTGTGGGATGAACTCGACTACCTCATCATCGACATGCCTCCCGGCACTGGCGATATCCAGCTCACCCTGGCCCAGAAAGTCCCGGTCACCGGCGCCGTCATCGTCACCACTCCCCAGGACATCGCCCTGCTGGACGGCAAAAAAGGCATCGAAATGTTCCGCAAAGTCGACATCCCGGTGCTGGGCGTAGTCGAAAACATGAGCGTCCACATCTGCTCCAACTGCGGCCATGAAGAACCCCTCTTCGGCCACGGCGGTGGCGAACGCATCGCGGAAGAATACGAAACCACCCTCCTGGGCCAGCTACCCTTGCACATGACCATCCGCGAACAGACCGACAGCGGCGCCCCGACTGTGGTTGCCGAGCCGGATTCGGAAGTGGCAAGACGCTACCGCGACATCGCCAGAAGGGTGGGGGCGGAGCTGTCCACCCGCGAGCGGAATCTTGGTGGGACGATTTCCAGTGTTTCCGTGACGGAGCATTAACCAAGACCGGGTACAGAGGGACTCCAGCTCCATAGTCTGTTCGCGGCATCAGGCCCTTCTGTCCAAAAATGTCGGAGGCCATGGATGGCCGGAGAGAAGCGCACAGGGAAGTGCTCGTAGCGGTTTTTGGACAGAAGGGCCTGATGGCGCAGCCCCCAGTGCGCGGTGTTGGGCAACCAGTCCTATATCTTCGACAGTCACCGCACGACAAGGTAAACTACGCCCCAATTTTCCCAGCTGGAAACGAGAATTCACCCATGAGCATCAAATCCGACAAGTGGATCCGCCGGATGTCCGAACAGCACGGCATGATCGAACCCTTCGAAGCCGGACAAGTTCGGGAAAGCGAAAAAGGCCGCGTCATCTCCTACGGCACCTCAAGCTACGGCTACGACGTACGTTGCAGCAACGAATTCAAAATCTTCACCAACGTCCACAGCGCCACCGTAGACCCGAAGAACTTCGACGAAAACAGCTTCGTCAACTACACCGGCGACGTCTGCATCATCCCGCCGAACAGCTTCGCTCTGGCACGCACCGTTGAGTACTTCCGCATCCCCAGAAGCGTACTCACTATCTGCCTGGGCAAAAGCACCTATGCACGCTGCGGCATCATCGTGAACGTCACCCCGCTGGAACCGGAGTGGGAAGGTCAGGTAACCCTGGAATTCTCCAACACCACCAACCTGCCAGCGAAAATCTACGCCAACGAAGGCGTTGCCCAGATGCTGTTCTTCGAATCCGACGAAATCTGTGAAACCAGCTACAAAGACCGCGGCGGCAAGTACCTTGGCCAGACCGGCGTGACCCTGCCCAGGACATGAACGCCAACCAGTTTCTCAAAGCCGTCTCACAACTGCAGGGCTGGCGCGAATGCGCCTTCCTGCTGGCCCTGGCCGAACGTTCATTTCCCAACTACGCCCTGTTCGCCGACGCCGTTGGCCTGAAAACCGGCGGCAAGATGCGCCAGTTGCTCGATCTGGCCTGGGACATGCTCCAGAAAGACGTGGCCGATGCCGCGATCCCGCAGCTGCTCAGCAAACTCGAAGCCCTGTGCCCCAATGTCGACGAGTACGATGCCTACGGTGTCTACCCGGCCTTCGATTTCTGCCAGCTGCTTGAGCAGGCGCTGCTGAACCGTCTGAACCCGAACAAGCATCGCGCCACCGAAGCCTCTCAGCTGGCGACCCGCACCGTGATGGATTTTGTTGAAATGTCCGAAGGTGAGGGGCTGGATGAAAACGAACTGGTGCGCGTGTTTGAGCACCATCCACTGCTCAAGGACGACAAACTGTTTCAGCGCGACACCGTCATGGCGCTGAAAAAGCAGCGAACACCCAAAGAAGCCTTCCTGGCTGAATTGCGAGCCGGTGCCGCCAACGACGGTGTCAGTAACCTGGGTATCTCCCTGGAAGGCTGACATAAGGCAACCGAGCTACACTGCCTGTAACCTCCCTCAGTACTTTATTGAACGGAATGAATCATGAAACTCTCTGCTTTCGGTCGTAAATTCACCGCTGATGCCGGCATTACTTCCCTGATGGACGATCTCGGGAATGCCATGGCCTCCGGTGAAGACATGATCATGATGGGCGGCGGTAACCCCGGCCACATCCCGGAGATCCAGCAGAGAGTTCAGAGCATTCTGGGGGAGATGGCCTCCAGTGAGGCGGACGTACGTCGGCTGGTGGGTATTTACGATCCCCCTCAGGGGGAAAAGCAGTTTATTGCCTCCCTGGCCCAGTTGCTGAATCAGGAATACGGCTGGGGCCTGAAGCCCGAAAACATTGCGCTGACCAACGGCAGTCAGGCCGCCTTCTTCATGCTTTTCAACATGTTTGGCGGCGACTACGGTGATGGCCATCACAAGCATATCCTGCTGCCTCTGGCGCCTGAATACATTGGCTACGCCGATGCCGGCATTGAGCAGGGGCTGTTCCACGCGGTACAGCCGGACATCTCGTTTACCGATGCCCATGAATTCAAATATCGGGTGGATTTTGACGCCGTGGAGGTGACCGGAGAAACCGGCGCTATCTGTGTCTCCCGGCCAACCAATCCCACCGGGAATGTGATTACCGATGAAGAACTGGCCCGACTGGAAGAACTGGCCCGGCAAAACGATATTCCGCTGATTGTCGACGGAGCCTATGGAACGCCATTTCCGAGCCTGCTGTTTGTCGACGCGCAGCCGAGCTGGAACGAGCAGGTTATCCTGTGTCTGAGCCTGTCAAAGCTGGGCTTGCCGGCGGCGCGAACCGGGATTGTTATTGCCGAAGAGTCCATTATCAAGGCATTGTCGGGTATCAACGCCATCATGAACCTGGCCACCGGAAGCTTTGGTGCGATGCTGGCAGAACCGCTGGTGCGCTCCGGAGAGATTCTGTCCCTGAGCCGGGATGTGGTTTGCCCGTTCTATAAAGCAAAAATGGAGCGGGCGGTATCGGTGTTCCGGGACGCCATGGGCGAAGACAGTTGCCGCTGGTACATCCACAAGCCCGAAGGCGCCATGTTCCTGTGGCTCTGGTTCCCGGATTTGCCAGTCTCCAGTCTGGAGCTTTATCAGCGTCTCAAGGCTCGGGGTGTGCTGGTGGTCTCCGGGCATTATTTCTTCCCGGGCTTGCCCGAGGATGGCTGGCGTCATCGCCATGAGTGCCTCAGGGTCACCTATTCGCAGGACGATGCCCGGGTGGCTGAGGGCCTGAGAATCATTGCTGAAGAAGTAAAAGCGGTGTGGGCCGAGCAGGGACTGGCCGGTTAGTCGGCCAGTGTCGCGTCTTTGAGTTTCAGCTCGTACTCGCTGCCGTCCGGCTCTACCTGGAGCAGGCGAACCAGCAGGTAATCCCGGGCCGGATCAAACCACATCAGGGTCTGGCGTTTGGAGTCTTCGTCCCGGACCTTTTCTGCCTTCAGGGTATTCATGGTGCGGCCATGGTCGCTCAGGCTATCTTCGTCGATGACAGCAAAGCGGTCGTCGTCGTAATCCCCCTTGTCCAGCACCTGGTAGGTGACATCGCGTTTGCCCGCCTTGAGATCCTGATGGAGCTGTAACTGGTAGCCCAGTGGGTCCAGGGTCTTATCCCGTAACTCGACTTCAAACTTCTCGCCGCGATAGCTGCCGGTGGCAGTGCCTGCCTGCCAGTCAAAATCAATGGACTGTTTGCGATCCTTGATCAGGAAGCCGGAGAGGTGATAGCGGTAGCGCAGGGGGATTACCTGGCCATCTTCCCAGCGAAAAATCAGTGATTCGTTGATATCGGCGATGAAGGAGTCGACATCCGTACGGTACAGCCAGACGTTATTGCCCTGGTCTGTCAGTTCCCGAACACCCTCGCCGTTGAGGCTGACGCCTTTGGACATGGAGGCGGTGTAGCGGGCCTCATAGGGCACCAGAGGGGCGTAATCTACATCGGCGGCGGACGCCGGCAGCGCAATCATGCCGGCAATTAGGGCTGCCCAGAGCTGAAAACGTGGTTTGTGGGGGGTGTCTGTGTGCATCAAAAAGCCTCTTTGACCGTCTACGCTAGCGACAGTGTAGTTGGTTCGGCGAGGCCTTGTGATGACAATCTGTTCAGTTCGCCGGCAGTCGCATGGGACGCTCGATGGGCGCGCCGTCAAACAGAACGCCCTCAGCGCCCAGCTGAATGCGACCCTCGCAGAACCAGCGCACGACGATGGGGTAGAGCACGTGCTCCTGTTGCTGAACTTTTTCCGCCAGGGACTCCGGAGTGTCATCCTCTGCCACGGCAACTTCCGCCTGGGCGATGACCGGCCCGCCGTCCAGTTCCTCGGTCACAAAGTGAATGGATACACCGTGGGTGCGGTCACCGGCTTCCAGGACCCTTTGGTGGGTGTTCAGTCCGGTGTAGGCCGGCAACAGGGAAGGGTGAATGTTAAGCATCCGGCCACGGAATGCGCGGACAAAGTCGCTGGTCAGAATCCGCATGAAGCCGGCCAGCACCACCAGATCCGGATTGTGGCGAAGGATTTCGGCCAGCAGGGCGGCGTCGAATTCTTCTCGGGAGCCATATTTTGTATGGTCGACCACAAAGGTGGTGAGATTGGCCTGGGCGGCGCGCTCCAGGGCAAACGCGCCCGGTTTGTTGCAGCCAACGGCAATGATCTCACCCGGAAAGTCGCGTTCCCGGGTGGCGTCGATCAAAGCCTGCAGGTTGGTGCCGCTGCCAGAGGCGAGCACCAGGATCTTCGGAACGGGGGCCGGATCTGCCTTCATGCCGTCAAAAGCCCCGGAGCGTAGCGAACAACGGGCTCAGCATCGCTGGATTCGGCTGCTTCCATTACGCCGATCTGCCATACCTTTTCACCCATGGCATTCAGGGTGTCCATGGCCAGTGCCTTCTGGTCTTCCGGTACACAGATGACCATGCCGATACCGCAGTTAAAGGTGCGATACATTTCCTCCTGGGCTACGCCGCCGGCATTCTGAAGCCACTGGAATACCGGGGGCAGCTCCCAGCTCTGGGTGTCGAGTGCGGCTATGGTGCCCTTGGGCAGTACCCGGGGGATGTTCTCGGGCAGGCCGCCGCCGGTAATGTGCGAAAGGGCCCGAACATCGACTTCGCGAATCAGTTGAAGCAGATTCTTCACATAGATGCGTGTGGGCGCCATCAGGGCGTCGGCCAGTGTGGTGTCGCCCATTGACTGGCTCAGGTCTGCGCCACTGACTTCGATAATCTTGCGAATCAGCGAGTAGCCGTTGGAGTGGGGGCCGGAGGAGCCCAGCGCCAGCAGGGCGTCACCCGGCTGCGCGCGGCTACCGTCAATGATCTTGTCACGCTCCACAATGCCTACACAGAAGCCGGCCAGATCGTAATCGTCGCCTTCATACATGCCCGGCATCTCGGCGGTCTCGCCACCAACCAGAGCGCATCCGGCCTGCTCACAACCCTGGCCAATGCCTTCAACTACCTGAGCGGCAACGTCGACATTCAGTTTGCCGGTTGCGTAGTAGTCCAGAAAGAACAGAGGCTCGGCGCCGCCGACCACCAGGTCATTCACGCACATGGCCACCAGGTCGATGCCGATGCTGTCATGCTTCTGCAGTTGCATGGCAAGCCGAAGCTTGGTGCCTACGCCGTCCGTGCCAGAAACCAGTACGGGCTCTTTGTAGCCTGCCGGAATCGATACCATGGCGCCAAAGCCGCCGAGGCCGCCGAGTACTTCCGGGCGACGGGTGCGCGCTGCAGTACTCTTGATTCGGTTGACAAGATCGTTACCTGCGTCGATGTCCACGCCGGCATCGCGGTAGGTCAGGGAGGGCTTCTGTTCGCTCATGGAAAATAACCGTAGGCCTGTGAGTCAAGGCGCGGATTTTAACAGGTGCGCACGGGGGCTCCAAATGGAATTGGGAGCACAGGCAATATTGCCGGTTTCAGATTGCCTGACTGCAACCTGTGCTTGCTACTCTCGGCTCTGGTGATGGTGTATCCTGTGCGCCAACCATGGGAATGGCAAGGTGTTTCATGACCGAATCAGTGAAAACAGCCAGGAACGGGCGAGTTGCTGCGTTTCTGTTGGCGGCAGTCTGTTGGGTACTCTCGGCCGGCCCGGCATCGGCGGTCAGCGTGTCGGGACTCTACGCGGCCGATGTTCCGGTTGCAGGCACTTCGGCGGATACGTTGAAGGCCGGATACGCTGAAGGGCTGCGTCAGGTAATGGTGAGGGTGTCCGGAACCCGTGAGGTGCTGGAACTCGAAGGGATAGACGAGGTATTGGCAGACGCCGAGTCCATGTTGCTGTCTTATCAGGTGAACCGTACCGCGGGGCAGTCACGTTTGCAGATGAGTTTCGGAGCCGTCGGGGTCAACCGCGCGCTGGCGTCTGTGCAGGCGCCGGTATGGGGCGCCAACCGCCCCCTGACGCTGGCCTGGATTGCCGTGGAAGACCGGGGAGACCGGCAATTACTGACCCGTGCAGCGGATTCAGCGCCGGGAAGTAATGAGGGGCTCTGGGCACAACATCTCTTATCAGCAGCGGCCGATCGCGGTCTGCCCATCGCCTTCCCGCCGGAGACCTATGCCGGTGACCGGGCCTTGCTGTCGGATTTGTGGGGCCAGTTTGTCGGCCGCATCCAGCAAGCTTCAGACGATCTGTCCCACGACGCCCTGGCTCTGGTTCGTATCAGTCGTTCCGGCGGCCAATGGCGCGCAGGCTGGGTGGTTGAAGGCATGGGGCTCGATGCAGGTGAGCAGTCGGTCAATGCCGATACGCCGGAACAGTTGGCGCAAGCTTTAATCGATCGCTGGACAGAGCAATACGCCAGCCGATATGCGGTCACAGCCGGCGAGGCGGGTGAGGCTCCGAAAGTTGATATGGTGCTTGAGGGTGTAACGACGCTGGCAGATTACGGCCAGGTGACCCGGGCACTGCAGGACATGACTCCGGTAGTGTCTGTTGGTGCGTCACGGGTTCGTGGCAACCGGCTGACCGTGGAGGTGGCATTCTCCGGAGAACTTGACCAGTTGAAGGAGCATATCGCGCTGGACGCACGATTTGTGCCGGCGGAGCAGCCTGCAGAGCCGATAACGGCCAGCAAGAACAGCCAGGCTACTGGCTCGGAAGGGGATGGTGCGGCGCAAACAGGCGAGGCCGGTTCCCGGAACGAGACCGAAGCACCGGCCGGAACGGATGCGCAGGATAGTGCTGAGACGGCTGGGTTCAGCTATCAGCCCCTGGCTCCGGGCGATGAGCAGGATGCCGAACAGGCTTTTGAGTCTTTGTACCAGGTACTTTATTACCGCTGGCAACCCGCTCCCGGCGCCACTGGCGGCGACCGAAGCTGATGGCTTGATGGAGGCGGCCCGGTGAGTTCTAGGCAGTGGCGCTGGATCCCGAATGCACTGACATTCCTGCGAATGGTGCTGATCGTGCCGTTCGCCGGCGCACTGCTGGAAGGTAACTACCGGCTGGCTCTGGTGATATTCTTCGTTGCCGCACTGACCGATGCCTTTGACGGGTTTCTGGCCCGTCATTTCAACTGGCGCTCCCGGCTTGGTGCTGTGGCCGACCCTCTCGCGGACAAGGCGCTGTTGATTTCGGCCTACCTCATGCTCACCATTACCGGTGTACTTCCGCTGTGGCTGTTTGCCCTGGTGCTGGGTCGGGATCTTGTCATTGTCTGCGGCGGCCTGGCTTTTCATTACGGCATCGGCCGCTTCGATATGGAACCCAGTATTCCGGGCAAGATCAACACGTTTGTCCAGATACTGGTGGCGCTCGCCATTATCATCCTGCTGGCGGGTTTGCCCATGCAGCCCTGGGTCATCGACACCGGGATCTGGCTGGTTGCCGTCAGCGTGCTGGTGAGCGGGGGCCATTATGTTGCAGTCTGGAGTTTGCGGGCCTGGAGGGCGAAGCGGTCATGAAAGCCTCACAAATGGTATTGGGGGTCAAGCTCCGGGACGATGCCCGCTTCGACAACTTTCACGGCGACCGTAACCGTTCGGCCGCACAGCGGCTGGAGCTGGTGTGCCGGGAGCCGTCGGGGCTTCCGGTAGTGGTGATCTGTGGCGATTCCGATACCGGCAAAAGTCATCTGTTGCAGGCGATCTGCCATGAGTCCGAGCAGATGGGAAAAACCGCCGTCTGCATCAGCATTGTCGAGCTGCTGCCGTTCGGCCCGGACGCCCTGGCGGGCCTGGACAGTCATGATGTGATCTGTCTTGACGATCTGGAGCATGCCGCGGGTGATCCCGGCTGGGAGGAGGCGGTTTTCCACCTGTACAACCGGGTGCTGGATCGTAATGGTCTGCTGGTGGTCAGTCTGTCCGAGGTGCCCGCTTCGCTGCCGTTCGGACTGGCAGACCTGGGATCTCGTCTGGCGCATGGTTTGCTCATTCAGTTGGGCGTGTACCGGGATGAGGATCGGCAGCGAATCCTGATGGCCCGGGCAGAGCAGCGCGGGCTGGTGATGAGTGAGGATGTTGCCGGCTTCATCATGCGCAGGGCCCCTAGAAAGCTGGGTGATCTGCTGGGGCTGCTGGATACATTGGATGAGAATTCGCTGCAGGCCCAGCGACGTTTAACCATTCCGTTTGTTAAAGCTGTGATGGGATGGTAACGGTAAAGGGATTAATAACGATAAAGGCCATTGGAGAGACGACATGAGACGGGTTGTATTCAATCAGAAAGGTGGCGTTGGCAAGTCCAGTATCACCTGTAACCTGGCGGCCATCAGCGCCGCAAGAGGAAAGCGTACCCTGGTGGTGGATCTGGACCCGCAGGGCAACTCCACCCACTACCTGCTGGGCAAACCGGCGGCTGAACTGAAAGATACCGTTGCCGATCTGCTGGAGCAGACGGTCGCCTTCAGTGTCTTCAATCGTCGACCTGACGAGTTTGTACACGCCTCGTCATTCGACAACCTGTACGTGTTGCCATCCAGCCCTGAGCTGGATTTTCTGGAACGCAAACTCGAAGCCAAGCACAAGATCTACAAGCTCAGGGAGTTTCTGAAAAAGCTCAGCGACAGTTTCGATGAGATCTATATCGATACCGCCCCGGCCCTGAATTTCTACACCCGTTCTGCCCTGATTGCTGCCCAGCGCTGCCTGATCCCGTTCGACTGCGATGATTTCTCCCGCCAGGCGCTCTACAACATCCTCCATGAAATCCGCGAATTGCAGGAGGATCATAATGAGGAGCTGGTTGTTGAGGGCATCATCGCAAACCAGTTCCAGCCAAGGGCGAGCCTGCCCAGGCAGTTGGTCCGGGAGCTGACGGAGGAGGGGTTGCCGGTGCTGCCGGTACGCCTGTCCAGTTCCGTCAAGATGAAAGAATCACACCAGAGTCGCCAACCGCTGATTCACATGGCTCCGAAACACACGCTCACACGCCAGTATGAGGATCTATACCGTGTGCTGCATGGGGAGTCTGTTGAGCTGGAGCCATTGGCAGACTGAGAGGAATCCCATGAGTGAAAAAGCACGCCACCTGGATCAGGTGACCGACGGTTTGCTGCAGATTGAAATTGAACTTCGGCAACTGGGTGTCTGGCAGACAGAAAGCCTGCCACCGGAGGCGTTCCAGAGTACCCAGCCGTTCTGCCTGGATACCATGGACTTCACCCAGTGGCTGCAGTTCGTGTTTCTTGAAAAAATGAAGGCGCTGGTGGAAGCCGGTCACGCGCTGCCAGAGGTATCTGGTATTGCGCCCATGGCAGAAGAGCATTTCCGTGGGCGTGAGCAGTCCGGCCGTGAGCTGATCTCAGTGCTTGAGGAGATGGATCGGCTGTTGTCCTCTGGCGGCCGCTGATTATTCCGGGACTGGATTACTCCAGGCGCATGGACAAATCGATGGCTCGTACGTCTTTGGTCAGTGCGCCGATCGAGATGTAATCCACGCCGGTTTCGGCAACGGGCACCAGCGTGTGCGCGTTGATGCCACCGGAAGCTTCAAGGCGGGCTTTTCCGGCATTCCGCTTTACCGCTTCAGCCATGTCGGCAAGCGAGAACTCGTCCAGCATGATGATGTCGGCCCCGGCCTCAAGAGCCTGGTCCAGCTCGGCGAGCGATTCGGTTTCCACTTCCACGGGTTTGCCTGGTGCAATGCGGTGCGCTTCGGCGACCGCATTGGCAATGGAGCCGCAGGCGGCAATGTGGTTTTCCTTGATCAGAAATGCGTCCCAGAGTCCCAGCCGGTGATTATCGCAGTCACCGCAAGTCACCGCGTATTTCTGGGCCAGTCGCAGCCCTGGCAGGGTTTTCCTGGTGTCCAGAAGGCGTACGTTGGTATGGGACACCCGGCGAGCGTAATGGGCACAGGCTGTTGCCACGCCAGACAGGGTCTGCAACCAGTTAAGAGCAGCGCGTTCGGCGGTCAGAAGCGAGCGGGCCGGGCCTTGCATGCGGAAGATCACGGCGTTGGCGGGTACGTCGTCGCCATCGTGAAACTGCCACTGGAGTGTCACTGACGGATCCACCTGGTGAAAAACCTCCTCCACCCAGGCGCTTCCAGCCAGGCGGGCGTCTTCCCGGGTGATTACCCTTGCTGTTGCCAGTTTTTCGGCAGGGATCAGCTGGGCGGTGATGTCGCCATCGCCAATATCTTCCCGCAGACTCTGGGCAACGGATTCGATACGGGCCTGGCGCAGCAGTTCGGCAGAAATCATTGGGACGTCCGGAGGTTGATGGTGGCTTGGAAAATTGTGGAGGGCAATTCTACTGCCAGCGCTATCGATTCGCCAAATGGAGGTGTGAGTGGTCTGAAGTGTGATGCAGTTCCTGCTGACACAAAAGGTGACAAATTCTGACACAAGGTGACGACACTCGCCCGTATGATGTAATCCTATAAAGGTTTAAGTACCATCAGCTGATCGATTCCGGAGCATCCACATGGCGCACGATAACAAGGTAGTCCGCTTGGCCGGTCAGAAGCCGGTGAGCCGGTTCTCGTTACCGGTAGAGCTGGTGCGACTGCGTGACACATCGGGTCAGTCACTCAAGGCGGTACTTGCCAGTTTTTTCGAACAGGCTGACGACAGTTTGTTTGCCCTAGCAGACCGGGCCGGCTCCAACCAGGACCAGACTGCCTACTTCGACGCCATGCGGGAGCTGCGACTGCGCCGGAAGGCAATGACAGTGTCAGTCCTGCAATACGTCAGCCAGGCCTTCAATGAGCTGGGTAAGTTCAAACCTGCCCGCTCCAGTGGTTCACTGGAAGAAGTGGACCAGGACTCCCTCAGCCTGGTGGATCACTCTGACCTTGAACAGCAGGTAGCGATAGATAACCTGACCAATCGCCTGCGGAATCGATACCAGGAGCCGGTAAGGATGTTGGCGGCCCGGATTCGCCATCTTGTTCCGCAGTTGGATCTCTCTGACGATCAAATGCCTCTCAGCCCGGAAGTCATTTGCGGCGCTATCTCGGATGCTTGCACCGATCTGGATATTGATATCCGTGCCAAGCTGGTGGTTTTGAAACTGTTTGAGCGCCTGCTGGTGGACAAGCTCAGCGATTTCTACCAGGAATGCAACAAAACCCTGATCGCCGCAGGCGTGCTGCCTGACATGAAGCGGGCTCCGGTGGGTGGTGCTCAGGTAGCGCCGGGTCGCAGTGCGCCAAAGGCAGGCGGTTCGCCAGCGCCCGCCCAGGAAGCCCCGGCTGCCGAAGGTACTGCCCATAGCCATGGACCGTCGCCTACTTTCAGTGAGCTGAGTGCGCTGTTGCACCAGGGAGAGACCAGTAGTGCCGGTATGGCACAAACCGGCGCTGTTCTGGATACCGATCGTCTGATGGCGCGCCTGAACGAATTGCAGGGCGCAGCGCCGCAGGGTGAAGGCGACAATGTGGTGCCTTTGCGCCAGCAGTTACAGCCGCTGTTGCAGGGTCCGGAAGGGAAGCGATTCTCAGTAGGGCAGGTCGACAGTGACGTGATCAATCTGGTCTCAATGCTGTTTGATTTTATTCTCGAGGATCGTCAGTTGCATCCGGTCATGAAGGCGCTGATCGGGCGGCTACAGATTCCGGTGCTCAAGGTCGCACTCAGCGACAAGAACTTTTTCAATCGTGGTGGCCATCCGGTTCGCAAGCTCCTCAACGAACTTGCCCTGGCCGCCATTGGCTGGAGCGAGAAACGTGCCGGAATGCGTGATCCGCTTCGGGAAAAGATTGAGGAAGTGGTGGGTCGGGTGCTGACCGAATACACCGATCAGGTAGGGCTGTTCGAGGAATTGCTGAAGGACTTTGGTCACTTCATGGATCTGGATCGCCGCCGTCGCGAGCTGGTTGAGCAGCGCCTTCGGGATGCCGAAGAAGGACGCGCCCGGCAGGAACGTGCCAGTCAGGCTGCTACCGATGTTATCCGTGAGCACACGGCAGGCCGGGACATTCCCGAGCCGGTTTTACAGGTGCTGAACGAGCCCTGGACCCGTTACCTGCAGTGGGTGGTGTTGCGCGAGGGTGAAGAAAGCGAGCGTTGGCTGCAGGCAAAGGCCATCAGCGAGCGGCTGGTGTGGAGTGTTGACCCGCGACCAGTGTCTTCTGATACCCGGGCGGAACTGTTGCGAATGATTCCAGAGGTGGTGGAAGAGCTCCGCAGGGCGCTTCAGGAAATCTCCTGGGATCCGTTTGCAACCGATGCGGCCATCCGGGACCTGGAGCTTGCCCATGTCGATGTTTTCCAGAAACTGGTGACCGCGCCGGTTGTTGAAGACAAGGCACCCACGATTGAGAATTTCGAGGTACCTGAAGCTCCTGCAGAGCCGGCGGAAACTCCCGAGCAATCGGAACCTGCGCCGGAGGTGATTGACGAGGTGGCTGAACCTGCGTCAGTCAAGCCTGCTGAGGTCTCAGTCGGCGTTGAGACGGCAGCCGTCGCCGAGGAATCCGCGGAGATCCAATCACCAGTAGCGTCGGCGGAATGGCTGGCGAAGGCGGATGGCCTGAGAGTCGGATCCTGGGTTGAAATGGCCAGAGACGAGACCAGGGTCCGTTGCAAGCTGGCCGCCTTTATCAAGGCCACCGGCAAGTACATCTTTGTTAACCGCAGTGGTGCGAAGGTGGCGGAATATCATAGGGATGACCTGGCGATTGCTCTGCAGGAGCAGGCGATCACCATGCTGGATGACGGCCTGATCTTTGATCGGGCACTGGAGTCCATCATCGACAACCTGCGTCATAACCGAAAAGACTGATCTCTGGTACTGAGTGCCCACGCAGGGCACCGGCGACGTCGTGGCATCCATGGGCGCTTTGTGATTCAATCATCTGCATGAGTCCCCTGCGCCGATGGAAACACGTTGTCTAGTATCCAGAACGATCATCACCCACACTCCCTGAAGGATGCGGCAGCACTTTTGCGTTCCAGTGGCCGGTTCCCCGGCGTGCGCTGGTGTCCGTCGCCCAATTTTGGTCCCCGCCCGGACGGTTCTTCTATCTCACTGCTGGTGGTTCACAACATCAGCCTGCCGCCGGAACAGTTTGGCGGCCCGCACATCGAGAATTTTTTCTGTAACTGTCTGGATACCGCTGCCCACCCCTATTTTGAAACGATCGCAGAGCTGAAGGTGTCTGCGCACGCGTTGATTCGCCGGGATGGTTCCGTTATTCAGTTTGTCAGCTGTCTGGACAGGGCATGGCATGCTGGCCGTTCGAGTTTTCAGGGTAAGGAGGAGTGCAACGACTACTCCATTGGTATCGAGCTCGAAGGTGCGGATGACGTTCCCTATACCGATGATCAGTACCGTGCGCTGGCGCGTCTGGCGCGCCTGGCAATGACAGCCTGGCCGGAAATCACGCCGGGTCGCATTGCCGGCCACAGTGATATTGCTCCGGGCCGAAAAACCGATCCAGGGCCCGCGTTTGAGTGGTCTCGCTTCCGGGCACTGCTGTCGAACGAGGAGATGGCCTGATGTCGTTGGTTGTTTTTCTGATTGCGTACGTGATTCGCCGCAGGCTGGACCGCGCCGACCATCTGGCCAGCGATGAGATCTGGCGTCGCTGGTTTCATCGTTGGGGCCGGATAGAAGCGGGTCAGGAGCGGTCAGTCTGGAGAGGGGCGCTGCTGGTTGTGTTACCCTCTCTGGCGCTCGCTGGCGCGTGGGCGCTGTCCCGTGAGGCGGGCTACCGCTATGCCCTGTATCCGCTTGAACTGTTGCTGCTGGTGGTGCTGATGGGGGCGCCGGGCTGGCGCAAGGTGCTGCGAGCCTATTCTGATGCCTGGCGGCGCGGAGATATGCAGGCTGCCTGGCACCATGTTCAAGAGCGCCTGCCCGCCTCCGAAAGAGGAGCGGCGCTATCGCCAGAAGCCATGCACCTGTCGGTGTCGCGGGCGCTGATGGTCTCGGTTTTCGAGCGTTTCTTCCTGGTGGTTTTCTGGTACGCCGTCGGCGGCATAGCGCTGGCTTTTCTGGCTCGCGGGCTTGTAGCTCTGGCGGGTCAATGGCCGCAGGCGGCCGCGCGGGAACGCTATCAGCGGGCGGCCCGGCTTATCGGCTGGATTCCTTCCCGCTTGCTGTCATGCACATTCGGACTCGCCGGTGACCTGGCCGGCTGGTCCCGGGAAATACGCAAGGTATTCCCGGGATTCGGGAAAAAGACCGCGGATGTGCTCATGATTTCCGCCAACGGGTCGTTAACTGGTTATGCACTTGATCCTGCGCGCTTTTCGGAGTTGCACCCGGAAGAGTGGCCCGATTTTGGTGGACGGAGCCTCAGCGCCATAAGGGACCTCCTCAACCGGAGCATGCTGGTGTGGATATGTGCGCTTGCATTGCTGGTGATCGCAGGCATGGCCTAGCCGGAAAGCAAAAACGGATTACAGAATAACACTAAATAGTGATTAAGTTTTTCCGGCAACGGGCGATAATCAAACAAAAGAATAAAGATTCAGTTGTTAGAAGCAGCGAGGGCTCTGTGAACTATATAATCAATCCGGCTGTAGCACTGATGAATCGGCTGCCCATGGTTTACAAATTCAGCCTCATCAGCATTCTCTTTCTTGGCCCTATCATCGTGCTTTCCTGGTTGGTGATTTCCGGGCTCAACCAGTCGGTTCAGACCATGACCCGCGGCATTGAAGGTCTTGCAGAACTCCAGAAGGTGGAACGCCTGCTGGTGGCGTCGATGGATTACCGTGACTATCAGGCCCCGGGCATTCTGATAGACGAACAACCCCTGCTCGAAAAAGCCAACGAAGCGGCCAGTCGTATGGACGCCCTGTTGGCAGATCTCGCCGAACCACAGCGTTCTTTTGACACCTCCGGCTCCTGGCAGGAGCAGATTCTGGCTGTAAGGGAAGAATGGGAGACGCTCAAAGCCAACGATAACTATCAGGGCAACATTGACCCCCAGTTCAAGTACTACCAGGAATTTGTGCAGAAGGTGATGGCCTTGCTGCCGGCGACCATTGAAATCAGCGGGTTGGGGCAGGATGCGTCCCGGGAAAACCTGCTGCTGTTAGGGCTGGTACGTTCTGCGTTGCCTGAGTCTCGCACCGTTGTTGGCCGCGCCCGTTCATACGGTATTTTTGCGCTGGTGGAAGGTCAGGTGGGCTATGCACTCAGCGAAACCCTGAATGAAATCTACGATCAGTTGACCAACCGCAGTTCGCTGCTTTCGCCGGCCCTTTCCGTTGCCGTGGAGGCGTCGCCCCAACTGGCAGAGAGTGCGAGCGGTGCCTTGACCCGCACGGAAGAGAGCCTGATGACAGTGCGTGATGAGCTGGATCTGAATGTCATTACGCCTATGCGCCTGGAGCTGCCCTGGCAGGAATTCGATGAGACCGTATCGGCGCAGATGGGATATTACGATACCCTCAGCGATCGTATCTTCGATGTGGTTGCCGGTAATCTTGAGGATCGCCTGGCCCGCCAGACCGGGCAGCGCACTCTGATTCTGGTGGCGCTGATTGCTGTGATGCTGGTGGTGGTCTACCTCTATGTGGGCTTCTTTATGTCTGTGCGGATTGCCATCAACCGGTTCAGCGAAGCTGCAAGAAATGTGGCCGCCGGCGATATGACCACCCATATCCGGTTGAACAACCGGGACGAACTGGGTGAGCTCACCTCCGAGTTCAACAACATGACCGATCGTATCGCTGAGCTTGTCCGGTCGGTGGGCTCTACAACGGCAGATGTTGATCAGCAGGCGGTCCGGGTGAATGACACCGCATCGGCTAACAGTCAGGCCGTGGCCCGACAGATGGAAGAGACCGGTCAGATCAACGAGGCCATGGGCCAGATGGTGGAAGCGGTCAATGAAGTCACCGAGAGTGCGCACCGGGTGGCGGATAGTGCGGGGAATGCCGAGAAAGATACCGAGAAGGGCCGGGAAGTGGTGGCCGATACCGTGGCGACCATTAACCGGCTGGCGACGGAGATTGCTGGCGCCGTTGATGTCATCAACCGGGTGAGTGCGGACAGTGACAATATCAGTCAGGTTCTGGTTGAGATTAAAGCGATTGCCGAGCAGACCAACCTGCTGGCGCTGAACGCGGCCATCGAGGCAGCGAGGGCGGGAGAACAAGGGCGTGGCTTTGCGGTGGTGGCGGATGAGGTTCGCTCATTGTCCCAGCGTACCCACAAGTCCACTGAGGAAATTGAAGGCATGATTTCCCGGCTTCAGGGTGGTGTAAAAGAGGCGGTATCTGCCATGACCTCAAGTCACGATGCCACGGAGAAGACGGTACAGAAGTCTGGTGAAGTGACCGAAGCGCTGGATCGGATCGCCTCGGGCATTTCCGAGATCGTGGATATGAGCCACCAGATTGCCCAGGCGGCGGAGGAACAGTCGGCCGTGGCCAGGAACGTGAATGCCAACGTGGAGCGCATTGGCGAATTTGGCCAGAGCACAGCCTCCAACGCCGAAGAGACTCTGGCTTCGTCCAGGCAGATGTCGGAGCTTACCGCGTCGCTTCAGCGCCTGGTGGAGGCATTCAAGGTGTAATCAGCGGTTGCTGTTGTGAAAAATCCGGCCTCAGAGGCCGGATTTTTTTTGCTCCCAGAGAATCTCCTGGCTGCCATCCCGGCGAGCCAGCACCCGGGCGATGACAAACAGCAGATCGGATAACCGGTTCAGGTAGTGACGCGAGGCAGTATTGATGGAGTCCTCGTGGCCAAGGGCCACCACCACGCGCTCGGCCCGGCGACAGACCGCCCGTGCCAGATGACATTGTGCTGCGGCAGGGCAGCCCCCGGGCAGGATGAAGTTTTTTAGCGGCGGCAGGTCGGTGTTGTACTCGTCCAGAGTCTGCTCCAACCACTCAATGTGATTGTCGCTGATCACCTTGCTGCCCGGGATGGCAAATTCGCCGCCCAGATCAAACAGGTGATGCTGAATGCGCCGGAAGGTATCGATCAGACGGTCGCCAGATGGAAGCGTCTCAATCAAAACGCCGATATGGCAATTCAGCTCATCGGCCATACCCATGGCTTCCACTCGCTGGGCATTTTTGGCGATACGGTTGCCATCGGCCAGGCCGGTAGAGCCGTCGTCTCCGGTTCGGGTGTAGATCTTCGACAGGCGATTGCCCATGGTCTTGCTCCCTCTGGTAAAAGTCAGTTCAGTTGTTGTACCTGTTCGGCGAGCATTTGGTTCACCTGTACCGGTATGCCATGTTGATGGCCGAGCCGCGCCAGGTAACCGTTAATGAAGTCGATTTCCGTGGTTCTGCCTGCCTTTACATCAGCCCGCATGGAAGACGTGTTGGCGGCGGTTTTGCGGGCGACAGCCTCAATAGTCTCGCGCAGGTTTTCCGGGGCTTGTTGCGGTTGTCCGGCGGCAGGGAGCAGGCGGCTGATCTCCTCGCACAAGGGGGCAATCCATTGCAGGTAAAACGGTTGTGTCAGAATCTCTCCGTTGGGGCAATCCAGAATGGCCGTAAAGGCGTTTATGCCGGCGTTGATCACCAGTTTTTGCCAGAGCCTTGCCAATATGTCGTGTTCAGGGTGGACCATGAGGCCGCTGCTGGCGAGCTGTTGGGCAACCCATTCGACCGATGGGTCCCCCGCCGGGTTCAGGGCACCGACCCAGGTTGTGCCGCGGCCAGCGTGAACGGTCAGCCCGGGGGCGGGCCGGTTTGCGCCTTCGGTCGTGGATGCGGCCAGTACCGGCCGGTCCGGCCATGTTTCGGTGACCTGCTGCTGGCTCCCAAGCCCGTTTTGGAACAACACAATGGGAGTCTGTTTGGCAATGGAGGGCAGGGCCGCCTTGAGGGCTTCGAGAGTGTTGCCGGCTTTGGTCGTCACCAGGAGCAGATCAGGAGATTGGCCGGGTTGTAGCCAGGGAATAATGGTACTGCCTGATTCGCCGTCAATGGGCTGAAAGCGATAACAGACGGGGGCAGGGGCCTGCCCCGGACGGGGCACAAACGCTACCTGCCCGGCAGGTAGCGTTGCCGCCCAGAGCCGGCCCAGGGAGCCGGCACCGAGGATGGCGATCATGGCCTTACATGGCCTCGATTTCTGCCCGTTGCGCACTGAGCCGCTGCAGGCTGCCCTGGGCATCCTTCAGCTTCTCTTTTTCCTTCTCTACGACTTCGGCTGGTGCCTTGGCGGTGAACTTCTCGTTGTTCAGCTTGCCTTCCAGGCGACCGATTTCCTTGTTCAGGCGTTCCAGCTCCTTGTCCAGGCGCTTGAGTTCGGCGTCCTTGTCGATCAGGCCGGCCATGGGCACCAGCACTTCCATTTCGCCTACCAGTTGGGTGGCGCTCATGGGAGCTTTGTCGCCCTCGAACCATTCCAGCTTCTCAAGTTTGGCCAGGGAAATGAGGAATTGGCGGTTGTCGTTCTGGCGGCGCTGATCGTCGGCGTTGCCGCCTTTCAGAAGTACCGGTACCTGCTTACCCGGGGAGATGTTCATCTCGCCGCGGATATTACGCACCGCTACAATCACGCCTTTCAGCCACTCGATATCGGCGGCCACGGCGGCATCCTGCTTGCTGGCATCCGGCTGCGGGTAGGGCTGCAGCATGATGCTGTCGCCCTGCTTGCCGGCCAGCGGTGCAATGCGTTGCCAGATTTCTTCGGTAATGAACGGCATGATCGGATGCGCCAGGCGGAGTACGGCTTCGAGTACGCGTACCAGGGTACGACGGGTGCCCCGTTTGGCCTCGGCACTGGCGCTGTCATCGCTCAGGGCTGGTTTGGACAGTTCCAGGTACCAGTCGCAGTATTCGTTCCAGATGAACTCGTACAGGGCGTAGGCGGCCAGGTCAAAGCGGTACTGGTCCAGGTGACGGATCACCTCCTGCTCGCAGTGCTGCAGTTCGCTGATGATCCAGCGGTCTGCCAGTGACAGTTCCACCGGCTCATTGTTCACGCCGCAGTCTTCGCCTTCCGTGTTCATCAGCACATAGCGGGCGGCATTCCACAGCTTGTTGCAAAAGTTACGGTAGCCTTCCAGGCGCTTCATATCCCAGTTGATGTCACGGCCGGTGGTCGCCATGGCGGCGAGGGTGAAACGCAGGGCGTCAGTACCATGGGCGGCGATGCCTTCCGGAAATTCCTTCTCGGTGCGCTTGCCGATTTTCTCGGCCAGCTTGGGCTGCATCAGGTTGCCGGTGCGTTTTTCCAGCAGGTCCGGCAGGCTGATGCCGTCGATCATATCCAGCGGGTCGATCACGTTACCCTTGGACTTGGACATCTTGTCGCCGTGCTCGTCCCGGATCAGACCGGTGACATACACGGTATGGAAGGGTACCTGTGGGGTGCCGTCTTCGTTTTTCATGAAGTGCATGGTCATCATGATCATCCGGGCAACCCAGAAGAAGATGATATCGAAACCGGTCACCAGCACGTCGGTGGGGTGGAAGGTCTTCAGCCGTTCGGTGATTTCCGGCCAGCCCAGAGTGCCGAAGGTCCACAGGGCGGAGCTGAACCAGGTGTCCAGTACATCGTCGTCCTGCTTGAGTTCCAGTGTGTCCGGGAGCTGATGTTTGCTGCGCACCTCAGCCTCGCTCCGGCCCACATAGATATTGCCTTCAGCGTCATACCAGGCAGGAATCCGGTGCCCCCACCAGAGCTGGCGGGAGATACACCAGTCCTGGATGTCGCGCATCCAGGCGAAGTACATGTTCTCGTACTGTTTGGGTACGAACTGGATGCGACCGTCTTCTACCGCTTCAATAGCCGGCTTGGCCAGGGTCTTGGCGTCGGCAAACCACTGATCCGTCAGCATCGGCTCGATAATCAGCCCGGAGCGATCGCCGCGGGGTACGCTCAGCACATGGTCTTCGATTTTCTCGACCAGGCCTGCCAGTTCCATGTCGGCAACAATCTGCTTGCGGGCTGCTTCCCGGCTCAGGCCGGCATAGGCGGCCGGGAGGGCGCTGTTAATCTCGGAATTTTCGGTGCCGTCCGCATTGAACACTTCGGCGATTTCACGAATGTTGGCGTCCTGCGTCATGACGTTGATCATGGGCAGGTTGTTGCGTTTGCCTACGGCGTAATCGTTGAAGTCGTGAGCGGGGGTGATCTTCACGCAGCCGGAACCTTTTTCTGGATCGGCGTGGTGGTCGGCCACGATGGGAATGCGGCGGTTAACCAGCGGCAGCAGAACGTGCTGGCCAATCAGATGCTGGTAGCGCTCATCGTCCGGGTGGACGGCTACGGCGGTGTCACCCAGCATCGTTTCCGGGCGGGTGGTGGCGACGATGACGTAGTCTTTGCCGTCCTGGGTTTTCTGGCCGTCGGCCAGCGGGTAGCGCAGGTGCCAGAAATAGCCCTTTTCTTCCTTGTTTTCAACTTCCAGATCAGAGATAGCGGTGTGCAGCTTCGGATCCCAGTTCACCAGCCGTTTGCCGCGGTACACCAGGCCTTCATCGTACAGGCGGATAAAGACTTCCTGTACGGCTTTGTAGAAGCCATCGTCCATGGTGAAGCGTTCGTTGCTCCAGTCCACGGAGTTGCCCAGGCGACGCATCTGGCGGGTGATGGTACCGCCGGAGTGTTCTTTCCAGTCCCAGATGCGCTTGATGAATTCTTCCCGGCCGAGATCGTGGCGGGTTTTGTCTTCTTCTGCAGCCAGTTTGCGTTCGACGACCATCTGGGTGGCGATGCCGGCATGATCGGTGCCGACGGTCCACAGTGCGTTACGGCCCTGCATGCGCTTGAAGCGGGTGAGGGTGTCCATGATGGTGTGCTGGAAGGCATGGCCCATGTGCAGGCTGCCGGTCACGTTGGGTGGCGGGATGGCGATGCTGTAGGAGTCGCCTTCGCCGCTGGGGCGGAAATAGCCTTTGGATTCCCAGTTTTCGTACCACTGGCGCTCGATGTTTTCTGGCTGGTAGGTTTTTTCCATGGGATTATGCAGTGACCGTTTTGGTTGATTCACATAGGGAAATTCTGAATCGGACGATTATACATGGTCGTCTTGATCGCGGCGAACCTGGCTAGCGTTTCCGCATATCATGCACCCGAGCTTCAATGCCCAGTGACCGCAACTGCTTGTAATGCCCCCGCGCCTGGTTCAATACCGCCGGGTCATTGTGGGCAACCAGTGCCAGGCGGCCGTACTGGTCGGCGTCGTCGGGCAGTGTTGAGGACAGGACGATCACGGTATCCCAGTCCACCGCGGCTGGCGGGTAGAGCAGGATGCCGACAGGATCGGTGCAGGGGGTGGTTGGGTCTTGGGCGATACTGTGGGGGATGAAGGCTTCGGGGGTGAAGTTCCACAGCAGGTCGTCGAGTTCCACGGCCTGTTCTTCGGTGTCACAAAGAACGCACACACGGTCGCCCTGCTGCCAGGCTTTGTCCACGAGTTTGGCGGCGTGGAGGTTGCGGGCGGCGTGGGTGTTCTGGGCGAGGATGTGGAACCAGTAGCGCTGGTTTCTGTCGTCCTGGCCGGAGGGCCCGGCAGCGAGGCTGCCGGGCTCCGGGGAAGGGTTTGGCTGGTTATCCTGCATGGGTCATCAGGTAGTCGACCAGCAGGGGGACCGGGCGGCCGGTGGCGCCTTTGGCTTTGCCGGAGTTCCAGGCGGTGCCCGCGATATCCAGGTGGGCCCAGCGGTAGTCTTTGGCAAAGCGGCTCAGGAAACACGCGGCGGTGATTGTACCGGCCGGGCGGCCGCCAATGTTGGCCATGTCAGCGAAGTTGCTGTCGAGCTGGCTCTGGTATTCGTCCCACAGCGGCAGGCGCCAGGCGCGGTCGCCGGTGCGTTCGCCGGCGGCGAGCAGTTCGTTGGCCAGTTCGTCGTTGTTGGACAACAGCCCGGTGGCATGATTGCCCAGGGCGATAATGCAGGCGCCGGTGAGGGTGGCCATGTCGACCACGGCTGCCGGGTCAAATTTCTTCACGTAGGTGAGGGCGTCGCACAGTACCAGGCGGCCTTCGGCGTCCGTGTTTAGGATTTCGACGGTCATGCCGCTCAGGGTTTTGACGATATCGCCGGGGCGGGAGGCACCGCCGTCGGGCATGTTTTCAGCGGCAGCGATCACGGCAACCACGTTGATCTTGGGTTTGGTTTCAGCCAGGACTTTCATGGTGCCGAAAACGCTGGCAGAACCGCCCATATCGTATTTCATTTCGTCCATGCCCTCGCCCGGCTTGAGGCTGATGCCGCCGGTGTCGAAGGTGATGCCTTTCCCCACCAGTACGTAGGGCTTGTCTTTGGCCTTGCCGCCACGGTATTCCATCACGATCAGGCGCGGAGGCTGCTTGGAACCTTTGCCTACGGCCAGGATGGTGTTCATGCCCAGTTTTTCCATCTGCTTCTCGTCCAGAACTTCGGTCTGGATGGAGTCGTAGTCTTTGGCCATGGCCTTGGCCTGTTCGGCAAGCCAGACCGGGTGGCAGATGTTGGGTGGGGTGTTGCCCAGGTCTTTGGTGTAGTTCATGCCGCGGCCGGTGGCCAGGCCAAGGTTGAACGCATCTTTCAGGGACTTGCCGGCGCCGGATGCCTGTACCACAACTTTTTTCAGTTTGCGGGCGGCAGGCTTGTCGCTTTTGAATTCGGTGAAGGTGTAGAACTGGTCTTCCAGAATCCGGCCAATCAGGTTGAGCCGGGCTTCTTCAGAGCTGACCGCAGCTTCGCCCTGAACCGCAGTATCGGTCAGGCTGATCAGTGCACTTTTGGAGGGGCCATCTTTCAATGCGCCGGTCATGGCAATCAGGCTCTTACGATAGGCTGTGGCTGTGCGGTCTGCATCTTTGCCGGTGCCAATTACCACAACGCGCTGCCAGGGTTGATCCACCAGGGGCAGGGTATTCACGGAGGCGTTCTTGCCGGTCAGGTCGCCGGCTTTCTCGAGTTGCTTGATCAGTCCGCCCAGCGCGTCGTCTGCCGCTTTGGTGGATTCTGGCCACTCGCCTTTCTCAGGCAGGCCGATAACCAGGCAGTCGGCTTTGGTGGCTGTGATGGCTTTGCTGCTCAGGCTGAAATTCATGGCAACTCCGTTGTCAGATTGTGCTTTATTCAATTGAATTGAATGTTGATGGCAATGCTCATAAGGATTGGGGCAAAGCCTTTATTAATCAAGCCGGGCGCCCGCTTCGTTACGATGGTTTTATCGTGTAGGCCCCGTACTGTCATTCGTCGGCGAGGTTACATAGAATACGCGCTGTTCTCCTTAACCTCCATCTCCAATGACGGCGCCGCCAGAGAGACTGATTTGAGTATTATCTTCCGTTACCTCATTCGCCAGATCATGGTCAGTATGCTTGCGGTGTCAGGCATTCTGTTGCTGGTGTTCATGAGTGGGCGTTTTATCAAGTATCTGGCCGATGCTGCTGAGGGCGAGATTGCGGCCGGCGTCCTGTTTGCGATTATGGGGTATCGTTTCCCCGGGTTTCTGGAATTAATTCTGCCCCTGGGCCTGTTTATCGGAATTCTGCTGGCGTATGGCCGGATGTACCTCGAAAGCGAGATGACGGTGTTGTTCGCCTGCGGTGTGAGTGAAAAGCAGTTGCTGGCGAAAACGTTGCTTGGAGCGCTGCCGGTCATGCTGATGGTGGGGGCCATGAGCCTTTATATCTCTCCCTGGGGCATGAAACAGGTGGAGCACATCTTTAACGAGCAGCGAAAGGCCACCGAGTTTGAAATGCTGGCCCCGGGGCGGTTTCAGGACTTTACCTCCGGCGATCGGGTTACTTACACCGAGGCCCTGAGCGACGACAAGCGCCAGTTGCAGGGGGTGTTTATTGCCGAGTACGACAAGGACGGTAAGGGTGTCACTCTGATCACTGCGGAGTCTGGCTCCCAGTTCATTGACGAGGAAACCGGCAGCCGGTTTCTGGTGCTGGAGGATGGTGGTCGTTTTCAGGGGGCTCCCGGCCAGCTTGATTACAATGTCACTGAATTTGAAGCCTACGGTTTGAAGATTGTCAGCGGCCAGGAGGGCAGCAAAGAGCTGGAGGAAGGCCTGAGTACGCTGGCGCTTTGGAACTCGGATGATCCGGAAGACCGGGCTCTCTTGCACTGGCGAATATCGTTACCGTTGATTGTGCCCATCGTCACCTTGCTGGCCGTGCGGCTCAGTCGGGTGAATCCCCGGCAGGGGCGGTTTTTCCATCTGTTGCCAGCCATGCTGGTTTACATCACCTATCTGGGCTTACTGATTGTGGCGCGGGATGCGCTGGCGGATGAAAAGGTGCCTGAATGGGTGGGTATGCTCTGGGTGCATGCGCTGTTCCTGGCGCTCGGCCTGTGGCTGCAGTTTGGCCCCGGGTGGCTGAACCGTCGTCGTCTTGAGAGGGAGGGGCGCCAGCGTGCATAAGATCGATGGTTATGTCATGCGTACCGTTGGCGGCGCCATGTTCCTGGTTATGGTTGTGGTGTTGTCGCTGGATGTGATCTTTGCATTCATTGCTGAACTGGAAGACACGCGCAACGAATATCAAACCCTGCAGGCGTTGTGGTATGTGGCGCTGACCTTGCCCCGGCGAATCTACGATTACCTGCCTCTTGGTGCCTTCATGGGTTGCCTTGTCGGCCTGGGCTCCATGGCCAGTTCCTCGGAGCTGACGGTGATCCGGGCAGCCGGCGTGTCGCTCAAACGCATTGTCTGGTCTGCCATGAAGCCGGCGCTGATCGTGGTTCTGCTCGGCGTGGCGATTGGTGAGTATGTCGCGCCGACCACCGAACGTATTGCCCAGAGTGACAAGGCGGTGGCCTTGGGTGCGGGGAGCAGCGTGGCTTCCGCGGAAGGGGTGTGGCATCGGGAAGGCAATACCTTCATGCACCTGAATGCGGTTCAGCCAAACGGTGTGTTGCATGGGGTTTCGCTGTTCCGGTTTGACGATGCCCGGCAATTGCGGGTTGCCAGCTTCGCCGAGCGTGCCATCTACCAGGGCGACTACTGGTTGCTGGAGAACGTGACCTCTACTCGCATTGAGCCGGAGCGGACCGTGCGTGATGTGAGTGCGTCACTGCGTTGGGAGACCGGCCTGTCGCCGAGCGTGCTGAGTGTGCTGATTGTGAAGCCGGAGAATCTGTCGATGACGGGCCTGTATACCTACGCGGCCTATCTCGGAGAGCAGGGGCTGAGTGCGGCACAATACTGGCTCGCGTTCTGGAAAAAGGCACTGATGCCTCTGGGTACGGCGGTTATGGTGTTGGTCGCCATCTCCTTTGTGTTCGGGCCACTGCGGTCTGTGACCATGGGGTTCCGGGTATTTACCGGTCTGCTGGTGGGATTGCTGTTCAAGTATATGCAGGATCTGCTGGGGCCGATGAGTATGGTTTATGGCTTTAATCCGCTGATTGCGGTGCTGGCTCCGATTGTTGTTAACGGTATTGTCGGAGCCGTCCTGATGCGTCGGGCAGGGTAGCGCCAGACCTATTTCTTCTCGGGCCTGGCCACCTGAACAACCACGCTGTTGGAGGTGCGGTCGGTCAGCGACAGCCCATTGATGGGATAGAACAGCGCGATGATGGCCGGGATGCTGAGCAACAACGTCAGCGCGCCCAGGTAGTAGGCGCCGAGAATGCTCAGGAAAACGATGATCGCAGCGGTAACATAGCGAATCAGGGCCTGGGTCCAGCTCACGGAGGTGCCATCAAGATTCTCGATGCGAACGCGCCATACCTGCATGCCGAGGGTCTGGCCGATGCGGGTCCAGAAGTAGGCGAAAAACAGATACAGCACCAGAAACAGAACGAAGGTCAGCCCCGGGTCTCCTGAGATTTCACCGGCTTCGGCCATTTGTTCATAGCGATCCCAGCCCGTAATCCATCCCGCAATCATGGTGTACACCCAGCTGGCGACAAGCAGCACGGCGATACTGATCAGTCCATCGTAAATAATGGCCAGGGCGCGTTTCAGGCCGGTCGCCGGTGGCAGAAGTTCATCGGCTTCATGAAAGCGTCGGGGCATGGCGTCTCCTGTGAGTTTTCACGTTTTTCAAGTTCTCGGCGTGTGCTAGAGTAGCCGATTTGCACACGCATGTAAGTAATCGCATTTAACCTCAGACCCGGCGGTTCATTCGGCGGGTGTCTGGCAAGGTGTATCAGGTCGAAAGGTATCAAAGGTCTATGAAAACCGCAGAGTTGCGACAAGCATTCCTCGAATATTTCCAGCAGCAAGGGCATGCCATTGTGCCCAGCAGTTCACTGGTACCCCACGATGATCCCACTCTGCTGTTTACCAACGCGGGGATGAACCAGTTCAAGGATCTTTTCCTCGGCCGCGAGGAGCGCGACTATACACGAGCGACCAGCTCCCAGAAATGTGTGCGTGCCGGCGGCAAGCACAATGATCTGGAAAACGTGGGCTATACAGCGCGCCACCATACCTTCTTCGAGATGCTTGGCAACTTCAGCTTCGGCGATTACTTCAAGCGCGAGGCCATTAATTTTGCCTGGACGTTCCTGACTGGCGAACAGCACCTCAACCTGCCCCAGGAGAAGCTGTGGGTAACGGTTTACGCCGAAGACGACGAAGCCTTTGATATCTGGAACCAGGAGATCGGTGTACCGGCGGAACGGATTGTGCGCATCGGCGACAACAAAGGCGCCCGCTACGCCTCCGATAACTTCTGGCAGATGGGTGATACAGGACCCTGTGGCCCGTGCACCGAGATTTTCTACGATCACGGCCCGGATGTGGCGGGTGGGCCTCCCGGCAGCCCGGAAGAAAACGGCGACCGCTACATTGAAATCTGGAACGTGGTTTTCATGCAGTACAACCGCACTGCCGACGGCGAGATGCTGAACCTGCCCAAGCCCTCGGTGGACACCGGCATGGGGCTGGAGCGGATTGCTGCGGTTCTGCAGGGTGTTCACAGTAACTACGAAATCGACCTGTTCCAGGACCTGTTGAAGGCGGCATCCGACATCCTAGGTGGTGCGGCCACTACAGAAGCGTCTCTGCGCGTGGTGGCGGACCATATCCGTTCTTGCGCCTTCCTGATTGCCGACGGCGTGATGCCGTCCAACGAAGGGCGCGGCTTTGTTCTGCGCCGAATTATTCGTCGCGCAGCTCGCCACGGCAACAAGCTCGGTGCTACCCAGCCGTTTTTCCACAAGCTTACCGGCGCTCTGGTTGAACTGATGGGCGAGGCCTATCCGCAATTGGTGAGTAGTCGCAAGCAGATCGAAAAGGTGTTGCTGCAGGAGGAAGAACAGTTCGCCAAGACCCTGGATAAAGGTCTGCGCCTGCTGGAGCAGGACATTGCGGAGCTGAAGGGTACCGAGATTCCCGGTGAAACCGTGTTTACTCTTTACGATACCTATGGGTTCCCGGTCGATCTGACCAACGATATTGCCCGCGAGCGTGGTCTGACTCTGGATTACGAAGGCTACGAAAAAGCCATGGAGGCCCAGCGCGACCGGGCTCGTGCCGCCAGCAAGTTTGGTATCGACTACAATGCCGCCGGCATCACGATTGAGGGCAAGACCGAGTTTACCGGTTATGACCACGTCGATGGTCATGAACGTATCCGCACGGTGCTGGTCAACGGTGAGGAGCGTAACGCGGAAGCGGGTGATGAGTGTGTGGTGGTATTGGAGCGCACGCCGTTCTATGCGGAGTCTGGTGGTCAGGTGGGTGATACCGGCCTGCTGACCTGGAGCGGTGGCCGCTTCCAGGTAACCGACACCCGCAAAGAAGGTGATAACCACCTGCATGTGGGCACCCTGATTGAAGGTGAGCTGTTCCCCGGGCTGGAAGTGGATGCGCGGATTGATCATGCCCGTCGTGAACGCACCAAGCGCAACCACTCGGCTACGCACCTGCTGCATGCGGCCCTGCGCAATATCCTGGGGGAACACGTTACCCAGAAGGGCTCGCTGGTCGACCCGGACAAACTGCGATTCGACTTCTCCCATTTTGAAGCCGTGACGCCGGAGCAGCTGAGAGAAATCGAGCGTACGGTTAACGAGCAGATCCTGGAGAACACGCCGGTAGATATCGACATTACCGATATGGATACCGCCAAGGAAAAAGGCGCGATGGCTCTGTTTGGTGAGAAGTACGGTGATGTAGTACGGGTGCTCACCATGGGTACCGACAAATACTCTGTTGAGCTGTGTGGTGGTACTCACGTTGCCCGTACCGGCGATATCGGGTTGTTCCGCATTACCTCCGAAAGCGGCATTTCCTCTGGCGTTCGTCGTATTGAGGCTGTAACCGGGTTGGGTGCGCTGGAATGGGTTGATGAAACCGAGCGTACGCTGCGCGAGACCGCACGTCTGGTGAAGGGCACCCGTGATTCTGTCGTCGACAAGGTCAAGCAGGTTCTGGACCGCAATCGCCAGCTTGAGAAGGATGTCGATGCCCTGAAAGCAAAACTGGCGAGTTCCGCGGGTACTGATCTGGCTGGTTCCGCGGTCGAAGTGGCAGGCCTGAAAGTGGTGGCCTCCGAGATGGAAGGCGCTGACCGCAAGGCCTTGATGGAAACTGCGGATCAGCTCAAGAACAAGCTGGGCGAGGGCGTTGTGGTGCTGGCCACTGTCGAAGACGGAAAGGTGGTGCTGGTGGCCGGTGTTACCAAGTCCGCCACCAACCGCATCAAGGCTGGCGATTTAATGAAGCATCTGGCCTCGCTGGTAGATGGCAAAGGCGGCGGTCGCCCCGACATGGCCCAGGGTGGTGGTAATGATCCATCCCGTCTGGCCGAAGCCCTGGCTGGTGTACCGGCCTGGGTTGAGCAAAATATCGGGTAAACAACTGTTTTCTGATACGGGCGGAGGTTTATAATCCCGCCCGTTTGTTTTTAATGGCGGGGCGCCTAGCCCCGTTGTGACACCCCGTTTCGGAGTTTGGGAAACATGGCTCTGCTGGTTCAGAAATTTGGTGGTACGTCCGTCGGGACAACCGAGCGGATTGAAGCGGTAGCTGACAAGGTCTGTCGGTTCCGCAAAGAAGGGCACGATGTCGTGGTTGTGGTCTCGGCCATGAGCGGTGAAACCAACCGTTTGATTGCACTCGCCAACGATATTATGGATGAGCCTACCCCCCGTGAGATGGACGTTCTGGTTTCCACCGGCGAGCAGGTAACCATTGCCCTGTTGTCCATGGCTCTCCAGAAGCGGGGCTGCGATGCCCGGTCCTACACCGGTTCCCAGGTCAGGATTCTCACGGACAGCAGCCATACCAAGGCGCGTATCAAGCAGATTGATGAGCAGCGCATGCGGGAAGATCTGGATGCCGGTCGGGTGGTTGTGGTAGCCGGCTTCCAGGGCATTGATGACAACGGCAATATCACCACGCTCGGCCGTGGCGGTTCTGACACCACGGCGGTTGCCCTGGCGGCGGCACTGAAAGCCGATGAATGCCAGATCTATACTGATGTAGATGGTGTTTACACAACTGACCCAAGGGTAGTGGACAGTGCCCGCCGGTTGGAGCGCATTACATTTGAAGAAATGCTCGAGATGGCTAGTCTGGGTTCTAAGGTACTCCAGATTCGCTCAGTTGAGTTTGCAGGTAAATACAACGTTCCATTAAGGGTGTTGTCCAGCTTTCAGGAAGGCGAGGGCACCCTGATTACTTTTGAGGATGAGAACGCCATGGAACAACCGGTTGTTTCCGGCATTGCTTTCAATCGTGACGAAGCCAAGCTGACGATCTCTGGTGTGCCCGATACACCGGGCAGCGCACTGCGGATTCTCAAGCCCGTCAGTGATGCTAATATCGAAGTAGATATGATTGTTCAGAACGTGGGCGAGGATAACAAGACTGCCTTTACGTTTACGGTGCATCGCAACGATTTCAAACGGGCCCAGGAAGTGTTGCGCGGTGTTACCGCTGAGCTGGGTGCCGGTGAAGTGGGTGGAGATACCAAGATCGCGAAGGTCAGCATCGTAGGCGTGGGTATGCGCTCCCATGCGGGCGTTGCAACCAAGATGTTTGAAGCGCTGTCCAATGAGGGCATCAATATTCAAATGATCTCCACGTCAGAAATCAAGATTTCGGTGGTGATTGATGAGAAGTATCTCGAGCTTGCCGTTCGCGCACTGCACAGTGCGTTCGAGCTGGATAAAGCCGGGGTGGAGGAGAGTGCCTGAGGCAGGAGGTCTCAAATGCTCTCTGATCAAGGTCATTGAAGATAGCTATCAGGATTCAGGTAAGTATAAGTATTTCTGCGTCTTTAGTGTCTGAAGTGATCTCATTATAAAAGCAATAAGTAAACAGTAGTGTTTGTCGGAACAGGTAGCTCTGGAATAGGGAGTAAGGGATATGTTGATTTTGACTCGCCGTGTTGGCGAAACCCTCATGATCGGCGACGAAATTACCGTCACCGTTCTGGGTGTAAAGGGGAATCAGGTACGCATCGGTGTGAACGCGCCAAAAGATGTGGCGGTTCACCGCGAAGAAATCTATCAGCGAATTCAATCTGAAAAAGGCTCCGAAGAGCCGGAATCGGGCAATCGTTGATCAGTTAAAAAGCCGTTCGAGGGTAACCCGGACGGCTTTTTTGATTGTGGGGAAAATCGGCCAGAAAAAAGTCGTGTCAACCCTATGAAAACAGAAAAATTATGGTAGTATACGCCCCGTTCTCAAGGAGAGGTGGGTGAGTGGCTGAAACCAGTTCCCTGCTAAGGAACCGTACGAGCAATCGTACCGAGGGTTCGAATCCCTCCCTCTCCGCCATTTTCTCCCCGGAGAGAAGTGAGAACAGTTGAGGTAGCGCTCAACGTTGCGATGCGCGGCTGTAGCTCAGCTGGATAGAGTACCTGGCTACGAACCAGGCGGTCGGAGGTTCGAATCCTCCCAGCCGCGCCAACATCGCAAATCAGTTTCAAGCGGCTGTAGCTCAGCTGGATAGAGTACCTGGCTACGAACCAGGCGGTCGGAGGTTCGAATCCTCCCAGCCGCGCCATATTAAAGTCAAAGCGCCTCAGTTTGTGTACCCCGCAGGCTGAGGCGTTTTGCTATACAAAATAAAAAACCCCGCCTTGTGCGGGGTTTTTTATTGTCTTTACCACATCAAATCGTCGGGGATTTCATACCCTGCATACGGGTCGTCTTCGCCTGCGTCATCCTGTTTACGATCATGCATTGAGATGATGGCGCTCTCATCGCGCTCCATAATCTTGCGGGCCACCCTGTCCGGGACGATCTCATAGTGGTCACCCAGCGCCACAATGGCCAGACGGCCTCGAGAGAGTTGGTCCACCATCTGGTCGTTCACCAGAATCTTCTTGATCTTCTTGCCGTCGACAAACTGGTAGGAGGTTTCGCCGCGGCTCCGGTCCAGGCGATTGGTTTCGATCAGCTGCCGAATCTGTGCCTGAATCGCCTTTTTCTCAGCCTCTTTCTTGCGCTCAAGGTTGAGCTGCCGATCCCGCTCGGCCTTTTCCTGGCGAGCCTTGCGGGCGCGCTCTTCGGCTTCGTTTACGGTCGTGGCGCCTTTGGGCTGTTGCTTTCTCTGTTTTCGTTTTTCATTTCGTACTTCCCGGGCTTTCTTTTCGTCGGCCAGCCCGGCCTTTAATAACTGTTCCTGCAGTGAGGCCATCAGCGACTCCGTGAATTCATGATAAACTGGTGCGATCAAACGTTAAGTATACGCCGTCAGCATTCTCTCAATAACCCATCACAACCCACCCCACGGATTTTTCTATGTCATCTTTTAAAGCGCTTGGTCTTTCCGCGGCCATGCAGGCCAACCTTGATCAATTGGGTTACCAGCAACCCACGCCGGTTCAGGCAGAGGCAGTTCCGCTTGCGTTGGCGGGCAAGGACGTGATTGCCATGGCGCAAACCGGCAGCGGCAAGACAGCAGCGTTCGGGATACCGATTATCGAGGCCATCGATCCGCAACGCTTCCGGGTTCAGAGTCTTGTTCTTTGTCCCACCCGGGAACTGGCGGATCAGGTGGCCAAAGCGTTGCGAGAGTTGGCACGGGCCAAAGATAACGTGAAGGTGCTGACGTTGTGTGGTGGTGTGCCTATCGGGCCCCAGATCGGGTCGCTCAGCCATGGCGCTCATATCGTCGTGGGCACGCCCGGCCGGGTAGATGACCACCTGCGCAAAGGTACGCTTTCGCTGGATGGCTTGAAAGTGCTGGTGCTGGACGAGGCGGACCGCATGCTGGATATGGGGTTCGAGGAGGTGGTCACCAGTATCGTCTCCCAATCTCCCGGTGGCAGGCAGACGCTGCTGTTCTCCGCCACCTGGCCGCCGGCCATCAGAAAGCTGAGCGAGCAATTCCAGAGCAAGCCGGAAGACGTGCGGGTGGAATCAAAAGCGGCCGCCATCACCATTGAAGAATCCTTTTACGAAATCCAGCCGGATCAGCGGGCGGCGGCCGTGGCAGCACTGCTTTCCCGTTTTCAGCCGGTGTCGTCTCTGGTGTTCTGTACCACCAAACGGGACTGTGATGAGCTGTCGGATGAACTGGGTCGTCTCGGCTTTTCGGCGTTGTCGCTACACGGCGATCTGGACCAGCGCGAACGGGACAGCGCTCTGGTTCGATTTGCCAACCAGAGTTGTACGGTTCTGGTGGCTACCGATGTGGCGGCAAGGGGGCTCGACATCAAAGGGCTACCACTGGTCATCAATGCCGAGCCTGCGCGGGATCCCGAGGTGCATACCCATCGGGTGGGCCGTACCGGCCGGGCAGGCGAGCAGGGGCATGCGGTTACTCTCTGCACTCCGCGCCAGGGCCACAAGATTACACGCCTGGAAACGGAGCGGGGCGAGCCGGTGTTGTGGGGCGATACCGAAGCGTTGCTGGCGGAGGCGTTGCGCCCGGTTACACCGGCCATGAAAACGCTGTGCCTGGCTGGCGGTCGCAAAGACAAAGTGCGCCCTGGCGACGTGATGGGAGCTCTTACCGGCGAGGCCGGTATTCCCGGCGCTGCCGTTGGCAAAATCGATCTGTTCGACTTTCAGTGCTTCGTGGCGGTTGAATCCCGATGGGCGGCCCAGGCGCTGGCACGGCTGGAGAAAGGCAAGGTGAAAGGTCGGAAATTCCGGGTTAGATATGCATGATTAAAGCCTGATGAGGCTGTTGCAGCAGGTGTCATTTCAGGCCGGGACGCTCGGAAAGTCCCTATAGAAATGCGTGCTTCAGGTTGCTCCTGGTCATTGAAAACGGTAAATTACGCAGGATTTTGCCTCCCGAATTGTTCCGCCGGGCCATTAGACTTTAGTTTTAGTGGTGGCTTGTCGGGCGGTACGGGGAAATCAACAAACCAATACAGGTAGCTGTTCGATATGAATGAGCTGATGTCACAAGCCGTAGACTTGATGATTGCCGGCATGGGCTTCGTGTTCGTGTTCCTGATTATTCTGGTATTCGCGACCGGCCTGATGTCCAAAATCATCCTGCGGTTTGCGCCGCCAGAGCCGGCAACCCCGGCCAGAACGCCACGTGCCAAGCCGAAGGCGCCCACGTCGGTTGACCCTGACACCGCCGAGGCCATCAAGAAGGCGATTGCACAATACCGGTCACGCCACAAGAAGTGACCCCGGTACACGATTAGAACCTTTTAACAGAAGGCTGACACGATGACTGACACGAAAAAACCGCTGGGGATTACGGACGTAATTCTGCGTGACGCCCACCAATCCCTGCTCGCCACCCGCATGCGTCTGGACGACATGCTGCCAATCGCCGAGAAACTCGATAAAGTGGGTTTCTGGTCGCTGGAATCCTGGGGTGGGGCTACCTTTGATGCCTGTATTCGTTACCTGGGCGAAGACCCCTGGGAGCGCATCCGCGAACTCAAAAAAGCCATGCCCAATACTCGCCAGCAGATGCTTCTGCGCGGCCAGAACCTGTTGGGCTATCGTCACTATGCGGATGATGTGGTTGACCGTTTCTGTGAGCGTGCCGCCGAGAACGGCGTAGACGTGTTCCGTATTTTTGATGCCATGAACGATCCCCGCAACATGGATCGCGCGATCAAGGCCGTTCGCAAGACCGGCAAGCATGCCCAGGGTACGATTGCTTACACCACCAGCCCTGTGCACACCATCGATATGTGGGTAGATCTGGCGAAAGAAGTCGCCGACATGGGCGCAGATTCCATCGCGATCAAGGACATGGCCGGTATCCTCAAGCCGTATGTGGCCTATGATCTGGTCAGTCGCCTGAAGAAAGAGCTGGATATCCCCATCCACATGCAGTGCCACGCCACCACCGGCATGTCGACCGCCACCGCCATCAAGGCTGCGGAAGCCGGTATCGACAACGTGGACACCGCCATTTCGTCCATGAGCATGACCTACGGCCATTCGCCCACCGAGGCGGTTGTTGCCATTCTGGAAGGTACCGATCGCGACACTGGTCTTGATCTGAACCTGCTGGAAGAAATCGCGGCGTATTTCCGCCAGGTGCGCAAGAAGTATGCGAAGTTCGAGGGCAGCCTGCGCGGCACCGATTCCCGCATTCTGATTGCCCAGGTTCCGGGCGGTATGCTGACCAACATGGAAAACCAGCTGCGCGAGCAGAATGCAAGCGACAAGTTTGACCAGGTGCTGGAAGAAATTCCCAAGGTTCGTGAAGACCTGGGCTTCATTCCGCTGGTGACTCCGACCTCGCAGATTGTCGGTACCCAGGCCGTACTGAATGTCCTGACCGGCGAGCGCTACAAGTCCATCTCCAAGGAAACCTCCGCCATTCTGAAGGGTGAGTACGGCGCAGCGCCAGCCCCCATGAATAAAGAGCTTCAGGAGCGTGTGCTGGATGGCAAGGAAGTCATGACCTGTCGTCCTGCAGATGTGCTTGAGCCAGAAATGGACAAGCTGACCGACGAGCTGAAGAAGCTGGCGGACGAGAAGGGTATCAAGCTGGCCGACAACCTCGAAGACGACGTGCTGACGTACGCTCTGTTCCCGCAGATCGGCCTGAAGTTCCTGGAGAACCGCAACAACCCGGATGCGTTCGAGCCGGTACCGACTGCAGAAGACGCCGCACCGGCCAAGAAAGCCGCAGGCCCGGAGACTTACACCGTGGACGTTAACGGCAAGAAGTTTGTGGTGGCGGTTTCCGAAGGTGGCGAGATTACTCAGATCCAGGGTGACGGTGGCGCCGCGTCTGCTCCGGCCGCTTCCTCCGCACCTGCTCCTGCGGCAGGCGAAGGCGAGCCTCTGGTGGCACCGCTGGGTGGTAACATCTTCAAGGTTCTGGTTTCTCCGGGTGACACCGTTGAGGAAGGTGACGTGCTGATTATCCTCGAAGCCATGAAGATGGAAACCGAGGTTCGCGCACCGAAAGCCGGTACTATCGGCGAAGTCTTCATCAAGGTCGGTGATGCCGTCTCCCCTGATGATGAAATGCTGACAATCGCATAAGGGCCAGCATTCCATGGATAAATTAATGACACTGTGGACAGGCAGTGGCCTGTTCAACATCGAGCTGGGCCAGGTGATCATGATCGCTATTGGCCTGTTGCTTCTCTATCTTGCGATCAACAAGAAGTTTGAGCCGTTGCTGCTGGTGCCCATCGGGTTTGGTGGCATTCTGGCGAATATTCCGGAGGCAGGGCTTGCCCTGACTGCGGCTGAAAACGCTATTCACTTTGCTTTGCAGGGTGGCAACTCCAAGGTTCTGGCTGCACTGGCGGCGCCGCTGGATGTGGCCTATCAGGTCGGACAGGCGATTACGCCTGAGCTGAAAGAAGCCTTCAAGGTAGCGGTGAAAGAAGCCAGTTATTCCGAAATGGCGATGGCCAACTCCATTGCGCAGGATTACGGCTACGGCAATGGCATGCTGTATAACTTCTACTCTGTGATTATCGGCAGTACCGTTGGTCCTCTGCTGATTTTCATGGGTGTAGGGGCGATGACCGATTTCGGCCCTTTGCTTGCTAACCCCAAAACCCTGCTTCTGGGTGCGGCTGCGCAGTTCGGTATTTTCGGTACCGTTATTGGCGCGGCGTTGCTGGACTGGACGGGAATACTGGAGTTCAATATTCTCGAGGCCGCTGCAATCGGCATCATTGGTGGCGCCGACGGCCCCACCTCCATCTACGTATCCAGCGTACTGGCCCCGCATCTTCTGGGTGCGATTGCCGTCTCTGCTTATGCGTACATGGCGCTGGTGCCGATGATCCAGCCGCCGATCATGAAGGCGCTGACCAGCGAGAAAGAGCGTGCCATCAAGATGTCGCAGCTGCGTCCGGTGAGCAAGAAAGAGAAGATTGTCTTCCCTCTGGTTGTTCTGATTGCCGTGGTTCTGTTCCTGCCCGATGCGGCTCCGCTGCTGGGTATGTTCTGCTTCGGTAACCTGATGCGTGAGTGTGGCGTGGTAGAGCGTCTGAGCGATACCGCACAGAACGCGCTGATCAACATCGTAACCATCTTCCTGGGTCTGTCTGTTGGCTCCAAGCTGATGGCCGACAAGTTCCTGGATGGCCAGACGCTGGGTATCCTGGGCCTGGGTATTGTGGCTTTCGGTGTAGGCACCGCTTCCGGTGTACTGATGGCGAAACTGATGAACAAGTTCACCAAGGAAGCGATCAACCCGTTGATTGGCTCCGCAGGTGTATCCGCGGTGCCGATGGCGGCGCGGGTCTCCAACAAGGTGGGCCTGGAAGCCAACCCGCAGAACTTCCTGCTGATGCACGCAATGGGTCCGAACGTGGCCGGTGTTATTGGCTCTGCGGTTGCAGCGGGGGTAATGATCAAGCTGCTCGGCTGATCCTTACCGACACTGCCCTGAAAACCCCGCCTTTGGCGGGGTTTTTTCGTTTGTGGTCAGTGGAAATCCCGGGAGCTGACCGGTAGTGAGTTGATCAGATGGCTCAAGTCAGACAGCTTGCCGGCCATGACATGAACGATATCCCCCTCTTTTTCGATAACTCCTTTTACGTGTAACAACCGGGCGGTGAGCAACGGTTTGCGTTGGCGGCGGGCGGTGTCTAGCCAGACGACGACGTTGACGTTGCCGGTTTCGTCTTCAAGGGTGACGAAGGTGACGCCGGAAGCGGTGCCGGGCCGTTGGCGGCCGGTGACCAGGCCGGCAACTTGTACGGGGATGCCGGGACGGGTGGCTTTGAGTTGATTGGCGGTGAGGCAATGGCGCAGGTGGCCTTGTTCGCGGAGCAGGGCAAGGGGATGCCTTTGTAGTGTTAAACCCTGGCTGCTGTAGTCGGCCAGTACGTTTTGCCCTTCGGTGGGCTCCGGGAGCAGGTGGCAGGGTTCCGGTGTGTATTTGGTCATGGCTTCGTTAGCGAAGAGCTCAGCGGGTTCTTCGTGTTCGAGCAGTTGCCAGTAAGCCTGGTGGCGGTTGCTGGTGAAGCCGGGCATGGCGTTGGCGCCGGCGAGAAGTTCCATGTCACTCTGGTTGAGGCCAGCTCGGGTGCGCAGTTCGGCGGCGCTTTGGTAACCGTTTGCCGGGCGGTTCTGGTGGACGCGCTCGGCGCCATTGCGAGACAGGCCTTGAATGATTCTAAGGCCAAGGCGCAGGTGCTGCTCCTGACCTTGCAGGGTGTGCTGCCACTGGCTGTGGTTGACGTCTGGTGGCAGCACGGTAACGTTGTGGCGCCGGGCATCCTGAACCAGCTGGCTGGGCGAGTAAAAGCCCATTGGCTGGCTGTTGAGCAAGGCGCAATAGAATGCTGCCGGGTGGTGGCGTTTGATCCAGGCAGAGACGTACACCAGTAAGGCAAAGCTGGCGGCATGGGATTCCGGAAATCCATAGCCACCAAAGCCGCAGATCTGTTTGTACAGGCGCTCGGCGAAGTCGGCATCGTGGCCCCGCTCCAGCATGCCCTGAATCAGTTTGTCGCGGAAAGGTGTCAGATCGCCATGGGATTTCCAGGCTGCCATGGCACGGCGAAGTTTGTCGGCTTCGCCCGCACTGAAACCGGCGGCGACCATGGCCAGTTTGATGACCTGTTCCTGGAAGATCGGCACCCCGAGGGTGCGCTCCAGCACCTGGCGTACGGCATCGTTGGGGTATTCTACTGCTTCCATGCCGTGTTTTCGGCGCAGGTAGGGGTGCACCATGTCGCCTTGTATGGGGCCCGGGCGAACGATGGCGACTTCGATCACAAGGTCGTACCAGGTTTCCGGTTTCAGCCGCGGGAGCATGTTGATCTGGGCGCGGGACTCCACCTGAAAGACACCGATACTGTCGCCTTTTTGCAGCATGGCGTAGGTGTCAGGGTCTTCCTGAGGGACGTCCTGAATGGTAAACGTCGTGCCTTTCTCTTCACTGATCAGCGCCAGTGCTTTGCGAATGGCGGTAAGCATGCCCAGGGCCAGGACATCCACCTTCATCAGCCCCAGGCTTTCCAGGTCGTCCTTGTCCCACTGGATAACCGTGCGCCCTTCCATGGCGGCATTCTCAACAGGCACCAGTTCTGAAAGCGGGCCGGCGCTGATCACGAAACCGCCCACGTGCTGGGACAGGTGGCGTGGAAAGCCCAGCAAGGTGTTCACCAGCGTGAAGAACTGATCCGCGACGTTGGGGCTGCGGGTCAGGCCCTTGTCCAGAATCTGCTGGCGCCAGCCGGTGGTCTTGTCACGCCAGTCGATGCCATCCAGCAGCTTCTCCACCAGTGTGGCATCAAAGCCCAGCGCCTTGCCGACATCCCGAATGGCGCTGCGGGGGCGATAACGAATCACGGTGGCGGCCAGGGCGGCCCGCTCCCGGCCGTAGCGCTGGTAAATGTACTGAATGACCTCCTCACGCCGTTCGTGCTCGAAATCCACATCGATGTCGGGGGGCTCATCCCGGTCTTTGGAGATGAACCGTTCAAACAGCAGTTCCACATTGGCCGGGTTCACCTCGGTGATGCCCAGGCAGTAACAGACTGCGGAATTGGCTGCGGATCCCCGGCCCTGGCAAAGAATACCCTGGCGCCGGGCAAAGTCGACGATGTCGTGGATGGTGAGAAAATAGTGTTCGTAGCGCAGTTCGGCAATCAGCTCCAGCTCTTTGCGAATCAGTGCCTGCACCTTCATGGGTGTGCCCGATGGGTAACGCCGCCGTTCACCCTCCCGGGTGAGTCGCGCCAGAAACGATGTGGGTGTTTCGTGTTCCGGCACTAAATCGGGAGGGTATTCATAACGCAGGCTGCCAGGCTCAAAGCTGCAGGCTTCGGCGATTGCCACGGTCTCCCGAACCCAGGGCTCGGGGAATAATCGCCGGATAACCGGTATCGGGCGCAAATAACGCTCGGCATTCTGAAACAGGCAGTGTCCGGCCTGTTCCAGCGTGGTGTGGTGGCGCAGAGCTGTCAGCACGTCCTGTAATGGCTGGCGTTCGCGGCGATGCATATGAACCTGGCCGGTTGCCACCACTGCGCAGCGCATTTGCTCAGCTAGCCACCGCACACGGACCAGTTGCTGTTCCTCGCCGGCTTCCAGTGTGCGGGTCGCTGCAAGGCGTAGCCTGTGCTCGAAAATCCGTTGCAGCCATTCGCCGGTGATCAATGCCTGGTGCGCGTTGGTTTGTGATACCAGCGGTGGCAGCCACAGGCAGAGGCAGTGGTCCAGCGAATGGGTTTCGATGTCCCGGGTCAATAACCGGTATTGCCCTTTCTCAGCGCGTCGCCGCCCGGTGGTGATCAATTGGCAAAGCTGACCGTAGCCCTCGCGGGTTCGAGCCAGCAGTATGAACCGGGGTGGGGCAGTGGCGCCCTCGGGAGTATCGCTCAGTTCGAACCAGCTCCCGGTAATCAGCTTTACCGGGCTGTCTTTAAGGGCTGCCCAGGCTCTGGGGATGCCCGCCACCGAGCAGGCATCGGTGATGGCAATTGCCCGATAGCCAAGCTCCGCGGCTTGCTCGGCCAGTTCATGGGGGTGGGAGGCGCCGGTCAGGAAGGTGAAGTTGCTGAAGCAGAACAGCTCGGCGTAATCAGAATCCATCAGCCAAACCACCCGTGTATGTACCAGCCATCGCGGATATCCCGGAACACCCACGCCAACTGGCCGCTGGACAACTGGGCAATATAGTAGTCACGATGCACCCGCTGGCCGTCCCACCAGCCAGCACTGATGCGTTCCGGCCCCGAGAACCATCTGGCCGGAGGTTCTGCCAGTGGGTGTGGCGTGGATAACAGCCATAAAGGGCGCGCAGGCAGGCCAGAGACCTCTGGTGTTTCGCTGTGCCTGCTGGCTGGTTTTATGGCGGAGGCTGTCCAGGCAAACTCCGGGCGGTGGTCTGCCCTCGGTGCAAGCTGTTGCAATGCCTCAGTACCAAGGCGGGCCTGTAAACGACTGGCCAGCGTATGCCAGGCTTCATTCAGGTCCTGTCCATCGCCCAGGAGGTCCTGGCCAACCGGGGCTTCCCGGCCCAGAAACCGCTTTACCGACAGGGACAGACTGATCACCGGTGCCCGCAGCGGGTGCTGATCCAGTTTCAGGCGCAGCAGTTTCAGAAAGCTCTCTGCCCGATGCTCCGGGCCAGTTGTTCGCAACGTTAACCGGGTGGCTTCTTCGTGCCGGTGTTGGAGTAAAAGATGCAGGGTGTCGGTGTCCTGTTGGCGCCAGCACAGGTCTTCTTCCAGCTCGGTCAGAATCCGCTGCAGCGCGAACAAAAGCCCCTGGGCATGCTCCACTTCCTGAATAAAATCGGCCCGCTGGCGGAATCGGTGCGGGGGGTGCCAGGGCGATTTGGGGTCTGGCCTGGTGCCCTGGGCTTTTTGTATACGTGCCAGCAGCTCCGGGGATAGCCTCCGTGCCAGTTCCCGGGCTGGCAGATTGAAGACTTCAGCCAGCGTATTCAGCCCCAGGCGATGCAGGCGGGTACAGGATTTTTCATCAAAACCCGCAGCCATCAGAGGCAGTTTGCCCAGGGCCGTCAGAATGTGGCCTTTGTCTGCGGTGCACTCGCCTTTGCCTGCTTGCGCAAGGAGCTGAGCCGCCAGTGGCGTATGCCCAAGAGCCAGCCAGGCAGTGAGTTGCCGCTCTGCCAGAGCCTGCTCGACCGTTTGCCAAACGGCGGGAAGCCCGCCATATAGCCGCTGGAGGCTGCTGACTTCAGCCCACAGACCGTGCGGCGGCGACAGGGTAATGTGGGCCGCGTAACGATATAGCCAGCGGGCCTGCTCTTCCAGCAGATTGGTTTCCTGTTGAGAATCGAGATGCAGAATCACCAGGTCTGGTGCCAGGCCCAGTGCGGTCTTGAGGCGCATGCCCGGCCGAATACCCAGGTGATCGGCTTCTGGACAAACCTGCAGAATAGCCTGACCGGCAAGATCGACCACCGCAAGTGCGCCCTGAGTTTGCTGGCTACGGCGAACATGATCCAGCAGCAGGTGAGGGAAGTGCAGATACAGCCACAACATGAATCAGGTGGCTCCATCCTGTGACCATGGCCCCTGAATCACACCAGTGGGGTCGCTGGCCTGAATGCCCGCGCGATGCCCAAGGGCAAGAGTGCAGCGCTGCCCTGGCCAGCTACCACGGCGTTTCAGAATGTTGATCTTGAGATCCTGGTGTTCTCCGGGAATCAGCTCCAGCCGAAGCGCGGCCGGTGAATGCTGCTCTGCCTGCCGACGTTCCCGAAACAGAATGCAGACATTGTTACCCGCTTCGGAGGCCAGTTGCAGCCGGCGGATATCCCGGGTGGCCAACTTCCCCGGCCAGGCCATCACCAGGCCTGTGACAGGGGAGCGCAGGCAGTTTTCCAGTGTCCACAGAAAGTCAGCGGAATCGTGAGTTTGAACCAGCACCAGTTGATCGGTATTTACGCCAGCCCTGGCCAGCGCCGGGGCATAAGGTGTGTGGGGCGGGTTCAGCCAGAAAATGGTCTTTCCCTGCCTGGCGACCTTCTGCATAAGCGGAAGTACCAGGTGCAGCTCGCCAATGCCACAGCTGTCCAGCAGGCATTCACTCAAGGCACCCTTGGGCCAGCCGAGCCCACCAAGTTGGTTATCCAGAACCTGATACCCCGTGTGCTCCGCCGGAGAGGCGTGTTTCTGGGGCTTATGACCCTGCCAGATACGGGCATCCTGAAGCAGGTGGTTGAGTGATTTGCTCATGCTTATTTCTCGAGTACTGTTTATATATACAGTATTCGGAAAAAGGGTCGATTTCAACTGCCGGGTTGATAAACGACGGGTGGGCACCCACGATGTGGTTGAAGCCACAAATATAGTGGAGGACGCTATGTCGAATCTTGGCCAGCAAAGCTGCAGCGCCTGCAGTGCCGATGCACCCCAGGTCACGGATGCTGAAAAGCAGACCCTGTTGAAAGACGTGCCTGAATGGCAGTTGATCGTTCAGGATGGGGAAGAGCAGTTACAGCGGGTGTTTACCTTCAAAAACTTTGTCCAGGCCCAGGCCTTTACCAACAAAGTGGCGGACCTGGCGGAAGAAGAAGGCCACCACCCCGCGATACTGTTGGAATGGGGGAAAGCCACCGTACGCTGGTGGACCCATAAAATCGGAGGCCTACACAAAAACGATTTCATCATGGCCGCCAGAACCGACGAACTTTACCCATAATCGCTTCAAACAGACCGGAAACAGGAAGTGCCATGGACGAACAATCAATGGACAACCCGCTTACCCTGAAACTTGGCCACGAAGAGCTGATCATCCGGCGCCGCTACGAGATGATCAGCATCATCAATGATTTCTTCATCGCCATCTGGTTTCTGGTGGGGAGCATACTCTTCCTGTTTCCGAAGCATGAGACCGCCGCAATCTGGCTGTTTATTATCGGCAGCTTCCAGTTCCTGGTAAGGCCCACCATCCGCCTGATCAGCCACATTCATATCCGCCGAATACCACAGAGTAACTGGGAATCCTAAACGGCCTGGTCAATCGGGCTGCGGACTCCAAAGCCGCCTTTCTGCACAACGTGGGTGTAGATCTCCGTTGTGCGCACGTCTGAGTGCCCGAGTAATTTCTGAATGGTTCGCAAATCGTAGCCAGACTCCAGAAGCCTGGTGGCAAAGCTGTGCCGGAAGGTATGGCTGCCGGCAGGTTTATGAATACCTGCCTCTCTGATAGCGTTTTTGACGTGCTTCTGGACGGTTCGATCCATCATGTGGTGTCTTCGCCGTATACCTGAACGAGGATCGATAGAAAGATCCGGCGCGGGAAAAATATACTGCCAATCTGGTTCCTGGCTGGCATTGGGGTATTTTTTGGACAAGCCCGCTGGCATATATACCGAGCCACAGCCTTTGGCCAAATCAGCCTGATGCTGCAAAAGTGCGGCATGAATCTGGTCATGCAGTGGTTGAATCAGACGGTCTGGCAGGAGTGTTATTCGATCTTTGCTGCCTTTCCCTTCGCGAACGATTAACTGCTGCATGCCGAAATCGACGTCTTTGACACGTAAGCGAAGAGCTTCGTTAATCCTCAGGCCTGCACCGTAGATCAGCATGGCCACCAGCTTGAATTCGCCCTTTAGATTATCAATTACCCGCCTGGCCTCGTCCGGGCTGAACACAACCGGAAGCCTCTTGGGCTTTTTTGCCGCTTCATACTCCAGGTTTTCCAATGGTGTGCCCAGAAACTCCCGATAAAGAAATATCAAAGCATTCAAAGCAACACGCTGAGTAGCCACGCTGACATTCGCCTGCAGAACCAGATGAGAAAGAAAAACCTCAACCTCCGCTGTACCCATAGACTCCGGGTGTTTTCGACTATGGAAGCGGATAAAGCGCTTGATCCAGAACACATAGGTTTTCTCGGTTTTATAAGCGAGACCGCGAAGTCGGATAAAATTTCTGAGCCGATCCAGAAAGCGTGTGGATTGCGGAGAAATCGGGCAGCGGATGTCCATATCCTGGCTCCTTGATGGTTATGTATAAATATACAGTATTTGATTTTTCGGGATTGTCAATCAAGTATCCAGAAGCGGAGTTATACGAACGCGTTCGCAAAACTCCGGGAAACCAGGGCGAAATGTTGCTAACCTTCTGATAAGTTTGAAAAGGAGTATCGGGGCGTGCGGAGTTATACGCCCCCAATCTGGAGCAGGGGTGGCTCGAACACGGGCGTATAACTCCGGCGGTAGCCGTGTTGGATTCAGGTAATTTGCTGATTTTATTGGTGAAGCTGGGGTTTCTGAGAGTCGCGTTTTTTGGAGTTATACGAATGCGTGTTATACGAACGCGTTCGTATAATTAGCTGTTATGCAATCAAGGAGGACAAGTTACGTGATCACTGACCGAGAAACTGAACTGGCTGAGCGACTAATCAAGCTACATGACGGAAGGAGCTATCGGGAACTCCAAGAAATGTCGGCGCTGCCTAAAGACCCGAATGACGATGGGAAGATCACTGAAGACATGTATCTGGATATGTGTCGGGATATAGAGAACGAAATGGGTGCGTTGGAAAGCATCGAGTCTATAGATTGCCTACCGAGAAATGAGTCCAAGTTGACGTTGTGGAAGGCGAAGTACAGCAAAAGTGATATCAAAGTGTTTTGGGCGATTGGATTCGACTCGGAGACACTGAAAGTTCAAGACGTTTTGGTCCAATGGTAAATGCATAACAAGGCCAGTCACGGCGACGTCTACTACATTGCGGCTTCGCCTTCATTCCGTAGCCGCGCATGCTGGCTGGCGTTATGGGTATCTAAGGAAGGAGCAACATGCAAATAAGGAGCTGTGAGGCAGAAGATATCGAGCAAGCTGCAAGGATCTTTTGTCAGGCCTATTTAGCCCCGCCATATAACGAATCCTGGGAATTGGCCAATGCATCTGCTTATTTGCATCGGTTTTGGGAAATCGACCCGGAGGGTTGTTTTGTCTCCGAAGAAAACAACCAGATAACCGGAGCAATTTTCTCCTTTTCATACCCGTGGCATTCGGGTCAGCTCACATGCATCCAAGAGCTATTTGTTGCTGAGCCAAGCAGAAAACAGGGCGTAGCTCGAGCTTTGGTAGAAAGTATGAATGGCGGTGCGTGGTTGGTCGCCCACAAGGCTTCTGGCGCAGCTGAGTTCTACAAACGCATGGGGTTTCGCAAAGATGGACCGTATGAGTTTTACTATGGCGCTATCAACCCATAACAAGGCGGTCAACCGGACGCCAAAAGCGTGCCGCTTTTGGTTCCCTCCGCTGGCGCTCCGGCGCCGGTTACCTCAGCGTTAAAAGGTAAGGATGCCTCTCATGGATGAGTTGGTTTTGGTGGTTTTGGATACCCTGATTGGCGGTGTGATTCTGTGGCTTGCCGCGAAGATCACATCTGTGGATCTGGGTTTAGGTGAGACGGTTGTTGCCGCTGGTGGCGCCGCCGCAGTTTCGCTGGTACCAACAGTGGGCTGGATTCTGTCTATTGTTGTACTGTTCATTCTTCTCAAAAAGTTCAGCCGGGCGAGCATTTGGCCAGACATCATTCTGATGGTTATTGTTGGTAGGCTAGTATCGTTCGTAAGCCTTATGGCAGTTGGTGGCTTGTAAAAGCTTTTAACAAGTCGCTGTAGTACGCGGCCGATGGCCGCCGGACGCCCTTTTCATTGCGGCTTCGCCTCCATTCCAAGGGCGCCGCTAAGCTCAGCGTTATAAGCCAAGGGAGAGGTCGTGCATCTAGTCTTGTTCGACATAGACGGAACGCTGGTTGAGTCATACGATTTTGATACAACGTGCTTTCAAGCAGCTATCAAGGATGTATTGGGTGTTGCCGTAGGCCCTGACTGGAGTCGCTATGGCCACGTAACCGATTCTGGAATTCTCACCGAGGTGGTCGAAGAATTGGGCCTTCATAGTGACGGCAAGCGAATTGCTGAGGAAGTTAAAGAACAATTCGTGAGTCGAGTAGCGGATTACATTTCATGCCACGATGTATTGCCGATCCCCGGAGCGTATGATTTTTTATCTCAGCTCGTTTCCCGTCAGAATGTCTCAGTAGCATTTGCGACTGGTGGCTGGGCTGAATCCGCGAGAATGAAGCTCGATGCTGCAGGCGTTAGCTTCCCGGGTATACCATTGGCCTCGTCCTCGGATCATTACAGCAGAATAGAGATTATGCGGCTGGCTGAAAGGCTCGCGGGCAATGGTCGCTATGACTCAAGAACTTACTTTGGGGATGGGCCTTGGGACCAGAAAGCATCTGAAACTCTGGGCTATAATTTTGTCTCAGTCGGGAATCGCATTAATAGCCCTCAATCGGTACGGGACTATACCGAAGCCGACGTGGCCTTGAGCTACATTGGCTTATAACCAACGGCTGCACAGCGACCGTTTTTCCGCCGCTTCGCGGCTCCAAACCGGCGCGTGAGCCGGGCGTTATGTTTCTCTCAGAGCAGGCTCAAGTCCCAGGTGATCGACAAAAGGGATAAAGTCGCGATCTAGAAACAGCAGTGGCAGCTCTTTCTGTATGCAGAAGGTCGCGATGATCACGTCGGCAGTCTTTCGGATTGTGATGCCCTTTTTGCGGAGTGTCCGATAGTTGTCAGCGCAAACAACTGCCATGTCTTTGCCAAACATTTCATACTGTTCCAGCGAGAGCAGGCTTTGTTTGGTCTGACGATAGTGTTTGTCGTTGCGGATGCCTTGTAGGATTTCCAGAAATATGAGGTCGCCGATAGCGACGGATCCGTGGATTATTGAGGCATCCAACAGGTCAGTGTGCGGGTTCTTGACGCCGTTGAAATAGTCGATCCAGACGCTGGTATCAACCAATATCATCCGGCGCTCCGCATTTCATCCAGGTCGCCTTCCCACTTGATTTTGCCTCGCAGCTTTCGAATTTCCTGCTGCTTGCTAAGCTGGACCAGAAGTTTCAGACCTTGCTCAACGGCCTCTTTTTTGGTTTCGTAGCCGGAGGCTTTGAGGGCTTCGGCCATCAATTGGTCGTCAATTACGATGTTCGTTCTCATAGGGCACCTATGTGTATAAGATTTGATTTCTATACACAATCTAGCACTTCAAAGAGAACATAACAATCGGCTGCACAGCGACCGATTTTCCGCCGCTTTGCGGCTCCAAACCGGCGCGTGAGCCGGGCGTTAAAGGCCAGGCACTGTGGGTTGCGGGCTGGCACAGTGCAAAGGCCTTGGCATCAGTTTTGGGTGCAAAGCCCGTTTATTCTGGTGATCGCCAAGGCCGGAAAATCCGCTGCCTAGTTTGGTTGCCAAAATGGTCAGCGGTGGTGGTATGTATGGCGTGCCCCAGTTGTGGGGCCGTCTGTCACAAACGGTAATCGGGTTGGCAGCTTTTGTGTTTTGGTTCCTGTCGACATCCGTCGAGTTGGTGCAAGCTGTCTGGGAGAGGGCATGTGACCTTGGGTGCCTGGCTCAACTATGGCGGTGAACGGCCATTAACAAGGCGGTCAACCGGACACCAAAAGCTTACTGCTTTTGGTTCCCTTCGCTGCGCTCCGGTGCCGGTTACCTTCAGCGTTAGCACTTTATGAATCATCTCGAACAGCTCGTCGCTGAGTGGTATGAATACAGAGGATATTTCGTCCGCAGGAATATTCAGGTTGGGCCTCGTGCGAATGGTGGCTACGAGTGCGAGCTTGATGTGGTGGCTTTTCATCCTGGGCAACAACACTTGGTTCACATCGAGCCATCTATGGACGCGCACTCATGGGCAAAGCGTGAGCAGCGGTACGGCAAAAAGTTTGAAGCCGGGCGGCAACATATCCCAGCGCTGTTCGACGGCATTAGCTTACCCAAAGAGATTGAGCAAATCGCACTCCTTGGGTTTGCCAGCAATGCGAACGTAAAGACACTCGCAGGTGGTCGAGTAATGACAACCTCCGAGCTATTTGCAGAGATCGTTGCCGGGATCGGAAACAAGAAAATTGCCAAGGCGGCGATCCCAGAGCAGTTTCCGCTGTTGCGAACTATTCAGTTCGCCAGCGAGCACCGTCATGCCGCTGGCTGGTGCTAACAAGGTGGTCAACGGGACACCAACTACGCTGCGCTCCGTTGGCGCCCATTACCACTGGCGTTAATTTTTAAAGAGGTCCGTACCGATAGTGATGTTTCTGGATGTTGTACAAATAGTGTTCGGTCTGGGGCTCGTTTACCTAATATGGTCTGCGATCATATGGAAAGAGTGGAGCTTCCTGATTGGTATAGCAGCTCTCTTTGTAGTGCCGATTTCAGTAATTTTGATTTCAAGCTATCCGATTCCTGGGTTTGGGATTATCTATGTGATCTGGTTCGTCATACTTTTTGGCTCCCGGGATAAAGGGCTGAAAGAGGACGAAGCTGTACCAACAGTCGGCGGTGTCGCAATCAAGGCAGCTCAATACGCGTTTGTAACTGTTCTAATTGCAGGTGCTATTAGTCTTTTGTTTAGTGGGGGCGCAAGCGATGGCGGTTGTTCTCGAGCTACGCCTCAGTTCTGCTAGAGAAATTAACAAGTGCAGGCACGGCGACGCCCACTACATTGCGCCTTCGGCTCCATTCCGTAGGCGCGCATGCTGCAAGCGTTAATGGCAAAAGCCTCGGTCTTTTGGGTGGCTTTGTGCCAGTAGCCTTGGTGCCGGGCTTGGCAGCTAAACCCGCCTAATTTGGTGAGCACCAAGGCCATCAGAGTCCGCGCCTGATTTGGTTGCATCACCCAGCAACAGAGTTGGTAGTAAATTCGGTGTTCGCCTTTTGGGGCTGTCCGCCGACAATCTATTCTGGATCTGGTACCTTTGAGTACAGGTTCATCCACCGCTGGCTTGGCGATGGATTCAAACAAATGGTATCGGCGTGAGCCGGTGCAAGGAACGGAGTAGGCCGTCGTGGTCGTTGCCAGGGAGCAGGCAGTGTCAGTACCTGCCTTTAACCAGTCAATCAAGTTCGCTCCCGGCCAGAGGGCCGTCCGCCGGACGTCCCTGACGGGCCGCCGCTTATCTCCGCGTTAAAGGCCAGGCACTTGTAGGTTTTTGGCGGGTGCCGTGCAAAGGCCTTGGCATCGGGATTGGTTGCAATGCCCGCTCATTCTGATGATGG
>NZ_JBRJHG010000016.1:0-108782 GCF_053628895.1 Marinobacter sp. MBR-105 | reverse complement strand
TGACTTTCTCGTTCGCCGTTATCTACAACCCGGTGGAGTCCGGCAACGACGTTCTAATGGGCGAGCTCACCCGCGGCCTCGCCATCTTACCCCTGGTCCTCTACGCCATTTATGTGTTTGTCCAATACCAGGACACAATGGACTACCAATCCGACGAAGACGTTTCACACGTTCAACCCGCAAAAGAGTGGGCAAGACTTGCAGCTGGGCTGATCCTGATTCTGATCGGTGTCGAAGGGCTGGTTCGGGCCGCCATAAACTTTGGCGCTATTCTGGATACGCCAAGCTTCCTCTGGGGCATAACCATCGTCGCCGCTGGCACGTCAATTCCGGATGCCTTTGTGTCAGTTCGCGCTGCCCGTCGTGGTAAAGGCATCACCAGCACGGCTAATGTACTGGGAAGCAACATTTTTGATTTACTCTGCTGCATTCCTATTGGGGTATTGATCGCCGGAAGTGCTGTCATCAACTATTCGGTCGCAGCGCCGATGATGGCCATTTTGACGGTCGCAACATTGGCCCTTTTTCTGATGATGCGCACTGACCTGATCTTAAGCCGTAAGGAATCCTGGAGCCTCCTGATCATGTACGGCATTTTTGTCGTTTGTATGGGACTGGAGTCGTTTAATTTGACCAATTTCATTGTCAATTTCCCGCCAAGTCAGTGATGGTTCGCAAGGGGAAGGTCGGTCCGGGATTGAAATGAAAAATACCTGCTGCGTGACTTTCGTCAGGTCTCGACAATCTTTTCACATACAACAGCAAGTGACCCGGGAAGGCAAGTCACGTTTATCGGCGTTTTCGCGAACACCTCCCCATCGGCAGTGACTGTTTTTGGGTTACTGGTCTGGATATGACAATGGCTGCTTTTGAGATGAACCACGGTTGAGTGTTTTCGTGGGGCGCGGCGGAGTAATCGCATGATTGCAAACGTAGTCACCAGCGAGAGCAACGAACGGGGTCGAACGGCGACAATGTCGAGCTGTCCGTCGTTGGCACTGGCCTGAGGAATCTGCTGTCCACCTCCGTAAAATGCACCGGTGGCGACAGAGATTGAGAGCCAGCGACCTTTCAGGTAGCCGGTGTCACACTGAATGCTGGCATGAAACCCGCGCTGTGCTCCCAGGCGCTTGAGCAGGGTGGCTGCGTAGCTGAATCGTCCCAGCCATTGCTTGCTGCTTGGTGCAACGTATCGAGCGGGCAGCGTGGCCAGGCCGATATGCGCCACGTTAAGGAAGATCAAGCCATTGAGCTCTGCCACATCTACCCATCGCCATTGCATGCTCGCAATGAGACGGGCGATTTGATCCGGGTCAGAGGGCAACCACAGATTGCGCGCAAAATCATTGGCGGTTCCAGTGGGTAAAATCGCAAGAATGGCATCGCGTTCTCGGCAGATGGCCGCCGCCCGATTGACCGAGCCATCGCCACCCGCAGCGATAATGCAATCGCCCACCGTCACGGATTGAGTCCAACCAAGATCATCGAAACCGCAAGGGATGATTGGATCAACGCCTGCCGCGGTTAACTTTTCGCACCAATAGACGTCGCCATCATTATTTTCTTTCCCGGCTTTCTTGTTAACGGCCAGCCAATACTGCATTGGGTGATTGAACTCCGATTTGTCACGACTACCTTGTCCTGCAACCATCCCATAGATTCGGCGGACTCGTAAAAAGATTTATGGAAATTGGACTCTGATCCGAATGTTCGCTTTGCGACCTCAGCGTGCTCTACTCATTAGAGTCACGGAGTCCGATTAGTCCCGCTTTTGAGGAGCGTCCAAAGCACGGTTAGAAAATCCGGACAGACTTTGTTGCTGACACCACGTTTTAGCTGCAGGAAACAAGAGCGAGACTTTCAAAAAGATTGGCGCTGAAGATTTTGGTCGGCTGATGGAGGCCTTCCTGCCAAAGGGAATGGTGACGAAGCACGCAGAGCGGTGACCGAGTGGTGACGAGATTTTTAAGGGTTTGAGAAACGGTGACCAAACGGTGACGAGAAAGGCTGTTTTCCAAAAAAAACTAAGCCCGGCTCTTTCGAGGCCGGGCTAAGTGTTTGATAAATCTGGTCGGGACGGTAGGATTTGAACCTACGACCCCTTGCACCCCATGCAAGTGCGCTACCAAGCTGCGCTACGCCCCGTAAACTGCAAGCCGCCGAGAAACAAGGTTTATCTCAGTGGCTTAGCGGGAGCGAAGTCTACACCAGCCCAGGCTAAAAATAAACACCGGGCTGGCGAATTTCTCTCGAAATCAACGTAACTTGGTCTCCCTCAGTGCCAGGATGAATTCCGGCGGTTCGAAGGTATCCGGTTGAGCGCTTTCCCAGTACTTGTCGAAGACCCTCAGGCCGGTTTTGCCCTCAAGCAGTGCTCCCGGTTCGAGGAACGGAAACAGGTCCAGATAGCTATGCACTTCGGTTTTGGAGACGCGACGGACGATGTGCTCCGGGCCAAGCTCAGAGGGATGCCGGAGCCCCGAGGCCTCAAGCAGATTCTGGAGGGCATCCAGGGTGTTCTTATGGAAGTTGAATACCCGCTCGCTTTTCAAGGGGACGTCCAGTTTATTGCCACGACGGGGATCTTGCGTTGCGACCCCGCTGGGACAGCGGCCGGTATGACAATTCAATGCCTGGATGCAGCCCAGGGAAAACATGTAGCCCCTGGCGGAATTACACCAGTCCGCTCCCAGAGCAAGGGTACGGGCAATATTGAAAGCGGACGTAATCTTGCCTGCGGCGCCAATGGCGATGTCTTCGCGCAGGTGGGTACCCACCAGTGTGTTATGAACCAGAAGCAGGGCTTCAGTCATCGGCATGCCAAGACGATTGATGAACTCCAGTGGCGCCGCACCGGTGCCGCCTTCACCGCCATCAACCACGATGAAATCGGGTTTTTTGCCAGTCTTCAGCATGGCCTTAACGATGGCGAACCATTCCCAGGGGTGGCCAATGGCCAGTTTGAAGCCGACCGGTTTGCCGCCGGAGAGCGTTCGCAGCTGTTCCAGGAATTCCAGCAATTCAATCGGGGTGGAGAAGGCGGAATGGCTGGCGGGGGAGATGCAATCTTCGCCAACCTGAACGCCTCTGGCTTCGGCAATTTCGGGGGTCACTTTTGCACCGGGCAAAATGCCACCGTGGCCTGGTTTTGCCCCTTGAGATAGTTTGACCTCTATCATTTTGACCTGGTCCAGGGTGGCATTCCTTTCGAACATCTCGGCATTGAAGGAGCCGTCGGGATGCCGGCAACCGAAATAGCCGGAACCGATTTCCCAGACCAGATCTCCGCCGGGTTCCCGGTGGTAGCGGGAGATCGATCCTTCCCCTGTGTCGTGGTAGAAGCCTCCTTTTTTTGCGCCGGTATTCAGGCTCAGAATGGCGTTGGCGGAAAGTGAGCCAAAGCTCATGGCGGAGATATTGAAAACGCTTGCACTGTAAGGTTTCTCGCAGTTTTTGCCGATCAGAATCCGGAAGTTACTGCTGTCGAGTCGGGTTGGGGTGAGCGAGTGGTTCATCCATTCAAAGCCTTCGTCGTACATGCCTAACTGTGAGCCGAATGGTCGCTTGTCGAGCACGTTCTTCGCCCGCTGGTAGATAATAGTGCGCTGTTCCCGCGAGAAGGGCCGCTCCTCCGTATCGGACTGGATAAAGTACTGCCTGATCTCCGGGCCGATCGACTCAAACAGATACCGGAAGTTGGCCATGATGGGATAGTTTCGGCTAACAGTGTGTTTTCGCTGCAGTAAATCCCAGGTGCCGAGGGCTGTGAGCGCACCAAAAATCACCGGAAACAGATAGCCTGCTCCAAGCCAAAGCGTTACCGGTAACGACACCAGCAGCCCGGCGATGCTGAGGACATAAGCAGAATAGCGCAAAGGGAAGGTGGTGGTTTTTTCCATGAATACCTCTGATTGCTGTCGGGCGGGTGTCGGCGAAACCTTGCAGTATAACTACGTCACCTGTCCGGGTAGTAGACCTGTTTCAGGGAACAATCTTTGCCTCTGCAAAATCTGGGCTATGCTGATGTAGATAAAAAAGGCATTTTTCTTGCTTTTGATGTTTTGAGTTCAAAGTAATAAAATGACCGGCTTGTAACGTATGAATGATTGTTCATTGCGTTATCCATTCACTCAGCATATTCAGTGATCACACCAGACCAGGAGGCGCCAGCGTGGGCGAGGTAGTGAAAGACGAATATCAGACGGATTACGTCGCAGGCCAGGATAATATCAATCCGTTCGGCCTGGATCTTCATAACTGGGTTTTCCCGGTAGCGGCCATCATTGTGGTTCTGTTTGTTATCGGAACCCTGATGTTTCCGGCCGCGGCGAAGGAGACTCTTGATGGGGCCAAGTGGGACATTATTGCCAGTTTTGACTGGTTCTTCCTGCTCAGCGCCAACCTTTTTGTGGTTGTCAGCCTTGCGCTGATCTTCATGCCGGTAGGCAAGATCCGGCTGGGCGGACAGAATGCAACGCCCGAATTCTCAACCATGTCCTGGTTTGCCATGCTGTTCGCAGCCGGGATGGGGATCGGCCTGATGTTCTGGGCCGTGGCCGAGCCGGTGGCCTACTATACAGGCTGGTATGAAACTCCCTTCAATGTGGCTGCCAACTCTCCCGAAGCGCGTGATCTGGCAATGGGGGCGACCCTTTATCACTGGGGGCTGCACCCCTGGGCAATCTACGCCATCGTGGCCCTGTCTCTGGCGTTCTTTGCGTTCAACAAGAACATGCCACTGACCATCCGTTCCGCGTTTTTCCCACTGCTGAAAGACAAGGTGTGGGGCTGGCCGGGGCACATCATTGATGTCCTCGCGGTTGTGGCTACCATCTTTGGTCTGGCCACGTCACTTGGTTTTGGTGCCCAGCAGGCTGCCTCCGGCCTGGATTACCTGTTTCAGGTAGGTTCTGGCACCAATGTGCAGATGGCTATCATTGTTGGCGTTACGGCCTTGGCGCTCATTTCCGTGTTGCGTGGCCTGGATGGCGGCGTGAAGGTGCTCAGTAACATCAACATGGCGACTGCGGGCATCGTGTTGTTCTTCGTGATCTTCGCTGGTCCGACCATGACCATTCTGGAGACCATCTGGGTAACCTCTTCCACCTACGTGGCCAACATTGTGCCGCTGAGTAATCCGTTTGGTCGTGAAGATGAAGCCTGGTTCCAGGGCTGGACTGTATTCTACTGGGCCTGGTGGATTTCCTGGTCACCGTTCGTAGGTATGTTTATCGCGCGGGTTTCAAAAGGCCGGACAGTGCGTGAGTTTGTCACTGCGGTTCTGATTATCCCGACCTTGATCACCACCGTATGGATGAGTGGTTTCGGTGGCACGGCACTGGAACAGATACAGCAAGGCGTTGGCGTGCTCGCAGACAAAGGGCTGACCGAGGTTTCTCTGGCGACCTTCCAGATGTTTGAGCAGCTGCCTTGGACCGGCATTGTGTCATTCGTCGGTATTATCCTGGTGCTGGTGTTCTTCGTAACCTCGTCGGATTCCGGCTCGCTGGTGATCGACAGCATCACCGCTGGCGGCAAAACCGATGCCCCGACGGCTCAGCGTGTATTCTGGGTGGTCATGGAAGGTGCCATTGCGGCGGCGTTGATCTTCGGCGGTGGCGAAGACGCTCTGGGTGCGATCCAAGCGGTTGCCATCAGTGCCGGGTTGCCCTTTACTGTAATACTTCTGCTGATGACCTGGGGCTTGTTGAAAGGTCTGACCCATGAGAGGAAGTTGCTTCTGCAAAGGGGTGAGCTGACCTCCTGATCAGCGGGTCTGAATAAAAAAAAACCGGAGCCACAGCAGCTCCGGTTTTTTTATGCCCAAATACTGATCGTCAGCGCCGGGAAAAGCTTTCCATGGCAAACAGCGCTCGCTCTCTGGGGCTGAAATGCGGGCGCTTGAGGCTCTCGATCGCGTTGAGCCTGGGCAGCAGGCCGCAGCCGTTGGCCATCTGAATGGCCAGTCCGGGCCGGGCATTCAGTTCCAGCAGCAGCGGGCCTTCGTTGGCATCGACCACCAGGTCTACGCCCATATAACCCAGGCCAGTGGCCTCATAGCATCGGGCCGCCATTTCCAGCATGTTTTCCCAGTCTTCAATCCGGATATTTTCCAGCGCCAGTCCGGTGTCCGGGTGCAGGGTGATCGGCCGATTGAACTGAACTGCGTTCAGACTCTGGCCAGAGCCTATATCCAGCCCGACGCCAACAGCACCCTGGTGCAGGTTGGCTTTACCGTCCGAAGCGGTGGTTGCCAGCCGGAGCATAGCCATGACGGGATATCCCTGAAATACCACAATCCGGATGTCGGGTACGCCCTGGAAGGAGTACCTGGCGAGCGCCGGGGAGGACTGAACCAGGTTTTCAACAATGGCAACATCCGGGGTGCCGGCCAGGGAATAAAGGCCAGCCAGAATGTTGGTGAGGTGACGCTCCAGCATGGCGACGGAAATGTGGGCGCTGGAGGCCTTGATAAAGTCGTCGCCGTCTCGCCCGGTAATGACGGTAATGCCCTTGCCGCCGGAGCCTTTTGCCGGCTTGATGGCAAAACCGGCCAGATCCTCCGCCATTTCCCGGAAATGGGAGATTTCGTGCTGCTGGCGAACCACCTGCAGCAGCTTGGGGGTTTTTACACCGTATTCGCTCACCGCCAGTTTGGTTTTCAGCTTGTTGTCCACCAGCGGATAGGAGGAGCGATCATTATACCGGGCAATGTAGTCCACATTGCGCCGGTTCATGTTCAGCATCCCGAGTTTCTTCAGCCTGCGTGGAGAAATCCAGTCCATATCAGTCGTAGGCCTTCATCGGGGTAAACCGCTTGAGCTCGCTGAGCTTGTAGCCGGTGTACTGACCCATCAGCAGGATCAGCCCGAGAATAACCAGATGTAACTCCGGGAAGTTGAAGGTGAGATGACCCGCCAGCGGAGTGCTCATGGCCAGGTAGGCGCAGATGGCCACAAACAGGCTGCCTGAACCTTGCACCAGCACTTCGCGGGCGCCTTCTTCCTCCCAGAGGATGGACATACGCTCGATGGTCCAGGCGATGATCACCATGGGGAAGAAGGTGACAGTCATGCCGGTGTTAAAGCCCATCTGGTAGCCAATAATGCTGAGCCCCGCAGTGATGAAGATCACCAGGATGATCAAGGCCGATATGCGGGATACCAGCAGCAGGTTCAGGCTGGAAAGATAACCGCGCAACAGCAGGCCAATGGCTACGACGGACAAAAATGCGATCAGCCCCGGCACCAGGGTGGTCTGGACAAACGCCACGGCAATCAGGACTGGCATAAAGGTGCCCGACGTTCGGATGCCGATGACAATCCGCATGAAGGCAACAATCAGCGCGCCGATGGGGAGCAACAGCAACATCCGGAACATGCTCTGTTCTTCTATTGGCAGCTGGTAGAAACCGAGCACGCTCAGTCCGTTGGCATTGGACTCCAGCGTGGCCAGCTGCAGCGCCGGTACGGTCTGCCGCAGCATGGAAAAGCTCACCTGGGAGTCGTCGCCACCCACCACATCGAGCAGGGAATCGGACCCCTGTCGCCAGAGCAGCAGGTTTTCCGGTACGCCCTGTTCTGCGGTGCGCGGGTCGAAGGTAAGCCAGCGCTTGCCGTTGTATATCTGCAGGAATGGCACCAGTTGTTGGCGGCGCCGGGCATCCTCAAGCTTCAGGGCGTCGGCGGTGCGCGCAGCAATGCCGGCGTGATTCAGCATTTTTACCAGCAGTTGCAGGTAGTTGTCGTCGGATACCAGCAGTGTTGTGTTCTGGGTGCGGTTGTCCGGCTGCATCAGGCGGATGAGCTCGCGAGTCATGCTCTCGGGGGAGCTGGAGCGCTCGGAAGCCTGGCTCAGGAGTTCTCTTACGGCGGTGGCCTGGGGTTCTTCCCAGAAAACCGTCAATGCTCGGGGTTTACGCGCTGGCGGAGCATGAATCGCGTCTTCATCCGGTACAAACTGTGCCTTGAAATAGAGAGTCTGGGGGCCGGCGACATCTCGTTTTGTCCACTGTGCCCTGCGCCCGCTGTTGCTGTCCAGAATTGAGAAGCCGTAGCCGGGTGACGCGGCCTGCTCCGTCAGAATGCGAAAGCCGGGCGGCTGCTCCGGTATGTGCAGACTCACTTCAGCCGGGCTGTTCTGGCCCTGGAAATCGACCCGCGCCTCAATCATCCATACCGGGCGCTGTTCTCCGGTCATCCAGGGAATGCCCAGTTCCAAATGACGCCAGGTGGCAATGGCAATCCCTGCTGCAATCAGCAGGAAAACAAACACGTAAAACGGAACCCGGGAGCGTACCGTCATTCTTCGTCTCCGTTTGCCGCTTGTTCAAGGTAGGATTCGGGGAGCTCTGTTGCGAATTCCTTGCCGACATCAATCAGCATGACGTCGCGTAAAACGTTTCGGCCAATCAGGACTTCGTACGTCAGGTTTGTACGGTCTGCCAGAGTGAACTCGGCCACTTGCTGGTGGTCGCCAATGGCAAACTGAAGCTCCACCACTACACGTCGTTCAGACTCATCGGCACTGGACTGGATAATTTTCACGCGCCGGGAGATTTCTTTCTCCATGGCAACCCATTCGGCCTCCTTGGTGCCAGGAACCGGAACTTCAAAGCGCACCCAGTTGCTGCCGTCGCGCTCGAAACGTTGAACGTTGCGGGCGTGTATGGAGGAGGTTTCAGCGCCACTGTCGATACGGGCGGTATAGACATGGCCGGGGCCAGCCAGGAAAAACTTTTCTACTTCGCCCACAACCACTTTGCCTTTCAGGCGATCTGCCCGCCCTGTGTCTTCGCGAGGAGCGGGGCACGTAGGTGCTGCTTTCGGTGGTGGGCAAGATGGTTTTTCAACCTGTGTGGCGATGGCCTGAAGAATGGTCTGGGTAGAATCCTGGTTCTGCTGCAGCAGCTTTTCATGCCTTACCCCGGCATTTTGCTCCATGGTAACAAGGGTCGCACGCTGGCTTTGGACCGAGGCACGAACCTCTTCAATATTTTCTTTCGGCACCATGAAATAGCGATCGGAAGCGCAACCGGAAAGTGCGACTGCCAGCCCTGTTAAGGCAACTGCGAACAATGAGCGGGTTTGCGAAAACCTGGACCCCATGAATATCCCCTGAACCGGCCGTGAGAATTATTGGCAATGGATGCCACAGCCATTGGATGTGTTGTCAATCAGGCGGGAGAGTATACTACAACGGACCTGTGTGGTGACTTTACAGATGGTTAAGGCGCATATTTACTGGCCCAGAAAAGGTCCCTGGCCCAGTGGCGTCTCGGATCTCAGGTACTCCTGTATGACCGGGGAACAATTCAGGTAGAACAGCAGCAGCTCCCGCTGGATATCCTGGTCCTGAATGCGGGCGGCAAAGGAAATGACATCTTTGAGCGCGCGATCGCTGGAGGTGGTGTCGGTCGGCACCGTGAAGCTCTTTCCATAACGGCTTTTCAGCAACTGGGTCAGTCGTTCAAGGTGAAACTCGCCGGTATGGGTGATGTGAGGCAAAACCCGCACATGCTTGCCCGCCGAGCGTTGATCTTCCGAAGACAATGCCTGCTCGTCTTCCACACAGGTAGCCTGCAGGAAGTCGGACCCGAATTTTCTCCACAATTCCTTGAACATGCTCCGGCCTGCCAGTCAGCTTTCCATATTACGGCTTTAGCACTCCGATTGGGTGCTTTTTAACCGTTGTAGAGGAATTTACGCTCGGCGTCCATAGGCGGATTGGCGCAATGTTGATAAATGCCAAACAGTCGATGCCGGCCTGGTGGCCCCGTTCCGCCAACGAGAAAAAAGGGTGAGCATTGCGGTAGACTGTCAGGCTTTGATCCCGGGGCCATGCCCTGATTCTACCAATCAAGACTCAAGGAGAACTTGCTGGTGCTAGATGCGCTTACCCTCACCATGGCTGAACGTCCGGAATGGCTGGCAGGTTGGTTCCTTGCGCTGGTGGCTGGCGCCGCCTTGTTACTGGTGGGGGTTGTCTGGCTGCTGTGGCGTCGAAGCCTGGATAGAGTCACCGAGTCTGCCTTGCGCGAGGAACTGGACACCCGAGACAGGCAACTGAGAGATAGCGAGCAGGTGCAGGCGTTGCATGAACAGGAAGTTGAACATCTGCAGACCGCACTGGAGGAGCAGAAAGCCCGCTCTGGGCAGCTGGAGCAGGGCATCGAGCACTGGCGACAGCAGTCTGCCAACCTGGAAAACCGATTGGCGGCTCTGGAATCGGAGCTGGCGGCAAAACAGGACCGGGTTGCGCAACTGGTAAATGAAAGCGGTCAATACCAGCAGCGGGCTGAAACACTCTCCGAACAGTTAGGCCAGTTGAAGGTCGAGTTACGCGAGCAGCAGGTGACACTGGATAAAGAGCGCCGCAATGCCTCGGAAAAACTCGAGTTGCTGGAAAAGAATCGAGATGCGCTGAAACAGGAATTCGAAAACCTGGCGAACCGGATTTTCGACCAGAAAAGTGAGCGCTTCAGTCAGCAATCTAAAACCAGCCTGGACTCCTTGCTCAACCCCTTCCGTGACCAGTTGCAGGACTTCCGTAAACGCGTAGAGGATGTCTACACCACGGAAACCCGGGATCGCCAGGCACTTCGCAGCGAAATAAAATCGTTGCAGGAGCTGAACCGGCAAATTACCGAAGAAGCCGCCAATCTGACCCGCGCGCTCAAAGGCGACAAGAAAATTCAGGGCAACTGGGGTGAGTTGATCCTGGAGCGGGTGCTGGAACGGTCGGGCCTGCGCAAAGGGGTCGAGTACGAAACCCAGGGGAGTTACCGGGACGAAGATAACCAGTTGTTGAGGCCCGATGTCATCGTGCATTTGCCGGACCAGCGAAATCTGGTGATTGATTCCAAAGTATCCCTGGTGGCCTATCAGCAGTGGGTGACCGCAGATCAGGAGGAAGAGCGCGCTGCGGCGCTGAAGCAGCATGTTGAGGCGGTTCGCAATCACATCCGTACATTGAGCGAGAAAGATTACAGTCAGCTTAACGGGCTGCATTCTCCCGATTTCGTGCTGCTGTTCATGCCCATTGAGCCGGCATTTGTGGCAGCATTCCAGCAGGACGAGAACCTGTTCGCAGAAGCGTTCGAACGCAAGATTATTGTGGTGACGCCCACCACCCTGCTGGCGACACTGAGAACGATTGAGAATATCTGGCGTTATGAACGCCAGAGCCAGAACGCCCGCCGCATTGCAGATCGCGCCGGTGCGGTCTATGACAAGCTCCGGGTGTTTGTAGAGGCCATGGAAAAGCTGGGAAGCCAGTTACACACGGCCCAGGGCACCTACGATAATGCCATGAATACCCTGACCCGGGGCCGTGGTAATCTGATTTCCCAGGCCAATCGGTTTGTGGAGCTGGGGGTCAGGGTTAAAAAAGAGTTGCCCAAGTCGATTGTGGATCAGGCCGAGGTCGATTCTGAAGACGCCGATGAGCCGGGAGATACGCCTGCCATCGACAGGGAGCCTACGGACGCCGGGGAAGCCCGTGCAGAGGACCAACAGGAGTAGCGGTATGTTGTCATCCATGAAAAAAAGGCGTTTGCCTGGTCACAGGGTATTTGCGGGCCTGGTGTTGTCTTCTGTTCTTGCCCTGCAGGCGGGGTTCGCCCAGGCATTGGCTCCGGAACACGAGATTCGCCGCTTGATGCTGGCGACGGAAGAAGCCGTTGCAGCAGAGAACTGGAGTGAGGCAGGGGAGTACCTGAACCGCCTTCAGGCCATGGAGGGAGAGAAGCCCGCCGAGTATTACTACTATCGCGGCCGGGCCATGTTGCAGGCCAATCATCTGAATGAGGCACGTTCAGCACTGGAGCAATACATTACCCGGGCCGGGGCAGAGGGCACGCATTACCAGCAAAGCCTGAAGCTGATTACCGACATAGAGAAGGCCAGCCGTGCCAGTGTCCGTGCTCTGGCTGAAGGGCAGGCCAATACCAATGAACCCGTTGCCGTGATTGAGCCAGCGAATGAGCAGGACGTGAAGACCCTGCGTCAGCTGTATCTGGCTAACTCAGACAGGGAGGCTCTGGTCATCCACCTGAATACCCTGCTCGAGAGCGCGGGCTGGCGGCGTGATAAAACGGTGGTGCGTCTGGACAGGCCTGCAGACCGCCAGTACCAGGTGGCTCTGGATGATGGCAATATCAGTATTCAGGACATCGAGCGCAATCCCGACGGCACCACCGTTCGTAGAACCCTGTCGCTGTCAGTATTTGGTGTGAACCCTCAGTTACGTTGGGATTGTGAACCGGTGGTCGGAGCCTGCTGGGTTTATGATCCGCGGGATGGCTCCCGGCTTTTCCAGTTGGCCGAGAATCGCGATCAGGCCCGGGACATTGCCCGAACTCTGGGGAGGTTGATCCGGAACCTGCAGCAGGGAAGCTCGTAAGGCTGGGCGTTCAGACCAGATCGCCCCGTTCGCCTTCCCGCCAGGCGCCCGGGGTGACCCCTGTCCACTTCTTGAAGGCCCGATGGAAGGTGGACGGTTCGGTAAAGCCGACCCGTTCGGCAATATCGTTAATGGGCATCTCCGGATGGGCCAGATAGTAGATGGCCATATCCCGCCGCAATAGATCCTTGATCTCCTGAAACGACGTGTTTTCCTGCTTCAGTCGGCGCCTGAGGGTTTGCGGACTGGTGTGCAACTCTTGCGCTATCCAGTCGAAATCCGGCATGGGCTTGGAGAAGTCACGGCCAATCAGGCCCCGAATGCGGCCGGTCCAGGTGTTGCTCTCATCCGGTCGTGACAGCAGATCTGCCGGGGAGGTTTTCAGGAATTGTCGCATTTCCGGTTTGTCCCGGATCACCGGGGCAGAGAGGAAGCGTTTGCTGAAGGTCAATGCCGTACAGTCGGATTCGAACGCCAGCGGACAATGAAAAATGTGCCGGTATTCGTCGCCATGGTCTGGTCTCGGGTAATCGAACTCGGCTTTCTCCAGTTCCACTGGCTGGCCGATGAGCCAGCTGCCAAGTCGGTGCCAGATGACCAGGATGCTCTCTCGCAGAAAATAGTCCGGATCGTGGATGCTTCCTTCAATTCGCGTAACCAGGCGCGCGCAGTCATCCAGGACTTCAAGCTCCATGGACACCATAGGCTCGAACAGCCGCGAGAACCGGTAGGCCTGTTGATACACCTCTTCCAGCGTCTGGCAACCGACCACCAGAGCACACATGGTGGCGAACGTGCCGGAGCGGGCCCGGCGCGGCCCCATGCCCATAAACTCATCGCCGGTGCGCTGCCAGATCACCTGCATCAGCTTGCTGAATTGGTCACTGCTTACCCTTGCCATTTCAATACGCAGCAGATCTGGCGAGATCCCGGCCTCCTGAAGCAGTGCGCGGCCGTCCAGGCCCAGGCGTTCAGCGCCGGACAGGGAAGCTTCAACAAAATGTCGTGAGACTGTCAGTGTTGACATAGAGGCAGCCAGAAGAGAGAACGAACTTCATCATAAGTACCCGGCACGACAATGCAAGCCTATGATTTGCCGGAAGATGGAAGAAACGGTCAATAGGAATGAAGGAACCGGCAGTTGGCCCGGCCTGCAAAACCCGGCAGCATGAGCCAGAGTCATTGCCGCCGATCACAAACAAGGAGACACTTTATGGCAGCCCCGCTCGCCAACCTGAAAATTCTGGATTTCAGTACCTTGCTGCCCGGACCCTACGCCACCATGATGCTCGCCGATATGGGCGCGGAAGTGCTCAGAATTGAAGCTCCGGATCGCGTGGATCTGGCCAAGGTAATGCCACCTTTTGATGGTAAATTCAGCACGACTTTTTCCTACCTCGGTCGCGGCAAGCAAACCTTGCAACTGAACCTGAAGCAGCCCGAGAGTGTTGAAAAGGTCAAGCAGCTGGTTCAGGACTACGACATCGTGGTGGAGCAGTTTCGCCCGGGCGTCATGGATCGCCTCGGGATAGGCTATGAGGTACTCAAAGCCATCAATCCAGGACTGATTTACTGCGCCATTACCGGTTATGGTCAGACCGGCCCCTATAAAGACAGAGCCGGCCATGACATCAACTACCTGGCTATTTCCGGTGTTGCCAGCCACTGCGGCCGTGCCGACAGCGGCCCACCACCCATGGGCATTCAGATTGCCGACGTGGCCGGAGGCTCCCATCACGCCGTGATGGGCATCCTCGCTGCTGTCATCAAACGCCAGGAAACCGGAGAGGGCGCCTTTATCGACATCAGCATGACCGATGCCGCCTTTGCCCTGAATGCCATGGCGGGTGCTGCTGCCCTGGCAGGCGGACAGGCTCAGAAGCCCGAAAGCGGCATGCTCAATGGTGGGACATTCTATGACTATTACCAGACCAGGGATGGCCGCTGGTTGTCTGTCGGGAGCCTGGAACCACAATTCTCTTCGCGCCTGTGCGACACCCTTGGGTTGGGCGAACTGAAAAGCTATGCCCTGAGCCAGAAGCCTGAACATCAGCAGGAGCTGAAAGCCGCTATCAAACAAAAGATCGCGGCGCGCTCACTGGCTGAGTGGCAGGAGGTGTTTGCCGAAGTGGATGCCTGTGTGGAGCCGGTGTTGACGATTGAAGAGGCGGCGGAGCATCCGCAATTGAAGGCCAGAGGGATGGTTGTTGAGGGGGATCGGGGGGATGGCCGCAGCCAGAATCAGCTGGGCCGTCCCATTCTGTTTCGTTAACCCGGGCTTATCGGTTCTTGAACTGCGAAATGTGCAGCCCCATACCGCCGTCCATCGTGGCGGCATAACCCGCGTAGATGAGGTCGCCATCTACTGCTACTCGGCCCTGGGTGATCTGCACGGAGCGGCCAGTCTTGCTTTCTGCCACAAGCTGGCCGTTGGTGTCGTATTTCTCGTTGCGGCCGTCACCGACCACAAACACTTCACCATTGATCAACGCCATATCCTGAACGATGCCGCTGCGGCTGGTTTTGTTCCAGTAGAAGCCTCCGAGGCCATCCAGTTTGGCAATGCGCCGACCATCGGCATTTGATGTGACAAAGTAAAGGTCACCACGATAGTCTTCCTCTACCAATACAGGCCCCATCAAGCCATAACTGGAGGCAGGAGCCGCCAGCGTCTTCTGCCAGATTTTCTGGCCACTCTGGTTCCAGCGGGTAACCAGACCGGCACCGCGAGGCTCCACGGATTGCGTGGTGATCAAGTCGCCGTCCATGGTAAAGAGCGATTCTCCGAGTGCCGTGCCTTCCTGGTCGGCATCTGCCTGCCACAGGGGTTCACCTGCAGGTGAGAACAGGCTGATTTTCCAGCCACCCGTAAGGGCATAGCTGCCGTCGCTGTTGAATGCGATGTGCCAGGCGGAGTGTTCAGGGTGGTCAACGTGGGACAGCTTGTTTCCGGTAAGACTGAAACGCTGGGTTGAAAGCCCGGCAACGACAACCTGATCGTCGTTCAGGGCCAGCGCACGCATGTCTTCCTGATCGCTCAGCTTGCGGGTCCAGCGCTGTTCACCGTTACGGTCGAAGCTAACCAGGTGAGAGCTGAAGCTGGTGCTGTCATCGGTTGTGCGTTGGGTGATGGCAATGCTGTAGAGGTTGCCCTGATTGTCGGCTGCCAGCGCTCGGGTATCATCGAAAAACCGTGATGAACCGTTGTCGTCAGTGCGTTGCAGCGAGGCAGTGCCTACCCACAGCCGATCACTGGTTGGGGAGAACTTGACGAACACGGCTTCTTCCTGGCGTTCGGCCAGGCCGGTTTGGTTGGCTGTGCCAGCAACGAGCACATCACCGTAGCTGTCGACAACCATATCGTTCAGCTAGGTTATGCGGTTATCGCTGGATGTAGCGCCGTGATTGTACGTGGCCACCCATTCCGGGGTGACGGCAGCGGTACATGCCGCCAGTATTGCAACAAAAGCCAACAGGCCAAAGGTTTTTGGGGAGGGTACTGCACGCATGAGATCGCTCCTGATCGTTTAACGTCCATGGGGACAAGCGGTTTTGGGAAAGTGGTACAAACGTGCGGTTATGGTAGGGGGAGGGATTAGGTAAAGCACACTAGGTTGCGAGCGCAGATCGGCGTAACGAAAAATGCCCCGGCAGGACCGGGGCATTTAGTTTCTATAGATAATCCTTAGGTTTAAGGTGCGTCAATTGACACTGACGTGTCTGGGCGTGGAGGTGTAGCCGAAGCATCCCCTTTATCAACCACAACGGCTGATCCAGATGTCTCTATCAAGCTAAGCGTTTGCGCAGCCATTTGCCCAAAAGTTGCTTGTGCAATTTCTTCAGACATCGGGACAACGTCTCCGTTCTTATCGACACGCGCCCTGGGAAGTACTGGAGTAGAGTGCTGTGCCAGTTCGTTATAACGAACGAAGGCTGGCAGTGGGATAGGTATAGTAGCCGACGGCAGCACATCCGTTGCTGAGGTAAGCATGTCCAGTGGCTCTGATCCTGACAGAGGTGCTATCGAGGAGAACATCTCTACCTGAACCACTTGGCCGCCCAGTGTTCCCGGGAGGGTTACACCGTCCAGGTTATCCATACCGTCGTTGATCGTCGTGTTGTCATTGTTAATCTGTGAAAACACAACGTTCCGCAGATCATCCGTAAAGTTTACAGGGTCCACAGAGTCGATGGCGTGCTGAAGCACGTTGAAGTAGGTTTGCAGCCCAGAGTCTTTCTGGGTCAGCCCGGTTTGCGCTGTCAGACCAGCAACAATTGTTGGGCCGAATGCAGGGGAGTTCTCAAGCATCCGTACAACGCCGCCCACAGGCGTGAGAAGGTTCGCGGCTTTGATTTTAAGATCCTTTCTGCCTGCGTTACCTTCCGCAGCAGCATTTGTAGAGGCAACAAACGCACCCCCGTTTATGGTGCCGAGTGAGTGGCCGACGAAGTAAACGTTGTTTTCATCAAATGCAGGAGCGATATCAGCGATTGAGGCACGAACGGTCATCAGATCCACTGTGCCCTGACGAAGGTTGTCGCGAGATACCAGAAAGTTTTCAAGATTTATGAAAAGATCTCCTGAATCTCCGGCCGCTGCGTCTGAACTAAAGTTCATTTTGATGATTTCGTTGAAATCGTTCGTCGCGTACCCGAAGTGGCGTTCTGTAGCTCCTGTAGCGGCTATGCCTTGTGAAGTTGATACAGGTGCCAATCCGGGGATCGTGCTACCTGCATTGGCTACTGTCCCAACCAAAACGCTCACTTGTTGTTCAGTAACCGCTGCGCTGTACCCGGCCTGATCAATTGCGGCCATAATAGTGGGTATATCTCCTTCGACCACTAACGGCGAAAGTTGATCCACAGTTGGCTGCGCAGCAGCTTCAAGCTGTTCTTCGGTAAGTCCTGCTCCTTCAGGTGTTGCCGCAATCGCTTCCACCACTGCAGCACGTACTAGAGTCTCCGCGAGCTCTTGTTTGTCTGAAGTTGAGGCGGGGCCGACACCATGTAGTGGCTGGTCAATTGCTATAACTGCTACACCTTGAGCAGCCAGGACGCTACCAAATGCCAGCGCTGCACTGCGATCGGTGGTGATGCCGTGCTGGAACATGACGACAGGCAGGTTAAAAGCATCTGATGTCGGATCAACTAGCACAGATCCGTCGTTAACTGTAGCCGGGTACATCACCAACATTGGCACATTCAAGTCGGCATGTTTTTCCGGGAAGGGAAAGGTTGTGTTGAGAACGTCACTTTTGCCTGCGCCTTGGGGAATAACCAATCCGGCTTCTTTAAATTGGGTATTCAGTTTGCTGGCAAGTTGAGTGTCGGCTTTCCAATACCCTGTTTTGATCGGGGTTCCGTCCTTGTCGGTTGGAGTCCCAAGGAAATAAGGAAGTTTGATAGTGCCTTGCGCAACCTTGACATTAGTGGCGCCGGGAATACTGCTAAGAACAGCTGATACTGCGGGTGCTGGTGCTGCCGTTTCGAAATCGATTGTAATGTCGGACTTTTTGGGTTCGGGGAAAGTAATGCCTTCCTGGGCAAGTCCGCCCTTAAGCAGAACACCTGCGCACTCGAACTTGTCGTCAACCGCTAAGACTGGGTTGGGGTTAACCACAAAAGGTTCTTCATCACAGGATACGAGGTTCGCATCTAAGCTGCTTGGTTCAAAGCTTGCCAGAGCCGCGTTCACCGCAGCAACGATTTCGTCGCTGCCAAAAGTGGACAATATTGTCGGCATTTGGGCTTTATACATGTCGTAGAAAGGCTGGAAATCGTCTTTTGTTACGCTTTCGTCGTCATTCATATCCCATGTCGCTACGGGCATCAGTGGTGCACTTTCCACTCCTGCCTCGTTCAACAGTAAAAAGTGTGCGCCGCGTGATTTTTTAGCTGCTGTAGTGGTAACTGACAGCCTGAGTTGGTCCTCAATCCATTGGGCTGGGTTTGCAATGTACTGAAGAACCTTTTTGTCATTTGAGGTCGTGAAACTGTAGGACAAAGCAACGTTGTCCCGAGAAAGCTCGGGCAGTCCATTGTTACTGCGAGCTTCGTTCAGGGAGACGCCGATTCCAGGTATGGGAGTAGAGATGGCATCTTCGGCTACCTTTTCCCAGAAACTATTGATGAGTGTGCGGACTCGATCTACGCTAGGCCCAATAACCATAGTTTCGTCTTTTAGCTCAGTATAAGCAGGTGATGAAACTACAGGTTCGCCAGAACTATCTTGGATTTCGTTTGTTAGGATTACAACGTAACGCTTGTTTGGCTTGAGTGGTTCAACAGGTGTAATACGTAGAATTGTCTCGCCATTAAAATTCTTAGCTTCAGCAATGAAGTTGTTGAATGGGGCACCGTCTGATGGCAACTCGGAGGCACTTAGTCCTCGCAGCGGATCCCCGCTGGCATAATCCAATTCAATTAAGAAAACGTTCTGCTGTATGAGTTCCGCAGGGTTTGTGGACGGCCCCCTTACATTTTGAATTTCACCCGAGAACTTGATATCAATCGGGGCAACGGTTGATGCGCCGCTCAGTCCGTTTAGGGCTGTAGTTACGGGAGGTTGTCGGTCTGGAACCAAAAAGGAACCGTCGCCTGCAGCTGAGTTGAAAATTAGATCATTAGGGATCGGCAAGTCAGACACTGCCGGGAAAGGGTCAAACACTGGCCAAGTCTTACCCTCAAATTGGGCAAGGAACTCCGCTCTATTCCTATCTTGGGTAATTTGATAATCCGGATTCGCATTTTTCCCGGAGGACCCACTGTCAAAACAGCCCGTCAACCCAAGGGAAGAAGCCACGGCAAGACTTATTAGAGTTTTCTTGAACATGGGTGGAACCTTTTCCTGTTGTTGTGTCGTTATATCCGGCGTAGACGGAACCGGTCGGCCCCAGGATTCCGCGCATTGCCTTTTCTGATTTGTTGGTTGTCTGAAATTGTAGCCAGCACTTAAAAGCCAATTTCTGTAGCTTCGACTATAGCGACAGAGTAGCAAGTGTTGATCAGCCAAAAGTGTGATTCTGCGTCTGGAAACCCTCCTCGCACCATTGGAGTGGCCCTCAATCAAAAATAGTGGCCGCTCCGCGGTTTGTCGAGTTCCAGTGGCCGGGTAATGCCTGTTTTAACAAATTGTTGCGAATTGGTTTTGCGGCCATAGCTAATTTCGTTAGCGGGCATAGCATTTGCGCCTTCTGTCGCATCAACCGCTGTGGCGAATTTCTGGTAAACTCTCGCTTCCATATATAAGCAGGGGCTGCCTTGGTGGCTCCGCACACTTCCGATAATCAGAAAGCTGATGAGGCGACTATGACCACCGTGATCCGCCAGGACGACCTGATCGAAAGCGTAGCCGATGCGCTGCAGTTCATTTCCTATTATCACCCGAAGGATTTCATTCAGGCCGTGTATGAGGCCTACCAGAAGGAAGAGTCCCAGGCGGCCAAGGATGCCATGGCCCAGATCCTGATTAACTCCCGCATGTGTGCCCAGGGCCATCGCCCGATCTGTCAGGACACTGGCATCGTCACCGTGTTCGTGAACATCGGTATGGATGTGAAGTTTGAGTGCGATATGGCGCTGGACGACGTGATTAACGAAGGTGTGCGCCGTGCCTACACCCATCCGGACAACGTGCTCCGGGCCTCTGTACTGGCAGATCCGGACGGCAAGCGCCAGAACACCAAAGACAACACCCCGGCCATCATTCACTACAAGATGGTACCGGGTAACACCGTGGAAGTACACGTGGCGGCCAAGGGCGGTGGCTCGGAAGCCAAATCCAAGTTTGCCATGCTGAACCCGTCCGACTCGGTCGTGGACTGGGTGTTGAAGATGGTGCCGCAGATGGGTGCCGGCTGGTGTCCGCCTGGCATGCTGGGTATTGGTATTGGTGGTACCGCCGAGAAGGCGATGGAGCTGGCGAAAGAAGCTCTGTTGGACCCGATCGATATTCACGATCTGCAGGCCCGCGGTGCCTCCAATCGTGCTGAAGAACTGCGTCTGGAGCTGTTCGAAAAGGTTAACGAGCTGGGCATTGGCGCCCAGGGGCTGGGTGGCCTGACCACCGTTCTGGATGTGAAAGTAAAGGATTACCCCACCCACGCGGCCAACAAGCCGGTGGCGATTATTCCGAACTGTGCCGCTACCCGCCACGCGCACTTTGTGCTGGATGGTACTGGCCCGTCCCTGCAGACACCACCGAGCCTGGACGACTGGCCGGAAATTACCTGGGAAGTGGGCGAGAACGTTCGCCGTGTGAATCTGGATACTGTAACTCCGGAAGACGTGAAAGACTGGCAGCCGGGTGAAACCGTTCTGCTGTCTGGCAAGATGCTGACCGGCCGTGATGCGGCCCACAAGAAGATGGTGGATATGATCGAGCGCGGCGAAGAGCTGCCGGTAGATCTGAAAGGTCGCTTCATCTATTACGTGGGCCCGGTGGATCCGGTGCGTGAAGAAGTGGTTGGCCCCGCGGGCCCCACCACCGCGACCCGTATGGACAAGTTCACCGACACCATGCTGGAGAAAACCGGACTGACCGGCATGATCGGTAAAGCCGAGCGTGGTCAGGTTGCCATCGACGCCATCAAGAAGCACGGCGCGGTGTATCTGATGGCGGTGGGCGGTGCGGCCTACCTGGTCTCCAAGGCCATCAAGGGCGCCAAGGTGGTGGCCTTTGAAGAGCTGGGTATGGAAGCCATTTACGAGTTTGAAGTGCAGGATATGCCGGTAACCGTAGCGGTGGATTCCCGTGGGAGTTCCGTGCACCAGACCGGCCCGGTGGAGTGGCACGACAAGATCATTGCTGCCAAGGCGGTTTGATCTGAGTCTTTGTTAGTCCCGGTAGCAGCCTTGGGCGTTCGGCTCAAGGCTGCCACTGAAAGTCCTTCATCTTTACCCTTCCTTTATACACTTCCACCCCTTCCAGTCTCAGTTTCTCGGTTTGAAGCTGGCAGGTTTCTGTGCCTTCAGGAAAGGCGATCTGGCCGTTGCTCCGGATAACCCGATACCAGGGAATGCAGTGGCCGGCGGGCAGTTTGCCCAGGGCCCGGCCAACGAAACGCGCCTGGCGTCCGAGGCCGGCCATGGCGGCTACCTGACCGTAGCTGGCCACTTTCCCTTTCGGAATCGCGGCCACTACCTGCCAGATTTTCTGCTCCTTTGTCGGTTCCTTTTCGGACTCGTTCATTCAGAGCTCCGGTATTGGCCGGGTTACAGGCGCAGGGCGCCGTCCACCTCGATCATGCGGCCAGAAACGTAGTCGTTCTCGAAGATAAACGCTACCGCTGAGGCGATTTCCTCTGGCTTGCCCATGCGTTTCAGGGGGATGCCGGCGGTCATTTTCTCCAGGGCTTCGGGCTTCATGGAGGCCGTCATTTCCGTTTCGATAAACCCTGGGGCGATGCCCATGCAGCGGATGCCGTAGCGGGCGAGTTCTTTGGCCCACACTGGCACCAGGGCAGATACGCCGGCTTTGGCGGCGGAGTAGTTGCTCTGGCCCATGTTTCCGGCGCGGGAGATGGAGGCGATGTTGATGATCGCGCCCTGGTCGCCGTTTTCGATCATGCGGGTGGCCGCTTCCCGGCCGCACAGGAAAACGCCGGTGAGGTTAACGTCGATCACGGACTGCCACTGGGCCAGTTCCATGCGCTTCTCGAGCTTGCCGTCCTTGAATTTCACCATCAGGCCGTCGCGCAGGATGCCGGCGTTGTTCACCAGGCCGTTGAGGTGGCCGAAGTCATTGATGATTGCCTGAAAGGTTGCCTCAACGTCTTCTTCTTTGGCGACGTTACAGACATAGGTTTTGGCGTCGCCGCCGGCCTGTTTGCAGGCTTCGGCTGCCTCGGCCAGTTTATCTTCCATCAGGTCGATGAGCGCGAGCCTGGCGCCTTTGGCTGCCAGATATTCGGCCATGGCGCGGCCGAGGCCCTGGCCGCCGCCGGTGATTGCGATAACAGAATCTTGAAGTTTCATGGTTTGCCCTAATTAAATTCAGAGGTGTTTTACGTTCTCTGTGTGTCTGCATCGTTTTTATGGGGAGGCATTTTGCCCGTTTTCTTTTTTCTTTTCATCGTTATGCCCATTGCCGAGCTGGCGGTACTGATTCAGGTCGGTAGCGTTATCGGCGTGTTGAACACGGTCGGGCTGGTGTTTCTGACCGCTGTAATCGGGGCCTGGTTGCTGCGCCAGCAGGGCTTGGCGACCTTGTTGCGGGCGAATGAGCGCCTCAACAGCGGCGAGTTACCGGCCAAGGAAGTGGCGGAGGGGCTGATTCTGGCGGTCGGCGGCGCTATGTTGCTCACGCCGGGGTTTATCACCGACACCTTCGGCTTTTTGTGTCTGTTGCCGGGCTCTCGCCATTGGCTGGCATCGCAGGCGCTGAAGCGGATGACGGTGGCGGGGCAGAATCAAAGCCGGAGTTTCTTTTTCAGGGCGGGCGGCGGTGCAGGACCCTTTGGGCATGGCCCTTTTGGTCCGCAGCGACCGTTCGACCGTGATGCCAATGGCGACATCATTGAAGGCGAATATCAGGATCAGACACGGAATGATCGGGGCCAGATCCAGCACGGTCAGCCGGATCAGGATGAGCAGGAAAAAAAGTGAAATTTTTTTCGTTGCGGGTGTTGAAAACCTTTCGCTCAACCCCATTAACACAGCACAGATTCGTCTCAGGCTGAAAATCACTGTCTATCAGTGGCTTGGATGCCGAGGCAATTTGTCGGGTCCGGATCTCCGGCCAGACATTTTTAACATGCAATTGTCATTGCCACATTAATCTGACTATTGGAGAAACAGAGCAATGAAAATTCGTCCGCTACACGATCGTGTTGTCGTACGCCGTAAGGAAGAAGAAGAGAAAACTGCGGGTGGCATCGTGCTGCCGGGTAATGCCAAAGAAAAGCCTTCCCAGGGCGAAGTGATCGCTGTGGGTAATGGTCGCATTCTTGATAACGGCGAAACCCGTGCACTGGCGGTCAAGGTGGGTGACACCGTGGTCTTCGGCCAGTACGCCGGTAACACCGTAAAGGTTGACGGTGAAGAGCTGCTCATCATGAGTGAGAACGATATTTACGGCGTGCTTGAGTGATCGCAACAGCGATAGGCACGAACGCTCATTAATCCGATTGGTTCAATTTTCGGTTTAACGAACAGGAATAGAAGACATGGCAGCAAAAGACGTTAAATTCGGTGATAGCGCCCGTAAGCGCATGGTAGCAGGTGTTAACATCCTGGCGGACGCGGTCAAGGTAACACTGGGCCCCAAAGGTCGTAACGTGGTTCTGGAGAAGTCTTTCGGCGCTCCGACTGTGACCAAGGACGGCGTATCTGTGGCCAAGGAAATCGAGCTGAAAGACAAGTTCGAGAACATGGGCGCGCAGATGGTGAAGGAAGTCGCTTCCCAGGCCAACGAAACTGCTGGTGACGGTACCACGACTGCGACCGTACTGGCCCAGTCCATCGTAAATGAGGGTATCAAGGCCGTGACTGCCGGCATGAACCCGATGGACCTGAAGCGTGGTATCGACAAAGGTACCGCCGAAGCTGTTAAAGCCATCCGTGAAATGGCCAAGCCCTGCGACGACAGCCGCATGATCGCCCAGGTCGGTACTATCTCCGCCAACGGTGACGAAACCATCGGCAAGATCATCGCAGACGCGATGGAAAAAGTGGGTAAAGAAGGCGTCATTACCGTTGAGGAAGGCCGTGGCCTGGAAGACGAGCTGGACGTGGTTGAAGGTATGCAGTTTGACCGCGGTTTCCTGAGCCCGTACTTCATCAACAACCAGGACAACATGTCTGCCGAGCTGGAAGACCCGTACATCCTGCTGGTCGACAAGAAGATCTCCAACATCCGCGAACTGCTGCCGGTGCTGGAAGCCGTTGCCAAGGCTGGCAAGCCGCTTCAGATCATCGCTGAAGACATCGAAGGCGAAGCCCTGGCTACTCTGGTGGTCAACAACATGCGCGGCATTGTGAAGGTCAACGCTGTGAAGGCGCCTGGCTTTGGTGACCGTCGCAAGGAAATGCTGCAGGACATCGCCATTCTGACTGGCGGTACTGTGATTTCCGAAGAAGTCGGCCTGACCCTGGAAAACACCACTCTGGATGACTTGGGTACTGCCAAGCGTGTCAACGTGACCAAGGAAAACACCACGATCATCGGTGGTGCTGGTGCCGAGGCTGATATCAGCGCTCGCGTTGAGCAGATTCGCAAGCAGATCGAAGACAGCAGCTCTGATTACGACAAAGAGAAGCTGCAAGAGCGCGTCGCCAAGCTGGCTGGCGGTGTCGCCGTCATCAAAGTGGGCGCCGGCTCTGAAGTTGAAATGAAAGAGAAGAAGGCCCGCGTTGAAGACGCTCTGCACTCCACCCGCGCTGCCGTTGAAGAAGGCATCGTAGCTGGTGGTGGTGTTACCCTCATCCGCGCTATTGCGGCTCTGGACAAGGTAGACGCCATCAACGACGAGCAGAAAGCCGGTGTGAACATTCTGCGTCGCGCCATGGAAGCTCCGCTGCGTCAGATCGTATTCAACGCAGGCGGTGAGTCTTCTGTGGTGGTTGCCAAGGTCAAAGAAGGCGAAGGCTCCTTCGGTTTCAACGCGGCAACCGAGCAGTACGGCGACATGCTGGAAATGGGTATCCTGGATCCTGCCAAGGTAACCCGTTCTTCCCTGCAGGCAGCGGCTTCCGTAGCGTCTCTGATCATCACCACCGAGGCGATGGTTGCAGACGAGCCGGAAGACGAGAAAGCCGGCGGTGGCATGCCGGATATGGGTGGCATGGGCGGAATGGGAGGCATGGGCGGCATGATGTAATGCCGACCAGATCCCGAACAGGTCTCAGTTTCTGAGGCCTGGCCCGATCTACCCCTGAAAAACCCCGCGCTGGTTCACACTGGCGCGGGGTTTTTCGTTTTTTTGTCATGAACTTGCCCAATGGCTTTGTTAGACTCGGCTACCGGTTTTTAAATGTGCCAATTGCAATGACTGAATCCCGATCAAAATCCTTTCTCGGCCCTGGCAAAGTGGTTCTGCTGCTGTTGCTCGGTCTGCTGGTTTACGGGATCACGCTGATTGTTCTGGTTCCGGCTGGCTGGCTCTGGCAGCAGGCCTCGGCCCAGGTGCAGCTGCCAGAGCAGGTTCGGGTGCAGCAGGTATCCGGGCGTCTCTGGGATGGGGCCGCAGGGGTTGTTGTGGCTGGTTTCCCGGCACGCTTGGAATGGCAATTTGGCTGGCCATCGCTGTCCGGGGTGACATTACCGCTGCAATTTTCCGTGTCTTCATCACAATCCCGCGTGGAAGGGGTTGCCCGTGCCGGTTGGCAGGGTAATTTTGAGGTCAGCGCCAATGGGCTGATAGCGGTTGCCGAGTTCGAGCAACTGATACGCCAGAGCGGTGGCGCCATGATTGAGGGAACCGTGTCTGTGGATCGCTTCGAGATGTCCTGGGCAGACGGTCGCCTGAAGTCAGCAGACGGGCTCGGGCGCTGGGATGGTGGCAGGGTTACCTGGCCGATGGGCAATCAGGTGGGCCAGGCCGTGTTTCCTCCCATGCAGGCAGATCTGGACACCGTGGACGGAGGCGTTTCACTGGTAGTGGCAGAGCAGGGTGCAAGCGGGCCGGCGGCTGATGCCAGCATACTCTGGGATGGCATGATGGAACTGCGGGTGTACAAGCGCATGGTCGATCTGGCGCAACAGCCCTGGCCAGATTCTGCAAGGCCGGGTGACGTAGTGTTCCGGGTCCGGCAGCCATTGCTGCCCGGAGGCCTGTAATATGATGAAGCTGTCGGTGGGGCGTCAGGAGCGGTTCTCGCGTACATTGGCGAATCTGCTGTTGCTTGCGCTGGTGCTTTACCTTGCGGTAGAGCTGGCGAAACTAACCTGGTTGATTGCCTGGAACGACCGGCCTGTACCGGAAATCTTCGGGCAGACGGCTGCCGGCGCTGAGGTCCGTAGCCGAGTGTCAGAGGCTCCGATCGCCGGTTATGAATTCTTCGGGCGACCGGAAAATCAGGCAGGTGTGGCCGATGTGGTGCGTCGTTCGGCACCGGAAACCGGGTTGCGCCTGAGGCTGGAGGGTGTTTTAGTCGGGCAGCGTCCTGAGGACTCCGGTGCTATAGTTGCCGGAAGTAACGGCGAAACCGAATACTATCGGGTTGGCGACCAGTTGCCGGGCAATGCTGAGCTGGCGGAAGTCGAAGCTGGAAGAATTCTGCTACGCCGGGGAGGAAGGTACGAATCCCTGGCGTTTGAGGAACAGATGGACACCGGAGCTCTGGTTGCGGAAGAACCTGTGCAGGCGGCAGAATCGCCGGATGCCTACCTGGAAGACGCCAGAGCACGGCTGGACAGTGAAGGCGTAGCCGCACTGGCAACCTACGGTCTGCAGCCTGCAGAGGATCGCGGCGGGTATGTGTATGATGGCTCGAACGCGATGCTGAACGCCGTGAATCTGCGCCCGGGAGATATCATTACCTCGGTGAACGGTCAGCCTCTGGGCGACATCGAGCAGGACAAGCAGTTGCTGGACAGTTGGCGCAGCCAGCCGCAGCTGGATATAGAAATTGAACGTGACGGAACCCTGCTGACGGTCAGTTACGCCATACCCGAACAATGGCGCTGACAGGGTACTCAAAATAACAGGACGATATCGCCAGATGTATAACCACAAGATCAACCTCCTCCAGGCAATTATGTTTGCGCTTCTACTGCCGCTGGCCTCGCTGGCGCAGGCGCAGGAAGAAACCTGGCGGCTGAACCTCAAGGATGCGGACATTCGGGCCTTCGTCACTCAGGTGGCTGACATAACCGGCTACAGCTTTGTGGTGGATCCCCGGGTTAAAGGGAAGGTTACGGTGTTGTCCAGTGCCCCCATGAACAAGGACGAAATCTACGATCTTTTCCTGGCAGTGCTTAATGTGCACGGTTTTACTGCGATTCCCGGGGAAGAAGTGGTCAAGATTGTCCAGCAGGTCGATGCCAAACAGTCCGCTGAGAATCTGGACCGATTCCCGCAAACGCCTTCCGAGCAACTGATCACCCGTGTTATCCAGATTGATAATGCCAACGCCCTGGAACTGGTTCCAATTCTGCGGCCCCTGGTTGCCAAATACGGTCATCTGGCCGGCGTGGCGGCGGCTAACGCCCTGATTGTCAGTGATCACGCCTCTAACATCGCACGCATTGAGCAGATCGTTCGGGAGCTGGACAGCCCCTCAAAGTACGAAGTGGAAGTCATTCAGCTGCAGGAAGCCTGGGTCGGTGACATGGTGACCCTGCTGCAGGAGCTGGCACCAGAAGAGCTTGGCCGCGCGGGCGGTGAGAATGCCGCACGCAAATACAGCGTGACGGCCGACGAGCGCAGCAATCGGTTGATTCTGCGGGGCGACGAGACCTTTCGGGACAAGATGCGCGGTTTGATTCGCCAGCTGGACCAACCGTCTGCCAGTGGCGGGACCACCAAAGTAATTCGTCTTCGTCATGCTGACGCCAAGACCCTGACCGAAATACTCAAAGGTGTGATGGGTGAGGTGGTGAAAGAGGGCAGTGCGGGCGGCAGCTCGGGTGGCTCTACCGGGAATCCGGGCAGTAGCTTTTCAGTCTTTGCTGATGAAGGGCTGAATGCTCTCGTCGTCCGGGGGGATCCCTCCCTGATGCAGGAAGCCGAGCAGATTGTGGCACAGTTGGATGTGCGCCGTGCCCAGGTGATGATTGAAGCGGCTATTGTGGAAATCAGTGATGAGCTGGGCGATCAGCTCGGGGTGCAACTGGCGGCTGGCGATGAGTCTGCGGGTTCGTTTCCGGTGCTGGGTACAAACCTGACCAGTGGCCAGGGTATGGTTGGCCTGAACTCCGTGATCGGAGCTCTGGTGGGTGACACTATTCCGCAGCTTGCCGGCGGGTTGACCGTCGGTGCCGGGCAGCGTGATGAGGATGGTGTCACCTGGGGCTTACTGATTCAGGCACTGTCCTCTTCTTCTGCGGCGAACCTGTTGTCTACGCCCAGCATTATTACACTCGACAATCAGGAATCTGAAATCATCGTTGGCCAGAACGTACCGTTCCGTACTGGCCAGTCTACCGTGACCGGAGACGGGACCACCAACCCGTTTACCACCATCGAGCGGCGCGATGTGGGGTTGTCGCTGAAAGTCACGCCTACGATCAGTGCAGATGGCCTGGTGCGTCTGGTGGTTGAGCAAACGACCGAGGACATTTCCACAACCAGCGTTGATGGTGCATCCGATCTGATCACCAACAAACGTGAGATCAAAACCACCGTGCTGGCGGATGACGGTGAGACCGTGGTACTGGGCGGTCTGATCAAGGACGATTACCAGGTCAGCAAGAGCAAGGTGCCGCTGCTGGGCGATATCCCGGTGCTTGGTCGCTTGTTCTCTTCTGAATCCGAGACCCGCGTTAAGCGCAACCTGCTGGTTTTCCTGCGTCCCACGATTATGCTGGGTAAAGCAGATGCTGTGGCGGCGACCACTGAAAAGTTCAACCGCCTCTGGGATGTGAACCTGGAAGTGCGGGAAAAGCTTGGCTTGCCCCAGGAAGAATCCGATCCGTCGGTCGATATGCTGTTTGAAGGGCGCCGGCAGTAGGGAGTTGTGCTGACGAGACAGCGTGGATAACTGCGCTGTCTGATCATCGCCCTGGCGAGCAGAACCGGGGCGGTGCTTCGAGTGCTCTCAGAGTGGCGGCATCGGGCAGTCCAGCTGATCCGCCACCAGCCTCATTAATTCGTATTCCTTAACTTCCACCTTTCCGTCGTGACTGATGCAATGTCCGCAGGCATCAATAATGGCAGGCTTCAGCAGTGGTGAGAGCTTGCTGAGAACATTCAGAGCAGCTCTCAGGTTCTGCATGGTGATCTTGCTGTGCATGGTTTCGTCGTTTCCGTTGCCAAACCCGGAAATAGCTTCCTGATAGAGCGCTTGAGCCTTTTCCGGTGCTTCGGTGCCGGCCCGGGCGAACAGGCTCAGTACCTGTTCAATGGCGGGTTTGACTTGCCGGAAGCTTCGGTATTTCACGGGCACCACCTGCCCGGAGCCACGGCCTAGATGCCGCCACAGGAAGGTGGTGAGTGCGAGCTCGAACAGGGTCACCCGGTTGTCCGCCTGAACCAGCGTCTGAATGTTCGCGAGAAGGGTGTCCCGCTCCTCCGGATCGAGCTTTCGCAACGCCGGCATGGCCAGTTCAAGCATTGGAAAACGTGCGCGTTCGCCAAGTTCTTTTAGGGATGGCAGTAGTTTGCCAAGCAACTCGGGTTGGGCGCCCAGCACGGAGTGCTCTGGGATGAGAGCAAGCCTCTCGGTTCGCTCGGCGTCCGTCAGTTCGTAAATCACCAGGCCATAGCAAAGCTGAACGGCCCCAGCCCGGGTATATAACAGGTTGCGAAAGGTCGATGGCAGTTTCTTCAGGAGACTGCTGGCGAAGCGCTCGCTGTCCGCGGAAACCGTGCCAACGCGGCTGGACAGCGCAGGGGCTGCCGTCGGAGACTCGTTGGTCAGGGAGCTCGCCAGAGGCGATAGGCTGTACTTTCGGGTGCCTTGAGCGGGTTCGACTACCTGGCTCACCAGGTCGCCAATGGCTGCCTTATCCGGACTGCGGCCTTGTCCCTGCAAGCGTGAGCCAGGTTCGGTATCCCGTAGCCTGCTGCGCAGGCGGGCCATCAGCCCTGGCTGGATGGCGTTGATTCGTTCGTCAATGGGAGGGTGGGATGCCAGCAGGGAGGTGAATTTCATCCTTGCTGCCTCGCCGAAACACACGTGGTTCATGTCGCTGGCATGGCTGGTAGTGTCCAGATACCCGCCTTTCATCCCGATTTTGAACAGGGCGGCGCCAATGCCTTCGGGGTTACGAGTGAACTGAACGGATGACGCGTCGGCCAGCATCTCCCGCTGACGTGAGACGGCCGACTGAATGAGCCGGCCAAAGAACACGCCGACATAACCGATCACCATCAAGGCCAGCCCGATCAGCCCCATGGCAGCCTGTGCCCGGCCGTCCCGGTTTCGGCTACGACCGCTGCTGTAGAAGCCAGCCCTCAGGAGAAACTGGCCAATCTGGCCGATCATCAGTATACCGGCCAGCAGGGCGATCAACCTGACATTGATGCGCATATCGCCGTTGAGGATGTGGCTGAATTCGTGGCCTACTACGCCCTGGAGTTCGTCCCGGTTCAATTGGGTCAGGGCTCCGTGGGTAACCACCATCACCGCTTCACCTGGGGTGTAACCGGCCACAAAGGCGTTGATGCCGGTTTCATGGTCCATCACGTAGAGCTCCGGTACCGGAACACCACTGGCAATTGACATTTCCTCGACGATATTGCGCAGTTTGCGTTCTTCCGGGTCGCGGGTGTCCGGATCAATAGCCCTGGCACCAACCATTCGCGCCACGCGCGTGCCGCCTCCGGCGAGGTCCACCCAGCGTACCAGAGAGCCGATGCCAATCAGCGCGACCACTGCACCGGCGGTTGTCAGGCCATGGCTGGACAGCAGCCAGTAATGAAATGGCAGGGCCGAGGTCTGGCTGCGGGTCACCATGTAACCCACCAGACAGACCGCCAGAGTAATCAGGGTGACTGCGGTGAGAAACAGCACAACCAACAAGCCAGTGTTGCGCCGGGCACTGGCCTGGCGCTGGAAGAAACCGGGGCTCGCCATGAATCAGGCCTCAGAAACTGACTTTCGGAGCCTGGCGGGCCTCTGGAGATTCGAGCTGCAGCTGGGCGGTTTCCTTGAACGCAAACAGGCCGGCCACGATATTGTTAGGGAACTTCTCGCGGAAGATGTTGTAGTTCATCACGCCATCGTTATACGCCTGGCGCGCGAACGCGACACGGTTCTCGGTGCTGGAGAGTTCTTCCATCAGTTGCTGGATGGTCTCGTTGGCTTTCAGCTCAGGGTAGTTCTCGGCCACGGCGTAGAAATTGGCGAGGGCTTTGGTCAGCAGGTTCTCGGCGCTGCCAAGGCGTTGGATCTTGGTGCTGTCGCCTGGGTCACGGGCGGCATCCTTCTGAGCACTGACCGCGTTATTACGTGCTTCCATCACCTGGGTGAGGGTGGACTTTTCATGGTCCAGATAGGCTTTGGCGGACTCCACCAGGTTGGGGATCAGATCGTGGCGGCGCTGAAGCTGGACATCAATCTGGGCGAAGCCATTCTTGAACTGGTTGCGCAAAGAAACAAGCTGGTTGTAGATAAACACCAGATAGAGGATGACAACGGCAATTACTACAAGACCGATGACAGTCGTTCCCATGACTACTCCTAAGGGCTAAAGGTTCAGGCGTTATTTTCCACGATCCGGGCGTGGAAAGTCTGTACGAAATTCTCAAAATCTCTGGGTAACAGGGGCTTGGAGAAGAAATACCCCTGAGCAAGCGCACAGCCACGCTGGCTGAGGTAATACTCCTGCTCTGCTGTTTCCACACCTTCTGCGACGACGGTCAGATTCAGGCTCTTGCCAAGGTCGATGATGGTGTTGGCAATTCGGGTATCTTCCTCGTTGATCAGCAGGTCCCGAATGAACTGCTTGTCGATCTTCAGATGCTGTACCGGCATCTGCTTCAGATAGGTCAGCGATGAATAGCCCGTGCCGAAATCATCAACCGCAATACTGATGCCGGCCCGATGCAGTCGATGCAGCTTGGCGACCGCATCGGTGAGGTTGGTCATGAAGCTGGTTTCGGTCACTTCCAGTTCCAGGCGTCCCGCCGGAATATTATGACGTTTCAGGGTGTTGAGAATATCGTCAACAATGGATTCCTGGCGTAGCTGAACGGCGGAAAGGTTCACGGCGATTCTGAGGTGCGTACCTTCGGATGCCCAGCGAGCGGCCTGCCAGCAAGCCTGATCCAGTACCCATTGGCCAATTTCGACGATGGAACCGTTCGCTTCGGCCACCGGAATGAAGTGGTCCGGGGGAATCATGCCGTGTTCAGGGTGTTCCCACCGCAGCAGTGCTTCTGCGCCAATAACGCGCCGGGTCTCCAGATTGATCTGTGGCTGGTAGACCAGGTGGAACTCGTGGTTTGCGAGGGCCTGGGCCAGGTCCTTTTCCATCTGTTTGCGTTCGCGGATTTCCTGGTCGATGCTGGCTACATAGAACTGGAAGTGGTTGTGTCCGGTTTGTTTCGCCAGAGCCATGGTTTGCTCGGCACTCTGGAGCAGGCGGTCTGCCTGGTCGGCATCTGACGGGAACAGGGAAATCCCCAGCGTGGCGGTCATGGAAATCCGGTGGTTACCGGAATTGATCGGCGACCCGATGGTGGCCAGGACCTTCTCGGCGGTTTCTGCTGCCTGGAAGCCATCGCGCAGATGTTTTTCAACGATGACAAACTGGTCACTGCCCAGCCGGGCGACATTGAATCTGTCGGAGGAAAGATTGGCGGTCAGGCGACCGGCGACGGTTTGCAGGATGGTATCGCCGGTGCGGAAACCGCACTGTTCGTTGACGGATTTGAAGTCATCAATGCCACAGACCATGAGCGCGATCGAGCTGTGTCCTTCTCTGGCCCGTTCGATAGCGCCCTGCAGATCTTCCATAAAGGCATCCCGGCTGGGCAGGCCGGTCAGTGTGTCGTAGCGGGCAAGGCGGGTGACCCGGTCTTCTGCTTCACGATGCTTTTTCTGGGTGTCGCCGATAGCCACAAGCAGATTATTGGTGGCGTTAACCCAAAGGCCAAGCTCATCGGCCCGGTGTCCTTCCGGAATTGACACCAGACGATCGTCCGGGTGTGCCGGGTCTACCTTTTTGACCGACTGCACAATGCGCAGCAGCGGGCGGGTCAGCAGCAGATGGAACACCACGAACAGTACGATGCCAAGAATAAGTGCCAGGGCGATGCCTGAGGCAAACGTCACCAGTGCTCGGCCGAGCCAGGTTCGAGCATAGGGGGCGGTGTCGTAGTGAACCTCAAGATAGCCGTAGACAAGATCCGGATTGCTGCCTCGCGTGAGACTTTCGCGGTATTCGCGAACCTGGCCGAATATCGGATCAGTTAAAGGGCGAAACGGGGAGTCTTGCAGAGGCCGTAGCCGATCACCCAGTTCATCACCATCGGGATGGGTGATTTTGGCCATGTGAATGGGTTCCAGGGCGAACAGTCCATCCACCACCTGTTGCGCGAGCGTGTCATCAATGCTGAAAACGGCCTGGGTGGCGGAGTCTTCCACCATGGCCAGGGTCTGGGCCGCATCACGCTCCAGTTCAGCGGATACCCTCTTTGCATCCAGCACCACCTGTACCGCGCTCATCAGAATACCGCTCAGCAACGCGACGAGCAGTACCCATCGGAGAATGCGGTATCCGAGGTGGTTCTCTACTTCAAAGGTTTTTTGCATCCGCTGTTCTTGGCTCATCTGTCTGATTGGTTCTGTCGGACTCTGCGACAGGATCTATCACGCGGCACATGACAGTATGGTTCAGATTCCTTTCAACTTCATGGAGTATGGACGATTTTTTCAGAGTTTCTTGTGGATGCGTGTGTCGATTTGTTTCGGTTTCGTCGCATTCAGATACAGAAACGCCCGCAGGGGTTCCCGTGCGGGCGTTTGGTCAACGGTCAGGCTGTTGCTGCCTACCGTTGTTCCGGCTGGATCAGGCCAGGTTTTCGTTCACGAAATCCCAGTTGACCAGGTTCCAGAACGCTTCCAGGTAATTCGGACGGCTGTTCCGGTAGTCGATGTAGTAGGCGTGCTCCCAGACATCAACGGTCAGAACCGGCTTGTCGGCGCCGGTCAGTGGGGTTTCGGCGTTGCTGGTGTTGGCGATGGCAACACTGCCGTCAGCTTTTTTCACCAGCCAGGTCCAGCCGGAACCAAAGTTGTTGGCGGCCTTGTCGTTGAATTCTTTCTTGAAGTCTTCGAAGGAGCCAAAGGCCTTCTCGATGGCTTCTTTGGCGGCGCCGGTGGGCTCACCACCACCGTTCGGGCTCAGGCAGTGCCAGTAGAAGGTGTGGTTCCATACCTGGGCTGCGTTGTTGAACAGCGGGCCACTGGCGCTCTTGATGATGTCTTCCAGAGACTTGTTGGCATTCTCAGTACCTTCAACCAGGCCGTTCAGCTTGGTTACATAGGTGTTGTGATGCTTGCCGTAATGGTACTCCAGGGTTTCCTGAGAGATATGCGGTTCCAGTGCGTTTTTTTCGTAAGGCAGTGCGGGAAGTTCAAATGCCATGAGGTCGTTCTCCCTGGTTCTCTCTGTTTATGTGAGTTGACACTCTCGCAATATAAGGGCGGTTTGAGTTAAATCAACCCCTTGTTGTGAGAGAGCTTTTAAACTCGGGGCTGCCGGGCAGAAACTGTGCGCAGTTCCGGACCCGCCAGACCAGCTCTTCATAACTGTCTGCCAGAATGTTCACGTGCCCTAGCTTGCGGCCGGGGCGCTCCCCTTTATTGTAGAGGTGAAGGTGAGCGTAGGGCAGTTCCAGTATCCGTTCAATGTCGCCGTGCTCGCCGATGATATTAATCATGCAGCTCAGGCCGCGTGCCTGAACATTGCCCAGAGCGTGTCCGCTGACCGCGCGAATGTGATTCTCGAACTGGCTGGTCATGGAACCCTCAATGGTCCAGTGCCCGGAATTGTGGACCCGTGGAGCCATCTCGTTTGCTACCAGGCCGTCCTCGGTCTCAAACAGTTCCAGAGTCAGTACGCCCACATAGTTCAATTCGTTCAATAGTGCCTTGATGTACTTTTCAGCATCTTGCTGGATGTGGGGTTGCAGTCCGGGTGCCGGGGCAATGGAGTAGCGCAGAATGCCCTCGTGGTGGGTGTTCTCGGCAATGGGGTAAAAGGCCACATCGCCATCCTCACCGCGAACAGCGATGATGGACACTTCGCGTTTGAAGTTAACGAACTTCTCCACGATTACCCTGGGGTGGCCGATGGCGGTCCAGGCTTCTTCTGCCTGTTCCGGATCTCTCAGGACGGCCTGGCCTTTGCCGTCGTAGCCCTCAGTGATGGATTTGGCTACCACCGGGCAGCCAAGTGCCTCGGCAGCGGCTTTCAGGGAAGCGGCGCTATCAGCGATTTTCCATTCCGGCGTTGGAATGCCAAGCTGGCCGAACAGGGTTTTCTCTGCCTCCCGGTTCTGGCAAACCTGAAGCGCCCGGGGGCAGGGGTGAACCGGCTTGTTTTGGGCCAGCTTCTCCGCCACTTCAACAGGCAGGTGCTCGAATTCGTAGGTTACGCGGTCGACGCGGGAGAGGAAGTCGTCCAGGTAGCTGCCGTCGCGATCCACAATGACTTCCCCCAGACCAGCGCTGGGGCTGCCGGACATGTCGTAGAACACAAATTCCTTTGCGAGGGGGTATCCGGCAAGGGCCAGCATGCGCCCGAGTTGGCCGGCTCCTAGTACACCGATTCTCATCTGGTTCTCCTGATAAAAAGAAAGCTGCTTCGGTGCCTGAGCGGGCCGGGGAAGACTTTCCAAAACACGCTACGGGCACATCCCTGTGCGCTTGTTTCGGGCCGTCCTTGGCCCTCAACAGTTTTGGAAAGTCTTCCCCGGCCCGCTCACCTGGCTTTGGCTTGGTGCTACTGATCCCTGGGATCAGGGGTATCAAGAATCGTCTGGGTCTGGTTTTTCCTGAAGTCTTCCACCGCCCGGCGAACCTTGTCGTCGAACGTGCCAACGATCTGTGCTGCCAGCAGGCCTGCGTTGGTGGCGCCAGCCTTGCCAATCGCCAATGTGCCAACAGCAATGCCGCCTGGCATCTGCACGATGGAAAGCAGCGAATCCAGGCCATTCAGTGCTTTTGATTGTACGGGCACGCCCAGCACCGGCAAAGACGTTTGTGAGGCAACCATGCCCGGCAGGTGCGCCGCGCCGCCGGCGCCACCGATGATGACCTTCAGTCCGCGATCGGCCGCGGTCTTGGCGTAATCAAAAAGCAGATCCGGTGTGCGATGGGCGGAGACAACCCGGGTTTCGTAGGGCACGCCGAGTTTGTCGAGCATATCGGCAGCGTGTTCCATGGTGGGCCAGTCAGATTTGGAGCCCATGATGAGTCCAACAAGCGGCTGCATAAGCAACAGTCCTGTGATAATTGGAAAGCCGGCCATTGTATGTTCTGGCCAGTTGCCGTGCAACACGGCAAGCCCGGGCGTCCGGGTGCCGGAGCGCTTTCTTTAAAAGCCTTCATTTTAACCTGTCCGTAACTGCAGGTATTATCGTCGGTTATACAATTAAACCATCCATTTCCAGGAGCTGTAATGGAACCCATCCGCCCGGACGAAGATGAGCTGAGAGCAGAACCCCCGATCGGCGCCGGGGAAGCGCGAACCCCTCGTGCCGGTAAAGAGCGTGAGGCCGGGCGTGGGGCTCCCAAAGCCAGGCCGCCAGGTGCAGTTGCGGGCTCTGGCGGAGGCGGTGGTCGTGGTGGACGAGTTCTTGTCTGGGGAGCGATTTTCGGGCTTGCGGTGGCTGCTGGCGCAGGGTGGTATAGCCAGAGTCAGCGCATCGCGGCGCTGGAGAGTCAACTGGAAGAGGCGGATTACTGGGCGCGGCAAAGTAAGCTGGCACTGGCCCGTTTTGAGGGCGAGCTTTCCGAAACCGGGGAATCCTTGCAGGAGCGGGGTGCCTCTCTGGAGGAAAAGATAGCGGCCAATGCGGAAAAGGTTGAGACCGCCAACAGTGAAATCCGCAAGCTCTGGGTGGTTGCCAATGAGCGCAACCGGAAACAGCTTGAGGAGCATGGTCAGCGGCTCTCGGTGCTGGATCAGAATCTGGCGGAGACCGGCAAATCGGTGTCAGATCTGGAAACCACGCTCGAGCAGGTTCGTACCACGTTTGCTGGAGATATCGCCCAACTGAGCCAGAAGCTGGAGACATCTGTGGCTGCGCTGGAGCAGGCAAATAGTGAGGCGACGTCGCAACTGACCAGGCTGAGTCAGCAGATCGGTGATATCGATCAGGTGGTAGAGAGCCGTATCCGCCGGTTTGAGCAGGAGCAGAAACTGAGTATCGATGGTATTGAAGGCCGGCTGTCCTCCGTCGAGGGTCGAACGGACGGCCTCGCAGGAGCCGGTGATGTTCAGGCGCTGCGGAATCGACTGGTAGAACTGGCCCGGACCGTGGAATCCATCGATGCTTCCCGTGCCCAACTTACCTCGCGCCTCGTGCGCCTGTCGGAGGAGGTCAATCAGCTCAGGACGTCGAACTCAGGGCAGTAACGGTTGCCGGGGGTGAATGTAACGGTTTGTATTCATCCCTTGCGGTAGCTCTCATTTCTTGTGGTGGCCAGTTGTTATGATCGTCCCTACTCGATAAGGGATGAAGAGTGCATAACAATGAAAATCCGAGTGCCTTTCGTTAAAAGTGCCGCCGTTGTGGCATGCTTTCTGGTGTTGTCTGGCTGCACCGTTTATCAGTCTATCGGCAAGAGTGTGGGTGGCTTTCTGCATCCGGTGTCGGGCCATGATTTCGTGCATATCGACACCGATCAGTGGGACCAGAGCAATGCCTTGTTGTATTTCTACCGTACCCACTCCCAATGGGCGGCGGATGAGATCGAGTCTCCCAGCGTCTATATTGACGACAAGCACTATTTCAACATCCGCAATAACAGCTTTACCTGGCTGGAAGTGAGCCCCGGTGAACGGCACATCGCCATGCGTCGGCCTTTGCTTGGGCTTGAAGGCCTGAACTCCTTCAGTTTGAGCCTGATTGCGGATGCCACTCTGAAGGTGGAGTCTGGCAAGATCTACTACCTGAGATACAACGAACTGGAGGAGCCCTCGCGTCCTCATCCGGACCTGGACCCGGAGCACCCGCTGGCCTCCGGCGAGCTGCAGCTGGTTACCCGTGAATACGCCATGCAGTCGGACGAAATTGTGTCCACCCTGTTCCTGAACAGCGATCTACTGGCGCCGAACCATGCCGCAACGTCGATTGTCGAAGTTAACGAAGATACCGACTACGAGAAGCGGAAGCTGGCTCTTGAGCAGGAGCGCGAGCTGGAGATTGAGCGCCTGCAGCAGCAGGGTAAATATGAGGAGACCTCCTGGTTCTGGCCATTCGGGGGTGGGCCAACGGTACCGCTGGAAGCCGATCGCAAGCTGAAGGCGCTGGAGCAGGACTATGCCCAACTGGAACTTGAGCGCGAGCGCAGGGAAGAGGCAGAATCGGGAGGCTGGTGGATCTTCTAGGCTATGTCTACACTGGGGTTGGTGTAGTGAAGAGAGATAAAACAATGTCCTTCAAAGATACGTTCCGGCTACGTATTGGCAGGCTGGCCGGACAGGTTGGTCCGTTGCTTGAGGAATCCTGGCGGGAGGCTCGGCAACGCCTGGATGACCTTAACCAGGCGCTTGCCAGTCAGGCGGTGCCTGGCGAGCGCCGGGCGCGAGTGAGTGAGCTGGCTCTGAAGCGAAAGGGGCAGCAGGCAGGCCAGAAGTCTGCGGAAATACGGCCCTTCCCTGAACAGGGTAAAGCAGTACAACGTTCTGATTTTGATCAATAAATGTTCGCCTGAGAGCGTCTCGGAAAAAAGTTCAGTATTTTTCGGAAAAACATTTGACACAGTGAGCGAAATGCTTAAAATGCGCGTCTCACTTGGTTGAGACAGCAACGCTGACTCAGCAGGCGCTAAGCGCGGCAAGTGACTGTTTTGAGCCTGAAGTAAAGTAAGGCAGCGAAAGTGGGTGGTTAGCTCAGCTGGGAGAGCATCGCCCTTACAAGGCGAGGGTCGCAGGTTCGATCCCTGCACCACCCACCACTTTCAAAACAGAGTTCAGATTCGGCAAAGCTGAATCGATGCGGAGCGGTAGTTCAGTTGGTTAGAATACCGGCCTGTCACGCCGGGGGTCGCGGGTTCGAGTCCCGTCCGCTCCGCCACCTTACCCTGGGTGGTTAGCTCAGCTGGGAGAGCATCGCCCTTACAAGGCGAGGGTCGCAGGTTCGATCCCTGCACCACCCACCAGATTCTAAAAAGCAGACCAATTTGGTCTGCTTTTTTTATGCCCTTCGAAAACGTCAAGCTCGTTTGGCGAGCCGCAAAAAAGCCGGTCTGGGTTACCCTGACCGGCCTCTTCCTGAAGTGTCTTTTCTGAATTACTTGCCGATCAGGGACTGGCCACATACCCGAACCACGTTCCCGTTCACGCCCGCAGACGCAGGGTTGCAGTACCAGGCGATAGCCTCGGCCACATCAACCGGTTGCCCTCCCTGAGACAGGCTGTTCATGCGTCGACCGGCCTCACGGATGGTAAACGGCATGGCGGCGGTCATCTGGGTCTCAATAAAGCCCGGGGCAATGGCATTGATGGTGATGCCGTTCTTCAGATGACGGGCCATGGCTTCGACATAGCCGATCACGCCGCTTTTGGCGCAGGAGTAGTTGGTCTGGCCGAAATTGCCTGCGATGCCGCTGATCGAAGAAATGCAGACGATGCGGCCGTTTTCCCGTATCAGTTTGCGCTCAGCCAGTTCCTCGTCAATCAGCTCTTCTGCGGTCAGGTTGACGGCAATGGTCATATCCCAGAAATGTTCGGGCATGTTGCCTAGGGTTTTGTCTCTGGTGATGCCGGCGTTGTGGATGACGAAGTCGACACCGCCGGTTTCCTTTTCGATAAAGTCTGCGATCAGCTTTGGCGCCTTTTCGTCGGTGATGTCGCAGGCGAGCGCCTTGCCTTTCAGAGCGCCGGTTACTTTCTGCAATTCCTCGAGTGCCGGCGGAATGTCGAGCCCGATGACGGTTGCCCCATCTCTGGCGAGGGTTGCAGCGATAGCGGCGCCAATGCCTCGGGACGCGCCGGTCACCAGGGCCACTTTGCCTGCCAATGGTGCGACCGGATTGGTGGCTTTGGCTTCGTCGGCTTTGCCGATGCGAACCACCTGCCCGGAGACGTAGGCTGAGCGTGGCGACAGGAAGAACCGAACCGAGGAATCCAGCTGGTTTTCAGCATTGGGTGCTATCCAGACCAGGTTCGCGGTAGCGCCCTTTTTGCCGATCTCTTTGCCAACGGCTCGTACGAAGCCTTCCAGTGCCTGTTGTGCAGCGGCCTGGGGCGCCTTGCGGCAAGTGTGCGGGTCCTGGCCAATCACCAGAACCCGGCCATTCGTCGCCAGTTTCCGGATAGTGGGGTGGAAAAAGTCATACAGGGCGCGCAATTCATCCGGTTTCTGCAGGCCGGACGCATCGAAAATCAGTGCCGAGAACTTGCCGGAGACCTCGCCGGTGATATCCAGTGCCTGAGCCTTGTTGCTTGTCTTGGCCGATTCGGCCAGGGTTTCCGGCCCGGTGGCGTGGTGCAGGGTGGCCGGGCTGGCGCCAACAATGCTGCCAAGGGTGGCGATGGCGCGGGCACCATTGCCGGCTCCAATGAGGACGTCGCCCTCAATAAAAGGCTGATCCACTCGCTTGAGGCGTTTCAGCGGGGCCGGTGACGGCAAGCCAAGAGACTGGGCGGCGGTTTTTCCCACCGGGGTATTCACGAGTTTGAGGTAGAGGTCAGACATGTTTTCTTCCTTGTGCATCTGGTTGATTGCAAATTAGCCTAAAGGGTAAGGAATCTTCCAGCTATTGTATTGACTGAACGCAGGTTGTGCGTTGTCAGAGTTGCCAATGAGAGACTGCCGTCAGGCGCTAGACTCATCAACAGTATCGGTGAACCGAAACAGAATCATCTGACTCACAAGGAAACACAGCGATGGCACAGGCAAAGAAAACCTCATCACCCGTGAAAGGGGCAAGCCAGGGCATTCGACGGGTTGCCGTTATTGGCGGTAACCGTATTCCGTTTGCCCGCTCCAATACTGCCTACAGCAAGATCAGTAACCAGGAATTGTTGACTTCGGCGCTTCGTGGGCTGGTGGATCGCTTTAATCTGGACGGCATGAAAATGGGCGAAGTGGTCGCGGGCGCCGTGATCAAGCATTCCAGGGACTTCAACCTGACTCGTGAATCGGTTCTCAGCTGTGGTCTGGCACCTGAAACACCGGCCTACGATATCCAGCAAGCCTGCGGAACCGGCCTGGAAGCCGCGATTCTGGTGGCGAACAAAATCGCGTTGGGGCAGATCGAGTGCGGCATTGCCGGCGGCACCGATACCACGTCTGATGCGCCGATCGGGGTGGGCGAAGGGCTCCGGGAAATCCTGCTGGACCTCAACCGTGCCAAGACCACCAAGGAGCGCCTGAAAATTCTTGGCCGTTTCCGGCCGAGCCATCTGGTGCCGGAGATTCCGGAGAACGGCGAGCCCCGTACAGGCATGTCCATGGGGGACCACTGCCAGGTGACTGCCAAAGAATGGAGTATCGCCCGTGAAGATCAGGATCGCCTGGCCTGGGAGAGTCATCAGAAGCTGGCAAAGGCCTACGAGGAGGGCTTTTTCGACGATCTGATGACTCCCATGGCCGGTCTCGATAAAGATAATATCCTGCGTCCGGACACCACGCTGGAAAAACTGGCCACCCTCAAGCCCTGTTTTGATCGGGAAAACGGCACCATGACTGCAGCCAACAGCACGGCGCTGACCGATGGCGCGTCGGCAGTGCTGTTGGCCAGCGAAGAGTGGGCAAAGGCCCATAACATGGATGTCAAAGCCTGGCTGACCTTCTCCGAAGTGGCTGCTGTGGATTTCGTCGACAAGAAAGAGGGCCTGCTGATGGCGCCAGCCTATGCCGTACCCCGGATGCTGGAAAGGGCCGGCCTGACCCTTCAGGATTTCGACTTCTATGAGATTCACGAGGCATTTGCGGCACAGGTTTTATCTACCCTGAAAGCCTGGGAAGATCCGGGATTCTGCAGGGAGCGCCTCGGGCTGGAAAAACCATTGGGCACCATTGATCGCGACAAGCTGAACGTGAAGGGTTCGAGTCTGGCCACGGGGCATCCGTTTGCCGCGACCGGAGGCCGTATTGTCGCCACGCTGGCCAAGCTGCTGGAGCAGAAAGGTAGTGGTCGTGGCCTGATCTCAATCTGCGCCGCTGGCGGCCAGGGCGTGACGGCAATTCTGGAGCGCTGATCCGGGCGGGATAGGTAATAACCGAAATCCTCTTTGACAGCTGGCGGCCAGAGCTATAGTATTCGCGCCACGTTGATCGGGCCTCTACCTGATTGATGAAAAGTTTGATGCGGGATGGAGCAGTCTGGTAGCTCGTCGGGCTCATAACCCGAAGGTCGTTGGTTCGAATCCAGCCCCCGCTACCAATCCAGAAAAGCCAGCTTTTGCTGGCTTTTCTCGTTTCCGGGGCCAGTGTTTTATTCTGGCCCTGATTCTTGCAAGGCAGGCCAGTTTTACTGGTCTGCCTTTTTTGTTTCCGCTTCTCTGCGATGTGCCGGTGTCCCCTCAATTCCTTTCGATTTCCGTCTTGCATTATGGTGACGGAAAAATGACGATTTTTTATCTATAAAAATGACATTTATCGCATCATCATCGGCGTCGATTTTATAGAATTTCACAAAATCGACGGAAATATGGTGGTGAATAACCGTGAAACGCGTCATTTATATGTCAAGGGCATGGATTGCCGCGTTGTTGGTAGGGATGGTGCTCGCGGGGTGCGGCGGCGGTGGTTCCGGGGGTAGTGAATCCGCGACTCAATCTGGCAGCCTACCCAATACCGGAAGTAGTGTTGGCAGTGCTCAGCCGGTTGCAGAGCGCTCTGCTGTATTGAGCTGGTCTGCGCCTATGACTCGTGTAAACGGTGAGTCGATCGCAATGGGAGAGCTGGACAGATACGTGATTCGTTACGGGCAGGATGCTAATGATCTGTCCAGAGAGATCACCGTAGATGGTGCCAGTGGTGAGGCAGAGATGTCCTATGTGGTCGATAATCTTGATGCGGGTACCTGGTATTTCACCATCCAGGTTCAGGACACTGCCGGTCTTCTGAGTGAGCCTTCTGAGACGGTCAGCAAGACCATCCAGTCCTGAGCAGGCATACCGGTTCAGAACATCGGGTCTGCGATTGGTAGCTTCAGAGTGAAAGTGGTGCCTTCGCTCGGCCGTGAGTCGACGTTGATCTCCCCTCGGTGTTTTTCCACCACCGTTTTAACGAACGAAAGCCCCAGGCCGGTGCCATGCGCTCCGGCTATCTCGCTGCGCTTCTGTCGATGATAGCGGTCGAACAGTAAAGGCAGTTCCTCCGGATCAATGCCATAGCCCTCGTCTGATATGGCCAGACAGGCCAGATGCGCTGCCTGATAGACGTGAACGCTGACTGCAGAGTCCGGGGGGCTATATTGCACGGCGTTGGTCAAAAGGTTGATGACGGCCCGTTCCAGAAGTTCGGCGTTGCCTTTCAGCCAGAGGTCTTCGGTACCGTTCAGCACGATCGAAATGCCTTTTTCCTGGGCCTGCTCGCACACACTGTCCCGAGCGTTCTCAACAATCGCCAGAAATTCGCATTCGTAGAACCGGGTTTCGGTCAGTTGCTCGGCGCGAGCCAGCTGCACAAACTCTTCGGCCAGATGATAGCTACGCCGCGCCAGCCGCCCCAACTGGTCGAGTTGGTTGGCGTCAATATGGCTGGGATCCCGTTTCAGTTGTTCAATCAGGGCCAGCTGAGAGACCAGAGGTGAGCGAACATCGTGTGAGATGAAGTCGATCGCCTCACGATGCTGCCGTTGCTGCTCCCGGAGTTCGGAGATGTCTGAGATGTTGGCAATAATGCCAAACTGGCGACTGTTTTGCAGGGCAAAAGGTGCCAGGTGGATGAGAAAATCTTTACCGTTCAATGTCAGGTCTACGGTTCGGCTTTGTCTCAGGGTCAGCGCCTCTGAAATGGTTTCGAACCAGGGCGGCAAGTCCCGGGGGTCGTGGCCATCAAGGAGGGTGGCCAGGGGCATGCCGCTGAGGCTTGGCATAGGCTCGCAAAACCAGTCTTCAATGTGACGGTTGGTAAACCGTATAACGCCTAATTCATCGGTCACGATGATGCCATCGGGCATGTGCTCGAAGCTGTGGCGAATAAACGCCTGCATTTCTGCCAGCTTCTGGGTGGCAATGCGCACTTTCTCGATCCGGGCCGAAATGTTTTCCCGGGGCCCCTTCTGGCGTTCACTGTCTGCATGGGGCTCCAGCTCCAGCTGGTTCAGATAGCGCTGGATGACCTCCCGACTGAGGTCGTTCGGCAGTGTCAGGCCGAGCAGGTAGCTGGTGCCGCCACGAATCAGCGTTATCCAGCTTTGGTTCTGCTGGTGTTCCCACCGTCCTGGCGTTTCGGTGGGTGGGGCCTGGGCAAGGGTCATTTCCTGTACTTCCAACAGGTCATCCTCTGCTGCCAGCAGCCATCCGGGTGGGTGGAACAGCGCACGCAAGTGCATCAGTAGTTGGTGAGGATGCCGGTTCGAAGGTTCAGGGAGGGATAGCCGCGGCGTTCTGGTCATCTCGTCCAGTTGCCGGTTGAGAAAGCGATTGGTCATGGCAAGCCGGAGTGCACTGGCAATGGGCATCGCGGCCATCGGCAGAATCAGGGCGTTGGCTACGGACAGCTGAACCCGGGCCCCAATTAGCAGCAATACATAACCAGCTACCAGTCCTGCGGCAATGGTTGCACATGCCAGCAAGGTGGCAGCAGGGCGCAGGCGAGGAAGAAGCAGAGCTAACAACAACAGCACGAGCAGGTTCAGTGCGGGTGCTACCCAGGGCTCCGCCGGCACGATCAGTATATTCTGCTTACTCGCGGAATAGACATTGGCATGGAATTCCACCCCGGACATTGGTCGGCTCAGACCGGAAAACGGCGTTGGCAGTATGTCGCCAAACCCCGCAGCGGTAGCGCCGACCAGAACGGTTTTGCCGGCAAACTCCTGCGGTGAGGGCGGGTGGCTCAGCACGCTCGCGTAGGAGTAGGTGGGTAAGGTGCCGGCCCCGCCTGCCAGGGGCACCAGCCGATAATCCTCCCGGACGTTGATGTAGTTCGGCAATTGCGCCTGCATCTGATTCGATATTGGCAGGTGAGCGGCGAGTGACAGGGTCGGCCATAATCGGCCGGCAAGGCCGTTGTACAGATAGAGCCCGCGGGCGACGCCATCTGTGTCCAGCTCGATATGGGCATGCCCGATTGCCCCTGCGGCACCTGCCAGGCTGGGTGTGGGGAGTTGTTCACTGATCAGCCGTTCCCGGGTTGGAGCGGTAAGATAGGCTGGCAGAACAACGTTGCTATGGCGGGCCATGGCGCTAGCCAGTTCCTCATCGCCCGGCCCGGCTTCCGGAAACAGGATGTCGAGTACAATGGTTTCTGCGCCCGCTTGCCGCAAGGTGTCGATCAGCGAGGCATGCAGACTTCGGTCCCAGGGCCATCGGCCAACCTGTTCCAGGCTGAACTCATCAATGGCAATGATGGCCACCGAATCATCCATGGGCGCTGGCCAGGTTGTGATCGCCCTGTCATACATCCAGTCATTGATTCGACTCGGCAGCTCAGTCGCCTGAATCAGTAGCAGGGTGGTGACGAGTAGCAGGCCCAAGGACCACGGTGTTGTTGTTATCGGTAACCAGTCCCTTCGCATCGGCCTTTTTGTCGTAGAAGGTTAGTCGAGATACAGCTCCCTGCCCGGGCCCCAGCGACTGGCAAGAGGGCCGTCAGAAAGCGCTTTGACGCGGACAAAATACCTTCTTCCGGGAATCAGGCGCAAGGCCGCAGTGGTATCGGCGATATCGGCTTCCTTGATGATATTGCGAAACGCCGGCTCTTCAGCCAGTTGCAGACGGTAATCCGTGGCGGTGTCGATGTTTTCCCAGAACACCCGAACCTGGCTGTCCAGATAGTTCACGCTGATAATCCGGACTGGCGGCAGAGTGCCGTTAACAACGATCTTGCGCGGTTCGGAGGTGGCAACAGAGCTGCCTCCCGCCTCCGTAACCACGCGCCAGTAATACTGGCCGGGGCTCAGGGGGCGCGACGGAAGCGCCTGGCTTTCCGGCGCCCACTCGCTGGTTGTCACCAACTGCCGGAAGCTGTCATCCTCGGCGATCTCCACCCGGGCAACTTCGTTGGCGCCATTAAGTTGCCAGCGGAATTCCGGCATGTCGTCGTTCACGCTCTCGCCATCAGCCGGTGCGGTGAGGTCCGGCTTTTTTGCCTGAAGGTCTACCTCAAGTTCCGCGGTACCGGGCATTCCGGCAATACCGCGCTGATCAATCGCGGCGAGCTGGATTTCGTAGCGGCCATTGTCAAGTTGGGCGATGTCGAAACGGGTACCAGCCACATCACGACTCTGCACCCAGGTGCCTGATGCCTGGTCGAAAATGTCCAGCCGATAGGCCGGGTAACCGCCTGCCTGCCAGGACAGTTCGGCCGGAAGCTGAGTAAGCACCGATGGCAAGGGATTCATGGTTGGCGCTGGCGGAAGTTGCCGAATATTCAGGGCGCCTCCGTTGGCGGTGGAAACACTCGCGCCATAGCCGGCTGGAATGCGGCGGGTGTTGCCTGGCTGGCCGAAGTCCACCACACCTTCGGTAACCTGCACGCTGCTGCCGTTGGTGGTGGCTTGAATGGCAAATACCGTACCCCGGACCGCGGCGACAGCGGATGGTGTTTCGATTTCGAAGCGGGCTCCGCCCTCAATGACCGGGCGAACACGGGTGTGAACCTCGCCCCGTTGCAGGCGAAGCCGGGTGTCGACCATGCCCGATTTGCCAAACTGGGTCAGGCGATTGAACATGAGGCGGGAGTTCGGGGAGATCCGGAGTTCCGAGCCGTCGGCCAGTTCAATGGTTGCCGATCCGGCACCGGAGAGAATTTCGTCGCCAACCCGGACAATCGAATCTTCGGACAGAGGGAGTTTTCGCCCATCCATTCCGGAGATCTGTTGCACGTTGCCGGTGACCGCAATCACCCGGGCCGGTTCGGGCTGACGTTTCAGCCAGTTTACGGGAATGCGCAGGGTATCCCCGGCGCCGAGTTTGGCGTTGCTGGCCAGGCCATTATGCTCCAGCAGTCGTTGCTGTGTGGTCTGCTGGGAAAGCAGCGTCTGGGTTATGCTCGCAACCGTATCACCCTGGCGTAAGGTATAAACCCACTCCGGGGCATTGTCCCGTTGTTGGCTGCCGGATACCGCAGAACCCCGTGCGATTGACAGCTCCGCGACAGTGGTCGCTGGTAACATGAACGCCAGTGCAAGGAAGGCCAGGGTTTTCAGGTGCTTGCTCAGAGCGTCAGGCATTTGCAGTGTCATCGTTCCGAATTTCGTTTGCGTCACCGGGCTTGATGGCTTCGAGCCGATAGCCTCGCTGGTAGATGGTCTTGATGCGAAATCCGTTTTCAGGGTTGAGCCCGAGCCTTCTGCGAAGGCGGCTCATATGCGTATCCACCGTGCGGGTATTGATGTCCCTGGTCAATCCCCACACCCGCTCCAGCAGCATTTCGCGGGTGAGCAGGCGGCCCTGGTTCTGGAACAGGAACAGGGTCAGGTCGAAGTCCTTGTCGGTGAGCGTTAGTGGCTCCCCGTGCAGGAGAATTATGCGTTGGTTGGTGTTGATCTCGAAGGGCCCGTAGACCAGAACCTCCTTTTCGATTTCCGGATTGCTGCGCCGGGCCAGTGCATTGATGCGGGCGACCAGCTCAGCCGCCCGTGCCGGTTTGGCGATATAGTCGTCGGCACCGGCATCCAGGGCGCGAACGATGTCGGTTTCACTGTCACGCTGGGTCAGGAAAATAGCGGGTACGGGCCAGTTAAGCTGTGCCCGGATGTTCTCCAGTACCTCGATTCCGGTCATGTCCGGAATCTGCCAGTCCAGAATGATCAGATCATAACTGCGGTGCAAAACGGCACCGAGAAACGATTGGCCGGTCGGAAAGCTGTCACAGTGATGTCCTTTCTCTGAAAGGATGGACTGGATGTGCTGCGCCTGTTCGTGTTCGTCTTCCAGCAGAGCAATGCGCATTAAGCCTGGCCCTCGATCGTGTTGCCTGGTTTATATACCGTAGCGCAGAGCCCTTGGTCAGACCCTGCAGTGTCGAGGATTATCCCAAAAAATGAGTTCCCGTTCAGTATCGTTATGTAGAATTCCGTAAGTCCACCGCTGGCCGGCCGTTGTGATCATCAACTGTTTGTCGGCAGCCGGGGAAATTGCTGCAGCCCCAGAACCAGCCTTTTTTGCTTTTTCGCCTTACCAGGGGTGAGAAACAGTGCGGGCAGGGCACCGGTTTCTGGCTGGTGCCGTCCTCGGGTTGATGTTCCTCCAGGGGCCGGGTTCCCTTGCAGGCGGGGTATCGGGTGCAGGCAAAAAATGCCCCGAACTTGCCCTCCCGTTCAACCATCGGCGCCCGGCATTTCGGGCAGTGGATGGCGGCGCCTGGTGTCTCTGTATTCACCAAACCCGCAGCGGGCGCTTTCGCCATGAATCCGCGGATTTCATTCTTGAGGGTCTCAAGAAAGACTCTGGGGTCCTCTTCGCCACGTCGAACGCCTTCGAGAGTGGCCTCCCAGACAGCGGTGCGATCCGGCGTACGAATGGATTCCGGTAGCGCAGCGATCAAGGTTTTCCCCTTGTCGGTGGCGCGGATGAAGCGTTTTTCCCGGAAAAGGTAATCGCGCCGGAACAGCGTATCGATAATGGCTGCACGAGTCGCTTCGGTGCCAAGGCCATCGGTTTCACGCAGTGTTTTTCTCAGCTCGTTGTCGGCGACAAAGCGGGCAATATTGGTCATGGCCGATAGCAGCGTGGCATCGGTGAAGTGTTGCGGAGGCTGGGTTTTGCGCTCGCTGGCCAGGGCCCCACTGCAAAGCACCGGTTCATCTTTGTCCAGTCTGGGCAATGGTGCTTTTTCAGGCTCCTGCCCGGGTTCCCGCTTGCGGATTTCCAGCGTTTTCCAGCCTGGCTCGATCACGGCTGTCTCGGTGGCGCGAAAGCGATAGTCCTGAATCGCGACCGTCAGCCGGCCTTCCCGATGCACGGCGTCAGGTGCAAACTGCATCAGATAGAATCGACTGATCAGATCGTAGATTTTCTGTTCGGCCGAAGACAGCTTGCCGTTTGGTGCGGGCCGCACTGTGGGAATGATTGCGTGGTGGGCATCCACTTTTTGGTCATTCCAGGCGGCAGAGCGGCGTTCTGTACCGGTTTTCTCGCAGAATCCGGACAAATCCGGGGCGACACGGGCGATGGCACGAATCACCGCCTCCCGTTGGCTGAAATGCTCCTCTGGCAGGTAGCGGCTGTCTGACCTTGGGTAGGTAATCAGTTGATGGCGTTCGTACAGGTTTTGGGCGGTGTCGAGCACGTCTTTCGCGCCCATCCGGTATAGTCGTCCAGCCTCTATCTGGAGTGCAGACAACGACAGAGGTAACGGCGGCGGCTCCGGGCGATCGCGAAACCGGGCTTCATCAATTCTGCCGGGTCGACCGCTGATGGCGGCGACAATCTGCTCGGCTACCGACTTGTCCAGCAGCCGGTTTTCTTCATCCAGATGATCCTGAAATTCGTCACCGGGTAACCAGCGAGCAATGAACGGTCGCTGGTCGGCCTCCGGCTCGCTGGCCTGGAAGGTGGCTTCGACCCGGTACCAGGGCTTGGGCTGGAAGTGCTCGATGGTGTTGTCTCGATCCACCACCAGCCCCAACACCGGAGTTTGCACCCGACCCACGGAGAAGACGCCCTGTTCGCCCCGGGTTTGATAGCTGAGGGTATAAAACCGGGTGAGATTGATGCCATAGAGCCAGTCGGCCCGCTGTCTCGCCAGCGCAGAATGGGAGAGTGGGCGGAACTCCCGGTTGTCTCGGGGGTTCTGTATGGCGCGGGCTACCGCCTTGGGGGTAAGGTCGTTGATCAGTATCCGTTTTACCGGTGCCTTGGTGCCGAGATAGCGCAGGACTTCGTCGACCAGTAGTTGGCCTTCACGGTCGGGATCGCCGGCGTGGGTAATCAGGTCGGCCTTGCGAACCAGGGCTTCAAGAACTTTGAATTGCAGGCGCACGCTGTCCTTGGGCACCAGTTGCCAGGGTTCCGGGAACATGGGCAGGTCTTCAATGCGCCATTTTTTCCAGGCCGGGTTATAGCGCGCAGGCTCGGCGGGCTCCAGCAGGTGGCCTATACACCAGCTTACCGTGGCAGCATCTGGTCCTTTACCGCAGCGTATCCAGCCCTGGCCTTTCTCGTGGGGGCCGGGCAGTGCGGCGGCAATGGCCCTGGCCAGACTTGGCTTTTCGGCGATGTACAGGTGCATGGGTATCTGGGGATTGGTTGCTGGCAGGGGAATGTGTCGCTTTGAGGCTTTTGTGTCAAGGGCTTCGGGGTTCCGCGGCGTACTGTAGTAGACTGTTTACACAGCAGGTCGGGACATTGATGCTTAAAGTCCGAAGTAGGTGTTTTATGAAAGTACAGGAAAGCATAGAGGAAAAGCTGGTCGCGGGCTTTAACGCCAGCGTGATTTCTGTGGAGAACGAAAGCCATATGCATTCGGTGCCACCCAACTCTGAAACCCATTTCAAGGTAACGCTGGTGTCAGCGGATTTTGAAGGGCAGATGAAGGTGCGGCGCCACCAGGCAATTTACAAGGTTCTGGCGGATGAACTGGCGGGGCCGGTGCATGCTCTGGCATTGCATCTGTATACGCCGGAAGAGTGGACGGCCAGTGGTCAGGCGTCTCCGGTTTCGCCCAACTGTATGGGCGGGTCGAAAGGTGATGCAGCAATGGACAAGAAGCTTCAACAAGGAGCTAATGGATGAGCCAGTTTTTTCAGATTCACCCGGAAACACCGCAAAAGCGTCTGATCAAGCAGGCGGTGGAGATTTTGCGCAAGGGTGGGGTGATTGTCTATCCCACCGATTCAGGTTACGCCCTGGGCTGTCACCTTGGTGACAAGCAGGCGGCAGACCGTATCAAGCGGATTCGGCGCCTGGACGACAAGCACAACTTCACCCTGGTGTGTCGTGACCTGTCAGACATCGGGGTTTATGCCAAGGTGGACAATACCCAATACCGGTTGCTGAAGAATTTTACCCCGGGCCCGTACACTTTCATTCTGGACGCGACCAGCGAGGTGCCTCGCCGTTTGTTGCATCCCAAGCGTCGATCTATCGGTATCCGGGTTCCGGACAATGAGATAGTCCGGGAGTTGCTGGGTGAGCTGGGTGAGCCGATTATGAGCAGCACCCTGATTCTGCCGGGCGAAACCGAACCGTTGACCGACCCTTACGACATCCGCGAGATCCTCGGGCATGAGCTCGATCTGATTATCGATGGCGGCTTCTGCGGTATGGAAGCCACCACGGTGGTTAACTTTACCGGTGATGTGCCCGAAGTTACGCGGGTGGGCAAGGGCGATCCGGCGCCGTTTCAGGTGTGAAATCGCTGCTTTGAACCCGGGCTTCAGGCCCGGGTGTTCAGGCTGAAGGCGTAGCGTTGCTGCGCTGTGATACCCGTCTCGGCGGGTGTGGCGGTGCGGCGAAGGCTGTCGTAGCGGTGAATGACGTCTTGCAGCCCGTTGAACTGCTGGTTCTCGCTGAGCAGTGAATCCAGCAGGGAATTGTTCACCCCATAAGCCTGATTGAGCTTGAGTGCGTTATCCATGAAATGCAGGGTGGGTTCGGTCACACTCAAGCGGCTCAGCGCCTCTCCAAAGCCCCGGTTGTTGTTGAGATCCTGTTGTATCCTCTCCCGCACCTGGTCGGGTATTTTACCGTCCAGCTGAATACTGCCTTGCTCGGTTTTGCTTACGCTCAATGCGGTTGCCGGGTGCACGTTGTACTCGGCAAGTTTGTGCCGCAGGGTTTCTCGAACGTAGGACAAATCCTGGGCAACCGTCTGTTTGTACTGGGTCAGTGGCAGTTGCCGGGTTTTCTGACTGGCCGGGTTGCGATCCTGCCTCTGGGATGGTGTGAATCGGTCGTCGTTGCTGCTCTGGGGCTCACCTGCGGCGGCGCCTTCATTGGTTTTACCGGCGGGTGCGTCAGTGCGCGGCGCACGGTTGTCCATGGCTTGCTGAAAACGCGTGCTGGCCTGTAATAGTGATGTCAGCAATGACATGGTTATCTCCCCTGAACGGAAAATCTCTGCCGGATATATCGGAATTAGCCCGTGATGCATCAGACCTAGCAGGTTTCGGGCCAACCTGACTTGCCTTCTGGTTTGAGTGTGCCGGGACGAATGTAAAACATTGCAACGAATGTCATAGAGCGGGCGTCGGGATGATCTGCGTCATAAAAAAATTGATTCATATCTATAAAGTTATGCGCCAATTCGCCGTCATTACTCTTGGATGTCCAGATCATCTTCCGTTGTCGGGGTCACATGAAAAAACAATACTCAATCCGTTTTCTGTTGCTGGCAGCACTGGCAGCGGCTTTCACCGTCATTCTCGTGTTTACGGTTGTTTACAGCGCCCAGTCCCAGCGAGCCCACCTCGAAGAGTACAGCCACAAATATGTGGACGGTCTGGCAAAGTCCTTTTTCGATGGCCTGAACACCATGATGGTGACAGGTACCATTAATAACCGCGATGTTCTGCGGGAGAAGGTGATGGCTCCCGAGGACGTACTGGATGTCCGGGTGATCCGCAGCGATCAGCTGAATGCCATGTACGGTGCAGGGAATGCCGCCGAACAACGCCGTGAGCCACTGGACATGAAAGCGTTGGATGGTGAGCGGGTAGAACACTATTCCGAGAACGACGCGGGTCGTGTCTACACGCTGATCGAGCCGGTCATTGCCAGCGAAAACTATCAGGGCGTGAACTGCCTCGGCTGTCACCAGGCCCAGGAAGGGGACGTGCTTGGCGCTATTCGAGTCGACTATTCTCTGGCGAAAAGTGACGCGCGCCTGCAGCAGCAGTTGATGGTGAGTGGCGGTATTCAGATTCTGATCTTTGTGGTTATTTTCATACTGACTGCCGTGGTATTGGGGCGGCTGGTGTTTTCCCGCTTGCGTCGGCTGCACGACCGAATGGATGAAATTTCCCGTAATTCGGATCTCTCCATTGAACTGGACGTAACCCGAAACGACGAGATCGGCTCGGTCTCCCGTGCTTTCAATCGGATGGTTGCAAAGATTCGCGCCAGCATGCATACCGTGATGGATAGCGCAGAGCAGGTGGAAGCGGCGGCCCGTACCATTGCCGGTAAAGCAGAGACCACAGAAAGGGAAGTTCTTGCCCAGAAAGAAAACACCGACCAGGTGGCCAGTGCGACCACTGAGATGGCGGCTTCCGCCGTGCAGGTTCGCGAGAATGCGGTGACCACCGCACGGAAATCTGCTGATACCGCCAAATCTGCAGAAACCGGGGAGAATCTGGTGCGAAATGCCGTGAAGGGTATTGAGTCTCTGAATGCAGAAGTGCAGAACGGAGCCCAGCGAATTGAGCAGCTGGATCAACGGACCACGGAAATGGCCTCACGGCTGGAGTTGATTTCCGAGATTGCAGACCAGACCAACCTGCTGGCCCTGAACGCGGCGATTGAAGCGGCCAGAGCCGGTGAGCAGGGCCGGGGCTTTGCTGTGGTCGCGGACGAGGTCCGGGCGCTTGCCTCGCGCACTCAGGCGTCTACTGAGGAGATTCGCCACACCATTGAGGGACTGAAGAAAGAGGTGGTGGATTGTGTCGGTACCATGCGCCATGCCTCGGAACTCGCCCAGCACCAGGTGGATTCAATTCTGAAAGTGGAAACCGAGCTGCAAACCATTGCTGCAGCCGTGCGTGAAATCACTGGCCTGAATGAAGAAATGGAAAGTGCGGCTAACGAGCAGAGTGAGGTGTCTGACTCCATCAATCAGAACGTGATTGAGATCAGCCGCTCTGCCGAGCAGACTTCCAGCGATGCCCAGGAGACCGCGCGGATTGCAGGGGATCTGCTGGCCATGGCGGAAACCCTGCGCAAAACCATCGAGCAGTTCCGCCTGTCCCAGAGCTGAAGTGGGCGATTTTACCGGGGCGTTCAGCCCCGGTGATCAGACACAAACGGATTGGTGGCTCGTTCCTGGCCGAACGTAGACATGGGCCCGTGGCCACAGATGAAGTTCACGTCATCCCCCAGAGGGAACAGCTTTTCCCGGATGGAGTGAATCAGGGTGTTGTAATCGCCTTTCGGGAAATCCGTGCGGCCAATGGAACCATTGAACAGCACGTCACCTACCTGGGCCAGTTTTGAGCCTCGATGGAAAAATACCACATGGCCTGGGGTGTGGCCCGGCGTGTGCAGTACTTCCAGGGTTTCATTGCCCACGGTGACGGTGTCGCCGTCTTCCAGCCAGCGATTGGGCGTGAACACCTCCGGCGCCGGAAACCCGAACATCTGTGCCTGCATGGCCAGGCCCTGAATCCAGAAGTTGTCGTCCTTGTGTGGGCCTTCAATGGGCAGCCCCGCGGATTTGGCCAGCTCCGCCGTGCCGCCGGCGTGATCTATGTGGGCGTGGGTGAGCAGGATCTTCTCCAGAATCACGCCTTCGTCCTCGGCTGCCGCCAGAATGCGATCCAGGTCCCCGCCAGGGTCCACCACCGCTGCTTTGTGGGTTTCGGTACACCAGAGCAGGGTGCAGTTTTGTTCAAAGGGGGTGACGGGTACGATCTTGTACTTCAGCGACATACTGTTCCAGTTTGTTCAGATTTGATTTTGCGGTAGAGAGCATCCGGGGCAATGTCTGCTTCATTGGGCCAGCAGATGGCTCCGAACTCATCAACCTTTGCTTGAGCAAAGAATGCCGGGTCTTTCAGGGGCTCGAACATCGGGCCAAACAAACGATCTGCAAGGCTGATCTCGCCGTGAGTACCATCATCGAAGGTGACGGCCAGTACGTAATCGGCCTTGGCTTCCACATGGGTGACTCTGGGCATGCTGTTCATTCCAATGGCTCTATCTTCTTCAGTGGCTGGTGCAGCTAGGCAAGGCGCCAGTCTGCGATAAGGTCCTGCCGGTGTTCAAAGGCCCATTCGATAACCATCGCTTTGGCTCTTTTGGGCAGTTTGCCCTCAACAATCTCCAGCGTTTCGATCAGAATGATGGCCTCGTGTTCCCCATAATAAGCGTGAAAATGGGGAGGATTATGGTCATCGTAATACATCCGTATCAGAATGCCGAAGAATTCACTGATGGTTGGCATGGGCCCTCCGTGGCTCATAAGGTGTCATATTTTGGTAGACCGATAATAACAATCTGCGAACAGGTGAGCTATTGAAGAACTACCTCCCGAAAATCCTTAAGGGCCAGGCGATCAACTACGAGGCCTTTCTGAAAAAACTGCCGGATGCCTTGCGCCGGCGGCATCGGGAACTTTTCGCCACTGAGAAAGTTGGCGTTAGTCGCTGGCGGGTAACTATCCTTGATGAAGTTGCATTTGCGGCGCTGCAGCAACAGGCCGCTTCGCCCGTTAGCAGAGTAGATGCGGCGAAGAAGGGCGATTCCCACCGCCACGGCACCGATGTGAGTTTTCTGCTGGTGTATCATCACGCCCTGACAGGCAACCGGCCGGATTCGGTGGTGATTACCGGAGATTCGGTGGATATCGGTTTTCGGCCAGCGCCCCGGGTGCTGGTGGTGGAGAACGAGCGAAATTTCTATTACTACCGCCAGATGCTGGCCTTTGCCGGTGACTGCCTGGGCCAGACAGTTGATCTCACAAACAGCGATGTCGTGCTCGGTGGCGGCAATCGGATTACCGGTACTGCGGATTTGAACTGGCTGACCGGTTACGATGAGGTGCTCTGCGCCTTTGATTACGATGCCGGCGGCCTGCAGATGTTTTCATCGGTGCGATCGGCACTGGGCGACAAGGCCTGCTATCTGCAGCCGGCTGACTGGCAACCTTGGCTGAGCCGTTTCCGCAAAACCCCGGACGCCACCGAAAGGTTTACAAAGGCCCTGTCGCTGGCGGAAGATCTGGGGTTTGTGTCGCTGGCGCAGGCCTTCCGGGCCACCGGCAAATTCATGGAGCAGGAGATGATTCTGGATGAGTGATTCACAGGCGAGCGCGAGCACCTTTAACTTCGGCATTCGCCGCCTGGTGTTGGTGGATTCCGCCGGCTTCTGTTACGTGGAAATTCCGGTGGACAACCACGGCCTGATTCTGGGGCCGGGCAACCTGGGCAAGTCCAGCCTTTTGAACAGCCTGCGCCTGTTCCTGTTGCCGGAAAACAACTTCAAGAACAGCCGCAAGAAATTTGCCTTCCGAAACGCCAGCGCCGGCAGCTTCTACACCAACGAGGAAAGCTACCAGCACTATTTCCCCAGTCAGTTCAGTTTCCTGATCATGGAAGCGGAGAACCCGGCCGGCACCCACTGCCAGATTCTGTACCGGGACAACGCCAGTCAGCTCAGCTATGGCCGTGCCTTTGTACCGGTAAGTTACGACCAGCTACGGCCGCTGTTCTGGGACGGCGACGATGAAGACGGCATTGGCCAGGCTGTGCCGGAGCTGTCGTTCAGCCGGTTGTCGGAAGCCCTGAAAAAGCTCTCCAAAGACACGAAACTGGTCAGCGACCCGGCCAAACTCAAATCCATGCTCTACAGCAGTGAGCTGATGAACGCCGACGCGGTTCGCTATTCTGTATTGCCGCTGGGGGAATCGGATGAGCGCCGGGTGCAGTCCCTGCGCACCCTGATTCTGCTGCTGTTCGAGATGAAAGCCGACGACCAGGCCATGGCCAATGCGGTGGCCAGCATCATCGAGGCGGACAAGAAGTTCGCCGATGACGCCTTTGATTTCAACATCGACGATTTCCTGAACCGCCACGACCAACTGAAACAGCAGCAAAGCCAGCTCAACCGAATCGAGAAGGAGCGACCAAGGTTTGAGAAGCTGAACCGGGACTACCAGGCCTACCAGAATCTGCTGCGCAGCCAGCACGAGTTCGCCGCCTTCCGGGACGGGGTGACCAACGCCTTGGCTGATATTGCTGCCAAACGCCGGGTAGCGCTGGAGGCGTATAACGAACAGAACGAAACTCTGCGCCACGTGCTGCAAACCCTGAAAAAACTGGAGCAGGATGCCAGCGGTTTGAAGGGCGAGATTCGCTCCGCAGATCGGCGTATCAAGCAGGCCGAACAGAGCCAGAAAGACGGTGAGCTGCTGATCTCGCAGTATGGCGACATGACCCTGCAGGAAATTGCCGAGATCCAGACCGAAGAACTGGAAAGCAAGAAAGGCCACCTTGCTGCCCTGAAAAGCGCCGCCCAGGCGGAGATCCGACTGGAGCAGATTCAGCGCAAGAAGCAGGAGCTGGAGCGCAAGCTGGATACTCTGAAAGACCGGGAAAGCAAACAGCAGTGGCAGCTGCAGAACCAGCTGGACGAAGCCACCGCCGCGCCATTGCGGGCGGTTGATCCCCGGCTGATGATGGCGAGCCCCGGCCAGGATCTGGATGCCGATAGCAAAGCCACCATTGAAGCCTTCGCTCGCTTGTTTGCCCCCAACGATCGCGGCTTTGACTGGTTTGATACTGAGTACCAGAGCCAGCCGGCCCGGCACACCAACTTTGCCGAGCAACGCCATCATATTGAAGGTGAGCTGCACGGCCTGGAGAAAGAACGCTCAGAGCTGGCCGACACCGCCAACCAGGAACACGACCGACCTCAGTTGATCGAGCGCACGGAGAAAGAAATCCGGTCTATCGAGAAAGATCTGGAAACGCTCCAGCGCTACCCGGCGGCGGCCACCACCCTGCGGGATGCCACCGAGGAGAAACAGGCGGCGGAAGAACAGCTTGCCAAGCTCGACGAGCAGGCCGGACTGGAGCAGGAAAAACAGGACGCGGTTCAGGCGAAAGCCACGAAAGCAAAAGCGGAGAAAGATCGCATCGAAGAGCGGGAGCGCGAGCTGGCGGCCCTGAGTAAAAGTGTCGGCACTGTGGAACACCGCTTCCCGCACCTGAGAGCGGTGGAAGCGGAGCAGCCGCTGAACATTGATCGCGTATCGGCGGCCGCCTTCGACAACCTGCAAAGCCAACTGGATGATCTGGAAGAGCGGCGCCGCAACATTCTCGACCACCTTCGCCAGTTTGTGTACCTGGGTATCCATGAAGACACCGAAGGCGAATTGCAGAAAGACAGCCCGGCATCATCTGTTATCCGAAGCACCTTCAAGAGCCTTTCAGATCTGTTCGCCGGCATGGCCGAGCGCTGGAGTGTACTGGAGCAGCAGGTTGGTATCCATAACGAAACTGTGGCCAGTTATCGTCAGGCCCTGAAATCCAATCATGAACACATCGCCCGCTTTGAGGCCCAGCTCAATCGGGAGCTGGACGGCGTTCGCATCAACGATCTGGTGGAAATCCGGGTGGATATTCACACCGATCCGAAATTCCGTAACTTGGTGGAAGAAGCCAACAACATTGATCCGTATGGCAATAAGCTTCAGTCCGATGCTTTCTACGACCGCCTTAGGGTGTTTGTAGCGGACTTTTTCGGGGAGCAGGGCGGCAGCAAGCGCCTCACCATGGACAAGGTAATCACCGGCATTTCCTACCGCACCCGCAAGGAGAACGCCGCCAATCTGGACAAGAAAGGCCAATCCACCTCTACTACCGCGCTGATCAACCTGGAGCTGGTTTACCGCCTGCTCAAGCGGGTGCTGTACCCTGGCGTGCAGCTGTCATTCCCCATGGTGCTCGACGAACTTGCCAGCGTGGATATCAGCCAGATGCCGTCGTTGCTGGAACGGCTGCGCAAGCAGGGATTCAACCTGTTCTCTGCCGCTACCCACAGCGCCAGCGCAGAAGTGATCTACCTGATTGGCCGGCACCTGGAAGTGGGGCAGATGCGCACCGCGCGGCCCTACAGCAAGGAACGCACTCTGGTGTTCTGGGGCGGCGCGGAAGGTTTTACTGGTGGTGAACCGCTGAGCCACTGGGCAGACCAGACCCAGAACAGCTTGCTGGAGCCGGTGGATGAGTAAACGCTTCAGCACCCTGGACACCACCCGGCTGCTGTTTGAGCACCCGAAAATCCTGTTCCGGATGATCGAGCGCATGGACCGCAATGAAGCCCGGTTCATCCGGGAAAGCGACCTGGTGGCCGAGGTGATGGATTACACTCGAGGCCTGGGCAAGGCCGATCGGGAGCGCGTGCGGCTGGCCCTGAACACCGACAATCTGTTTCGCAGTGGGCTGATCATCGACATCATCAAGGCCGACGGCGAACGCCGGCTGGTATTTCAGGACGCACTGATCAATCTGATGCGGGCCTGTAACGCCTCGCTCTACCAGGAGCTTACTGACGCCCGCCTGCGCGGCCATCTGGTGACTCTTCGGGATGTGCGCAATCGCCTGGAAACCAGCAGTTTCAGTGATGCTGATCCGGATTACACCGAGCTGCGGGACGATCTGAACGAGCGGGTCAGCCAACTGATCGGCCTGTTGCGCCAGAACGTGTTGCGCATGCAGACCATCAGTGCCCAGCTGGCGGACCTGTCCGGTGATGCCAGCCGGGCGCCGGAGAAGTACCTGGAGTTCCGCCAGAATCTGTTTGAGCAGATCGTGACCCTTTATGAACGCCATATCAAACCCACGCTGGTGTTCCTGAACCCGGACACCCGGCTGCCTGACGGCAGCAATCTGTTCGAAACCCTGGAAGCCATGGTGCGCCTGCTGGAGGGCCACGATGACCACAGCCTGGCGGATCAGCTGTTCCGTTCCTCTATCAGCCTGAACGCCCTGTACAAGCCCATTCAGGCGGTGGCCCAGGAGGTCGAACACTTCCTGCGCAAAACCCGCCGGGGTATGGCTCAGTACAACGCCATGGAGCATTTCTACGGCAAGCTGCGTGCGCTCAAAGACGACACCGAAACCCTCAGCCTGCGCCGAAAATGGCTCGAAGGCGGCGATTTTGCCCGCAGCACCGGCTTCCTGGTGGGCCTGCGGGCACAGCAGCGGCCCAAGCATTATGCCTTTGGCCAGTCGTCGAGCTACTACCAGTTGTTGTTCAGCGAACTGGAGCTGCGCCTGAGCGATCTGCGCCGCCAATCCGAAGTGCCGGTACTGCAGGAAGTGGCCGGAAGCGGCCGCGAAAGCCGGGTAGACCTTCAGCGCATCAACCAATTGTATAAGTGGCTGGAAACGCTGGAACTACGGCCCACGGCGGACCTGGTACGGGAGCTTCATGGTCGGCTGGACGGTTTTATTCCGGGCTATCGCTTCCCGGACCTGCTGGCGGCATTGAACCGGCTGGTTAATTCTCCGCCCGAGGGTATGCAGGTGACGACGACCAACCGCTTCCGCACCCTGGAACAGGCGCCGGACAGCGAGCAGTTTGTTTACCGAAAACGCCGCCTAGAAACCACTACGACCCACACCGAACAAGAGCCAGAACATGCCTGATTTCGTAGAAACCCGGGATGCAGAAAACAACCTGAACGAACCACAAGCCAGCAGCTTTGAGCAGATCCTGCCGGCTCACAGTGCTGCTATCTACCGGGAATTCCAGGCTGGCCGCGTGATCGTTCGGGATGTATGGGATGCCAACCGTTCCGAACTGCGGGCCAATCCGTTATACAACCTGCTATACAATCATCTTTCGCATTTCCGCACCTTCTATGAACACCTGGGCAGCGAACTGGTGTTCAACGAAACCGGCGCGTTTTTCTTCCTGAAAGAAAGCAGCGACGATGAAAGCGAAGAGCACGACGAAAATGCCTTCCGGGTGCAGGTGGTATTGCTTCTGATCGGCCGTTACTTTGCCCGAAGCGGCAGAGATCTGGATTACCTGGGGCGGCCGGAAGCCGGTTTAAACGAGCAGGATCTGGCAAATCTGGGGGCGGATGAGGAGTATCAGGACATCCTTCGGGCCGCCCGTTTCGAGAAAGGGTTGAGCGAAGCGCTGGATTACCTGGAAAAACGGAACCTGCTGTTTCGCTCCGGGGCGGGGCGCTATTTCCTCAGTTCCGCCGGCAGCTATTTCCTGCACCAGTTGGTACAGGAGTATGAGCAGAGTTAGTTGCCGGTCAGGCAAACGCCAGGTTGTTCCTGCCGCTGGTTTTCACGGAATACATGGCCTTGTCGGCGGTGGCCAGTAGAAGCTCAGCGGTCTGGCCGTTGTCCGGGTACAAGGCGATACCCACCGAGGCACCAATGTGCACAGTCTGGCCCTGAATGTGAAACGGCTCATTCAGCACCTGGATCATTTTGCGAGCAATGGGTTGGGCATCGGCATCGTTGGTCAATGGCCCGGTTATGATCACGAACTCATCCCCACCCCGGCGCCCCACCACATCATTGGCCCGAATACTGTGCTTGAGCCTTCTCGCGACATTCCGTAGCAGCTCATCGCCAGCCTGGTGGCCCATGGTGTCGTTTACCGGTTTGAATTTGTCCAGATCCAGGAACATCAGGGCGAAGTGATGATGCTGGCGCCGTGCCTGCTCGATGGCTTGTTCCAGGTGGGTTTCCAGGGCCGTGCGATTTGGCAGGCCAGTGAGTTTGTCGAAATGTGCCAGCCGGAACATCTGCTTTTCTGCCTGTACCCGTGCGGTAATATCGCTGAAGGTCAGGATCAGTTGCTGGATTTGTCCCCGGGCATTGCGTACCGGCGAAACCGTCAGCAGGTTGGGGAACGGATCATTATCGGGCCCGGTCAGCCAGACCTCGCCTTGCCAGGCATTTTCTGCGACAAGATGCCGGTGGATTTCTTCCCGGTCTATCTCCTTGCATCTGTCACTGTCGATAAATGCCATCAGGTTTGTATTGCGAAGTGTCTTCGTTGTTGCGCCGGTAATCTCGTTGAAGGCCGGGTTAGCACGAATAACCTGTAAACCGGTGTCACAAATCACGATGGCTTCGTGGGTGTGGTTAAAGACCTGCTGGGCCAGCCGAAGCTCATCGGTAGACCGGGCAATCTGGGAGGCCTGGTTGACCAGTGCATGCACAATCGGCATCAGTGAACGCCAGGCCATTGTGCCGGCAAGGGCGGAGAGCATGAGTATCAGCACAACGCTGATAACAATGTCTTCGATCACTTTACCGAACACACTGGAAGTCCTGGCATTCATATGGATTTCCCAGCCATATCCTTCCACTAGTCTTATGAATGCCAGCACACGGGTGCCGTCTGGAAGCGAAGCCCGGAAAAAGTCGAGGTCTGGTTTGTAATCGATACCTTCCTGTTCGGCCAGGCAACCATTGGGTGTTGTCAATTGAAACTGATGACTGCCCTCGGTCCAGATCAGTCGCCGCGTTCTCTCGACATCAAGCAGGCACAGACTGGAGTCCGCATCCACGCGAAAGATGGGAATCAGTGAGGAGAGTTCGAACAGCAGAAGATCATAGCCTACGATCTGTTCATCCACGCGTATCGCAGCGATGACGTGCAGTAACGGCCTCGCTTCGTTATTTACCCCTACCGGGTAGGACTGGATATCAAGCCCGGAGGGCATAGGCAGGTCAGCGGGAAGTTGATCGTCCAGAGGCCCGACGCGCACAACTTCGGCGCCACTGGCATCAAACCGGACGATGGCGGCAAGGTTGTCGATGTTTTTTGCGGCATCGTCAAGCCTGGGGCGAGAAAAGGTCCGCAAGTCAGCGAGTGCCAGGTTTCCCCTGTTGTATTCGACCATAACCCGCGCCAGTTCAGAGCGGCTGGCGGTTTGTCGGGCCAGATCCTGATGCTGATCGAAAACCGCCCGAACGTTCTCGGCCTTGGCATCGGCCACCTGGCTCGCCGCGTCTGCGGCCTGGGTATGGATCTGATTGATCAGGGGCGTGGAGACCACCACGGCAATACTGATTCCCGTGAGGACAACCGCAACAATGGCGGTGGTGATGATGCGCCGTTTCTGCTCGAAGATATCCATAGGTGCCGTCGGACGAAAGCGAGGTTATAAGGGTATGGTATCCGTTTTTTGCAATGGGTATACCCATCTAGAGTTGTTTTCTGTAACCGATGTTGACATGTGTCAGCCTTCATGTCGGAGCTTTTCCATGTAGACTGAGGTTTTGCTGCAGGAGTACTGAATGACAGAGTCCGCACTGTTCCGTTCCCGGCCCAGACGGCGAATATTGTGGCTGGCGCTCTTCGCGTTGGTTGTGGCAGTTCTGGTGTCAGTACGCTTGCAACCGCAACCGGTTGAAGAACGGCTGGTGCGCCTGCATGCACAGAACGTATTCGGTACAGAATCACCGCTGCTGGACGAAGCCTTGGCTCTGCAGGCGCTCCTGCTGGATTACCGGGACGACCGCCTGCTGTTGCTGAAAGCTCAGGCCGCGTTGCAGGTATACCCCGAGTGGACCAGGTTTGTAATGGATCTGTTTGGTGAAGAACCGGAATTTCGGCAGGCCCTGCGAGCCCATGGCGAGTATCTGATTCCCCCGGTGATGCATTTTTATCAGAACCCGGTTGGATCGATTGAAATGGTGAACCGGGTGGCAGGCACCGGGCAAGCCCTGACTCCGGAGCAGCGAGCCTGGTACGCCGTCAACTTCGCCAATAAAGAAGGGCAGGATTTCACCGGCCAGTTCGTGGTGGGGGCCGATGGCAATAACATAGAGTGGATCTGGACGGAGCGGATTACAGAGGGCGTTACTCAGTTCTTCACCAGTGGCATCCGGACACTGGAATCCCGGTACCGTACCGATCAGCCGATCCGCATGGAAGATGTCGGCTGGGCCGCCGTAGACGCGCTGATTATTGGCAGCGCGGTGAAATTCCTGAAAGCGGGTCGGGCAGCGGCCAGTACCGCAAGAGCCTCCAGTGTCACCGCCCGCTCAGCTGCCTATTCTTTCCGATTGGCCCGGGCCGGGCGCATGGCTTCGGTGATGGTTAGCAACGCAAAGTGGCCGGCCATAGCTGCGCTGGCTTACGTGGTTGTCAAACACCCCGCCTTACTGAACGACGTATTCGCCGGCGCTGCCCGGGCACTGGGTGTGCCGGCCTGGATGGTGCAGATACCAGGATGGTTCCTGGTACTCCTGCCTCTGTTGTTGCTGGTCCGCTGGCTACTGGCCACCGTGGCCTGGTTGCTACCAACGACGTGGCTCCGGGATAGAAGGCTCAGATAGTGCGCACTAACTGGACGTTCCGGTTTTTCAGAACGGTGGTGGCCTCCTTGAGTTGCTCAGAACTGCAGGCATGCACGGTCAGTACATACTTACCCTCCCGCAGAGCTGACTGCGCTTTGGCAACATAGGGTGTGTGATCAGGCCGGAGCGTAACGCCTCCAGCCACCAACAGTCCAAGTATCAGGCCGAGCGCCGCAAGAACGGCTGCGGCAACCACGCCATTCTGGGCAATAAACCCCACGCCGATAGCGCTCAGTATCAGGAACACAATAAAGCCTGCGACTGCACCGCCGATACCGAGCCAGAGATGCGAACGCACCAGCGTTTGCCATATGCCCTGATTCTCTGGCTCCAGCTCTTCACCCGAGTGTTGGTCCTGGGGGCTTACAACAATGACTTGCTCGTGATCCAGACTGGTTTCCTGCGACAGCACCCTTGCAACGCCGTTGGCATCGGTTTCTGTCTCGAATATTGCGGCTACTTTATGGGCTTCCTGTTCACCGGTAATACTCACTGAGGGTTTCATGGAAAGACCTCCTGAGTGTTTCGCCGAGGACCAGATCCTCGTCAAAACATAGCGGCTTCATCAGTAACCCTAGTACACCTGAACCTGTATTTCGAATGACCGTATGGCAACAAACCGATCGGGAATCGCCCGCCATCCCCTAAATTACCACGCCAGCCAGATTGTGTGACGGGCGCCTTTACCCGGACGCAGGGCTCTCACAACAACGGGTTCCACCGAAAAGCCAGCGCGCCGCAAGCGTTCGGTAAAGGCCTGTTCCGGACCGGCCGACCAGTAGGCGAGAATGCCGTCGTTGCTCAGGGATTTCTGGGCGGCGGCGATGCCTTCCGGAGAGTAGATCCAGTTGTTTTCTTTACGGGTAAGACCTTCCGGACCGTTATCCACATCCAGCAAGATGGCGTCCCAGTTGCCATCGCCCTGCCGCAAAAGTTCTGCCACATCGCCAATGTGAACGGCGGCTCGGGGATCGTCCAGAGGGTAGCTGGCGGCTGCGCCCAATGGTCCGCGATTCCAGGTTTCTACCTCGGGAACCAGCTCTGCCACCGTCACCTGAGCCTGATCGCCTGTAGCCGAAAGCGCTGCCGCCAGGGTAAAGCCCATACCCAGCCCGCCAATCAGGATCCGTGGCGCGGGCAGATGGCTCAGGCGTTCACAGGCGAGGGTGGCGAGTGCATCCTCCGAACCATGTAAGCGGCTGTTCATCAGTTCACCCGGGGCGCCTGCAATCTTGATGGAAAACTCGTCATTACGTTGCAGCAGTCGCAAGCAGGTGCCGTTGCCGGGGATGGTTGCGGTGCCAATTTCGTTAAAGCGGGCCATGGTTGGTTTCCGGTAGTGTGGGCAGGCGGGCATTCTAACCTGTTGATACAGCCTTCGGCGAAAACCGTATCAATCAGTTGCTGCTAAACTGCAGCAATCAATCCGTCCGGCGCAAAGCCCGCCGAATAGTAATGACGGAACCGAAACCGTTGGAGGCAGACTTGGAACGAATGCAAAAGGTAGTCCTGGTGACAGGAGGCGCGAAGGGAATTGGCCGAGGCATAGTGCTGCACCTGGCGGCGGCGGGCTGGAAAGTGGCATTCTGTGATACTGACCAAGCCGTAGGTGAACAGTTGGTTGCCAACGCAGAGGGTGAAGTCGTGTTTCTGGCAGGCGACGTTGCCAGCGAAGCGGATGTTGAGAATATCATTTCCCAAACGGTGCACTGGGGTGGTGGCCTGAATGCCGTTATTAACAACGCTGGCATTGCGGACCCTCATACCGGCCCGATAGAACAACTGGGCCTTGAACAGTGGCAGCGTCGAATGGATGTCAATCTGACCGGGCCGTTTCTGGTGAGCAAACATGCGATACCGCATCTCCGAAAGGCGAGGGGCGTGATTGTGAATATGGCCTCCACACGGGCCCTGCAATCAGAGCCGGATACTGAAGCCTACGCCGCCACCAAGGGCGGCCTTGTGGCACTGACCCATGCGTTGGCCATTAGCCTGGGACCAGAAATACGGGTGAACTGTATCAGCCCGGGCTGGATAGATACCCGCGACTGGCAGGGAAGCGAGCAGGCTGTCGAGCCTCTGTCAGAAGCGGATCACCAGCAGCATCCGGCCGGCCGCGTTGGCAGGCCCGAAGACATCGCTACACTGGTGGCTTACCTGATTTCCTCCGAGGCTGGCTTCGTCACCGGGCAGAATTTTGTGGTGGACGGAGGCATGACGCGCAAGATGATTTATCAGGAGTGAGTGCTGACCGATAGCCTTGACTACACTGCAACAGAGGTCCATTTGGGCCGGCCGTAAGGAGGTAGCGCATGAAGATTGGTGTACCGAAGGAGATCAAGAACCGCGAATATCGGGTTGGTTTGACGCCAGCGGCGGTTCATGAATTGTGTGGCCATAAACACAAGGTTTTGGTCGAAACTGGTGCAGGTGTCGCCATCGGCTTTTCCGATGAGGATTATCGGCAGGCAGGGGCACACATTGTGGAAAGCCCCAGGGAAGTTTTCGAGCTGGCCGAGCTTATCGTGAAGGTCAAGGAGCCCCAGTCTGAAGAGCGGGCGATGCTGAAGCCGGAGCACACCCTTTTCACCTATCTGCATCTGGCGCCGGACAAACCGCAGACTGACGACCTGGTGCGCTCTGGGGCCACTTGTATCGCGTACGAAACCGTGACTGACCGTACCGGCCATTTGCCCTTGTTGGCACCCATGTCGGAAGTGGCCGGACGAATGGCCATTCAGGCGGGGGCTCACTGCCTGGAAAAGGCCATGGGAGGTCGCGGCGTCTTATTGGGAGGTGTGCCCGGTGTCCCACCGGCGCGAGTAACGGTGGTTGGCGGGGGCGTGGTTGGTCAGAATGCCATTGCCATGGCCATCGGTATGGGGGCCCAGGTGACAGTACTGGATCGCAATATGGACGTGCTCAGGGAACTCGATCATCGATATGGGAATCGTCTGACCACCTTGTTCTCAACTACTCAGACGCTTGACCAGGCGGTCACTGAATCCGATCTGGTTATTGGCAGCGTGCTTATTCCGGGTGCATCGGCTCCGAAACTCATTACCCGGGATATGATTCGCCGGATGCCCGAGGGCAGCGTGATTGTTGATGTGGCCATTGATCAGGGAGGTTGTGCTGAAACCTCGCGGGCAACCACGCACGATGATCCCACCTTCATTGTTGATGGCGTTGTGCATTACTGTGTTGCCAACATGCCCGGCGCCGTCGCGCGCACATCCACGCTGGCCTTGAACAACGTGACCTTGCCTTATGTTGTTGCGCTGGCCAACAAGGGGGCTGACCGGGCAATGAAGGAAGACCCGCACCTGAAGGCCGGTCTCAATGTCGCTGCGGGGAAAGTCACCTATCGGGAAGTCGCAGACGCTACCGGGCACCCCTATACAGACCCTGAATCCTTACTGGGGTCCTGACCCTGGCTCCCTGGAGGTATCATGAAACTGATTGGATCTACCACGTCGCCCTACGTACGCCGCATTCGGCTCCTGCTGAGCGATGAACCGTACGAGTTCATCAATCTCGATATTTATGGTGAAGGCCGTGATGAGCTGCGGCGTACTAATCCCACCCTGAAAATCCCGGTACTGATTGATGGCGATCAGGAGCTCTATGACTCACGGGTTATCGCCCGTTATCTTGGTCAGAAGCTTGGGCTTGACGCCCTCACCTGGGACCAGGAGAACCAGTTAACGCTGATTGATGGCGCCAACGATTCTGCGGTAACTATGCTGCTTTCTGAGAGGTCCGGAATCGATACCAGCCAGGATGCGATGTTCTACAACCTTCAGCGCGAACGCATCATGACAACGTTGCGAACCCTGGCAGCTATGGTGGAAGCGGGGCAGTTTGAACAGTGGAACTATCCCGCCATCTGTCTCTATTGTCTGGTGGACTGGCTGGATTTCCGTGACCTGGTGGACTTTTCCGAAGTGGATAGTCTGGTGGCATTTCGCGACGGGCACCGAGGTCAGCCCGGGGTAGGGGAAACGGATCCGCGGGCAGCCTGAAAATAGAATGGTACCCCCGGCAGGACTCGAACCTGCTACCTTCCCCTTAGGAGGGGGACGCTCTATCCAGATGAGCTACGGGGGCTTCGTAAAGGAGGCGGTATGATAACGGCCTGAGGCAGCGGGCTCAAGGGCGTCATTTTTCATTTGTTCACACTGTCTTGCCGTTTCCGGGTAGATCACGTGGGTAGTCGCTGACTATCATAGGCTCGGCCTGTTTTCAGGCAGGGGATGGCGCGGAGCCGTCGGATCAAGTACCGGATAAAAAGGAAATCTGCATGAAGTTCTATAAGTTGCTTGCGCTGTTGCTGGTCGTGTCTTTCTCCCAGGCCAGTCTGGCTCAGAGTTTTGGTGGCTTTGACTCCTACGGCGAGGGCACGAAATCCCTGCTGACTACCGTTGTGAAACAGCTGGGTGTCAGTGATCCCGACAACAGTGTGAAGGTCAAGGTATTTGACACCATTGACGTTGCTCTGGAAGGCAACTGGTACTCCTACTGGGTTGGCATGAACGACCTGGCCAGCTCTAAATACCAGGATGGCGCCGAGAAAGGCTTTGTGCAGGTGATGTTGCCCACCAACGACTCGGGCATCTGGATTTTGACGTTCAACAAGGCAAAGGATATTCCCCAGATTATTGTCTCCATGGCCCAGATTCGTCATGGCAGCCAGGACGGAGCCTTGTCTGTGTATAACGAGAAGAAAAACGACACCGAGAACTACGAAGTAAAGAATGAAAGCGACAAGTTTGCTTTTATTCAGGAGAAGGGCAAGGTGGCATTCAGCATTCTGAATGTGGGGACCGGCACTGGGTCTGTGGTGTATTTCAATCAGTTTGCGGTGGATCTGTAACCGGCTTTGTTAACCCGACAACCTGCCCGGCAGGCGAATGATCGCCGGGCAGGTTCGTAGTATCTCTCGTCAATCCTTCGGTACAGGGCCCAGGTCCCGCAGGATCTGAAGGATCGCCTCATCATTCACGGCATCGCCTCCGGTGGTGACCAGCAGAGCACGTTGTCGTTCAAGCATGGCCTGTTCGAAGGTCTCTTTCAGTTCCTCCAGCGATACGTTCCGAATAGCGTCGGCCAGGGCTTGTCGGCTGTTAAACTCGGCATTTTCCCGGTCGATCTCCCGCCAGTATCGGCTGGAGACTTCGCTCAGTTGCCGGTCACGCTCCAGCAGTTGGCTGATCACCGCCTGTTTTTCCCGCTTAAGCCGGGTGTCATCCATCTCCGCCAGTTGTTGCGCAAAGATTTGGCTGAATTCCTTGACGGCCGAGTCGATGGCAGATGCATCAGCGGATGGGGATTGCACAACCAGCCCGAGCGCGGGCGTTTCCAGAATCTCGAACGCGGTCGCGTAGACGATGTATCCGAGCTGGCGCGTGGTCCGGATTTCCTCATAGAACGGGCTACTGATGATTTGTGCCAGCAACCGATACCGGGCTCGCTCCGCGTAGGAAGTGTTGTTGCCCTGCAGGTATAAGGTGTAACCAGTATCGGGGTGCTCAACCGCCAGATGCGCGGCGGTCTGGCCCGACGGCAGCTGGCGAATTCGCGCCCGATCCACGTTGGTACGCTGGTGATCGTTCAGCACCAGAGCCTGTACCTGTCTGGCCATATTCAGGGCACTGGCCTGTGTCAGGTTGCCATGGGCGAGCATGACGGGATCAGTGCGGGCGAGGAAACTGCCGGCAAACCCCCTCAGCTCATTCAGTGTGACGTCGCGCGCAGCGGCCAGGCGCTCCTCCACGGGAAACGTGCCTTCCAGCAAGGCGGTTTGGACAAATTCCGAAGTCTGCTGCACCGGCCGTTCTTTGCTCTTGTTTTCCAGAGCATCCATCAGGTTCTGTCGCGCGATCCTGAATCGCTGTTCGGTAAGGGCGGGATTGGCGAACTCCAGCAGTATCTGGTTAGCCAGCTTGTGCAGCTTGTCGCTGTAACCGCCGACACGGATGGTAACACCACGAAGATGGGGGTAGACGCTGTAGTCCAGCCCGGCCAGCCGGGCAGAATAGGCCCAGGCGTTGAGGTTGGTGTTAATGGCGTCCACCAGCAGTTGTGTGAGCACTGAACTCCGGGCGGATTCCCGCGCTGCCGGCGTTCTCAGGCTGACAAACAGATTGGCTTTCGGAGTGGCGAAACGGGTATCCCGGGCGTACCAGATATCCAGTCCGTCCAGTTCGGCAATTTTCTCCGGGTGAGCCATGCTATCCCCCCCCACCAGTTCGAGATCTTCTGGAACAAAGGGGTTGGATTCGGGCAGGGCAAGCTGTTCAGCCAGGCTGGGAGCTGCCGGATTATCGAGGTTCAGGGGTGTCCTGACCCAGGGCGTCTGATACCACCGCGTGAGGTTCGGCTCGCTCGCGTCCAGGTTGGGCGCAGCAATCCAGACTTTAAGGTTGGCTGGTTTCAGCTGATTGAGGATCGCCCTGTATTGCTCTGGGGCATACCGCTCAAGCAGCCAGGGGGCGCTTAGAACATCTTCAGGCGGATAGTCCTTGAGGAGTCTGGACAGTCGCATGGCCTCGCTTTGCGCTTCAGCGCGTTCCCGGAAACGGAAATCAATCATGGCCAGCTGTCGCATCTCGTTGAAGCGTTGCTGGCTGATGCCGTTGTCACGAATACGATCTATATATTCAAAGGTGAGGGCAATGATCTCATCCTGGTGTTCCAGGCCTTCCCGGGTGAGCGACATGCTGATGTCGAGAGTGGCGTGTTCGCCGGTGTCCATCCCTGTGCCTGCGGAAAGGCTTTCTACCATGCCTGCGCGTTTCAGAACGTCAAACAGGCTGCCGGGGCCTTCGTGGCCCAGCAGGTTGGCAACGTAGGCTGCGGGTTTGCTTTTATAGTAACGCTGCTGAGAGGGGATCGGGAAAGACAGCGTCATGCTGCGATTGTCTTTCAGCGTCTCGGCTGTCACTTTCTCTGGCAACCGGGAGGTGTCGTACAGCGGGTGAGGGTGAACCTTGGGTTCAAGGTTACGGTTGGCGATGGCGCCAAAGCGCTCCTGCACCATGCGTTCCAGCTCATCCAGCGGCTGTGGGCCGTAGACTGCCAGGGTCATGATGTTCGCCGAATAGTTTTCTTCCCAGAAACGAATCAGGTCAGGCCGAAGCGGGTTGCCTTCGGTATTTTCCAGGGTCTCCAGGTTGCCGACCGCAAACTGGCTGAAGGCATGCTTCTGATTGCCCGCCGCCTTCCTGACAGAAAGCAGGCGCCGGCCGTCATCTTTAAGCTTGGAACTGTACTCGGAGTGGACGGCATTGCGCTCACGATCCACCAGTTCCGGCGTGAACAGCGGATGAGAAAACTGTTGGGCGAACCGGTCCAGTGCCGGCTCCAGAAACTCTGCTTCGACATCAAAGAAATAGTTGGTGTCCTCAAACGCTGTGAACGCGTTATGACTGCCGCCGTGGCTGCGAATAAATTGCTGGTATTCGCCTGCCTCCGGGTACTTCTCGGTGCCCAAAAACAGCATGTGCTCGAGAAAGTGCGCCAGGCCAGCCCGCTCTTTCGGGTCGTTTCCGCTGCCCACAGCAACGTTCATGGAGGCGGCGGCTTTGTCTGTTTCCGGGTCCGAAGCGAGGATCACCCGCAAGCCATTGTCGAGTTCGATGAACCGATACTGGTTCGGATCATTGGGACTTTGGGTAGGTGACACACTGGCTGTCGCCAGTGGAGCCAGTAACACGGTGACGACCAGCAACAGCCTCTGCAGCAGAGCGTAGCGAGATCGAACAGGTAACGGATGTTTCGAAGTCATGGGGCCTCGGGTTCCGGAATGGCGTTCAGGTCGGAAAAGGGATCAGTGCATCTGGTTGTTTTTGGCGCTGTCAGGCTTCTGTTCTATGGTTTGGCGCGCGAGTTTGGCCGCCTGGTCAGCGTCGAGTTCACCAGAGGCGATCCGCTCCAGCACCGTCGCCATGATCGCAACGGACTGTCGATAATCGGCAAACTCGGCCTGAAACGCCTTGTCGATGGCCTGGTATACGGCCTGGATCTTGTCTTCCCGGGAACCACTGTCGGCGGCGGTGTCGTTGATGGCCTTCAGGCAGGCACGGGCGATGGCAATATAGCGTTCGGTGTTCGGATTGTTTTTCGGCATGGCAGTTTCTTTTAAACCTTGATGTATGGCTCGGTTAGTGACGCCGGATGGCGCTGGAAGTTCCCGATTATGTCATTGGTAAGAACCTCTTGCATTGCCTGGTCGTAATTAAATGACCCAATGCGGTGGTCGCGGTTTCTTGTGCTAATCTCAATCACATTGTGTCGATAAACCGGACAGGGAGTGAGGTGGAGTTGGCTGCTTTTAGAGTAATGACTCTAACAAAAACAATGGGTTACAGAGTAAAAACTCTAAAAAAGTTCGATACATGAGGGTTGCAATTAAGTAGAATTGCCGACCGATAGAATCAGCTACGACTTTAGTCGTATCTGTGTCGGTTAAAGACAAAAAACACAACAGGCAGAATGGAGTACCTATGAATTATTTCCTGACAGGCGGCACCGGTTTTATCGGTCGTTTTCTGGTTGAGAAACTCTTGGCGCGCGGCGGCACCGTGTATGTTCTGGTTCGCGAGCAGTCCCAGGACAAGCTGGAGCGGCTCCGGGAGCGCTGGGGTGCAGACGACAAGCAAGTGAAGGCTGTGATCGGCGACCTCACCAGCAAAAACCTTGGTATTGACGCGAAAACGCTGAAATCACTGAAAGGAAATATTGACCACGTATTCCATCTTGCCGCGGTCTACGACATGGGCGCAGACGAAGAAGCCCAGGCGGCCACCAATATCGAAGGCACCAGGGCGGCTGTTCAGGCTGCAGAAGCCATGGGCGCCAAGCATTTCCATCATGTGTCATCCATCGCGGCAGCGGGTCTGTTCAAGGGTATCTTCCGGGAGGATATGTTCGAAGAAGCCGAGAAGCTTGATCATCCTTACCTGCGCACCAAGCACGAATCCGAAAAAGTTGTGCGTGAAGAATGCAAGGTTCCGTTCCGCATCTACCGCCCTGGCATGGTCATTGGCCATTCGGAAACCGGCGAAATGGACAAGGTTGACGGGCCCTATTACTTCTTCAAGATGATTCAGAAGATCCGTCATGCGTTGCCCCAGTGGGTACCCACCATCGGTATTGAAGGTGGCCGGCTGAACATTGTGCCGGTGGATTTCGTCGTCGATGCACTGGATCACATTGCCCATCTGGAAGGCGAAGATGGCAACTGTTTCCATCTGGTGGACTCCGATCCGTACAAGGTGGGTGAGATCCTCAATATCTTCTGCGAGGCCGGCCATGCCCCCCGCATGGGTATGCGCATCGATTCCCGGATGTTCGGTTTTATTCCGCCGTTTATTCGCCAGAGCATCAAGAATCTGCCTCCGGTCAAGCGCATTACTGGTGCGCTTCTGGATGACATGGGCATTCCGCCCTCGGTGATGTCTTTCATTAATTATCCGACCCGTTTTGATACCCGGGAGCTGGAGCGGGTACTGAAGGGTACAGACATTGAGGTGCCGCGACTGCCGTCCTATGCCCCGGTGATCTGGGACTACTGGGAGAGAAATCTGGACCCGGATCTGTTCAAGGACCGCACCCTCAAGGGCACGGTTGAAGGTAAGGTTTGCGTGGTCACCGGCGCGACCTCGGGTATTGGCCTGGCAACGGCAGAGAAACTGGCAGAGGCCGGTGCCATTCTGGTCATTGGTGCCCGCACCAAGGAAACTCTGGATGAAGTGGCGGCCAGTCTGGAGGCCAAAGGTGGCAACGTGCATGCTTACCAGTGCGACTTTTCGGACATGGACGACTGCGACCGCTTTGTGAAGACGGTGCTCGATAATCACGGCCACGTGGATGTACTGGTGAATAACGCGGGTCGCTCCATCCGCCGCTCCCTGGCGTTGTCTTTTGACCGCTTCCACGATTTTGAGCGGACCATGCAGCTGAACTACTTTGGCTCCGTTCGGCTGATCATGGGCTTTGCGCCAGCCATGCTGGAGCGTCGCCGCGGGCACGTGGTGAATATTTCTTCCATCGGGGTACTTACCAACGCTCCGCGTTTCTCGGCCTATGTCGCCTCGAAATCCGCACTGGACGCGTTCAGCCGCTGTGCCGCTGCGGAATGGTCGGATCGCAACGTGACCTTCACCACCATCAACATGCCGTTGGTGAAAACGCCGATGATCGCGCCCACCAAGATCTACGATTCCGTGCCGACGCTGACACCGGATGAAGCCGCGCAGATGGTGGCGGATGCGATTGTGTACCGGCCCAAGCGCATTGCCACCCGTCTTGGCGTGTTCGCACAGGTTCTGCATGCGCTGGCACCGAAGATGGGTGAGATCATTATGAACACTGGCTACCGGATGTTCCCGGATTCTCCAGCAGCCGCTGGCAGCAAGTCCGGCGAAAAGCCGAAAGTCTCTACCGAGCAGGTAGCCTTTGCGGCGATTATGCGGGGGATATACTGGTAATCGTCGTTATAAGCCAAAAAAACCCGCCTCGGCGGGTTTTTTCGTTTCAGGTTGGAGATTTCATTCCTGGGGTTCTTCTGCAATTTCGATTGGCGGCGGCGGAAACCCGCCCAGTTCACGCCAGCGATTGACGATGCCGCAGAACAGGTCTGCTGTCTTTTCCGCGTCGTAGGCGGCCGAGTGGGCTTCCTTGTTGCTGAAGGGAATGCCCGCCAGTTTACAGGCCTGGGCCAGCACGGTGTGGCCGTAGGCGAGGCCCGCCAGGGTAGCGGTATCAAACGTCGAGAATGGATGGAACGGGTTGCGTTTGATATCGGCTCGCAGCGCTGCCGCGAAAACGAAATTATGGTCAAACGTGGCATTGTGGCCCACCAGTACCGCTCGCTTGCAGTCGTGTTCTTTTACCGCCTTGCGGATGGGAGAAAAAATCTCGCTCAGACCTTCCCGTTCTGGTACCGCCTCCCGCTCCGGGTTCCAGGGATCGATGCCGGTGAAATCCAGGGCCGACTGCTCCAGATTGGCGCCTTCGAACGGGTCGATTTGCTGCACGTGAGTTTCGCCCCGGCGCAGCCAGCCATCCTCATCCATGGTCAGCATTACGGCGGCGATTTCCAGCAGAGCATCACGTTCCGGGTTGAAGCCGGCGGTTTCCACATCGATCACCACCGGCAGAAAGCCGCGAAAGCGCTGGGACATGGGGTGGGGCTGTTTGTTTTCGTCTGACACTCGAACTCCGATGTTCGTGGTAGTGAATGAATAGGGTTTACGCCAGGCGCCAGTTAACGGTTTCGCCGGCCTTCAACGGAACAATGCCGCCGCCGGCCAGAGGCAGGATCTCCGGCATGGTCCAGGGTTCCCGCACCAGCGTCACGGTGTCGGTGTTCCGGGGCAGGCCATAGAAATCGGCGCCGTTGAAGCTGGCAAAGGCTTCCAGCTTGTCCAGAATGCCCAGTTCCTCGAAGATATCGGCATACAGGCCGATGGCGCCGTAGGCGGAGTAACAGCCAGCACAGCCGCAGGCGGCTTCCTTCTTGTCTTTCGCGTGTGGGGCAGAATCCGTGCCCAGGAAGAAGCGGGGATCGCCGCTGGCCACGACCTCTCTTAGCGCTTCCTGATGCTTGTTGCGCTTGAGGATGGGCAGGCAGTAAAGGTGTGGGCGAATACCGCCGACCAGCATGTGATTGCGGTTATACATCAGATGCTGCGGTGTGAGAGTTGCCCCTAGGTTATTGCCCTGATGGTTACGGACAAACTCGGCCGAATCGGCAGTGGTGATATGCTCAAGAACCACCCGGAGCGACGGGAACGCAGTCAGCGTGGGCGCCAGAACCCGCTCCAGAAACACCTTTTCCCGATCGAAAATATCGATGTCGCTGTCGGTCACCTCGCCGTGTACCAGCAACAGCATGCCGCAATCCGCCATCGCCTCCAGCACCGGGTAGATATTGCGAATGTCCGTTACGCCGGAGGCAGAGTTGGTGGTGGCGCCAGCCGGGTACAGTTTCGCTGCCACTACGCCGGCGGCTTTGGCTTCACGAATGGTCTCGGCGGTGGTGCTCTCGGTCAGATACAGGGTCATCAGGGGCTGGAAGTCCGTTCCCCGGGCCGCGGCCAGAATGCGATCCCTGTACGCCATGGCTGCGCTGGCATCGGTTACCGGCGGCACCAGGTTAGGCATGATGATAGCGCGGCCGAAGCAGGCGGCGGTGGCGGGCACCACATCGTTCAGAATGTCGCCGTCGCGCACGTGCAGGTGCCAGTCGTCCGGGCGTGTGATGGTTATCTGTCGGGTCATGAGAAGGTATCCGAAAGCGAGCGCAAAATTTCGCGGATTATATCAGAAGCGAAAAGCAGATGTTTTTAACCTGATCGTAAGTTATCCGGCTCAAGTTCCCGGTCGGGTCGCCGTTAACCGGTTAGTTCACTGGTTTAAAGGCTCCACGGGGCATTCCTATGGTTTCACCCAATTGGTTCTTCAGGCAGAGCAGATTGCTGAAATTGCTGGCGACGGCAGGGTTGATGTCATTGCCCTCTGCGCCTGTGCTGTCATCCAGTTATGGTGCCGGTATTGAAAACAGCCAGTGGTATCTCTCCGAGTCGGTCTTTGAGTGTTCCCTTGTCCATGAGGTTCCTGGCTTTGGCCGCGCCGTGCTCAGGCACCGGGCAGGGGAAGACCTGCGTTTCTATCTCGAATCGGATCTGAGTGTGATGCGCCCCGGCCAGGGCCAGTTAGTGGTTGAAGCGCCGCCCTGGCGGCCAGGAGTTCCACCGAGCCCCATTGGTGCTGTGCAGGTAACGGATAGTCCGCGCTCGGTGAACCTGGGGAATCGGGAAGCGGTGTTGATTGCCCAGGGGTTGTCCCGAGGTATGCAGCCGACAGTAACCCGAGCCGCGGTATACAGCGGCCAGCCCGTGCGGGTGCAGTTGTCGAATGTGAATTTTTCCGGCCCGTACGCCGGCTATCGTGAATGCGTTGCCAGTCTGCTGCCGGTTAACTTCGACCAGGTTCGGCGCAGCCGGGTTCCGTTTGCCAGCGGGAGTACCAGCCTGTCACAGGCAGACATGAACTTGCTCGACAATATTGTGACCTACGTGATGGCCGACAGCACGGTAGAAAGAATCTTCGTGGACGGCCATTCCGACAGTATTGGTAGCCGGATTGATAACCGCGCGCTGTCGGAGGAAAGAGCCAACGTGGTGGCCGAGTATCTCAAATCCAGGGGAATCGATGAGACTATGCTGACGGTCCGGGCCCACGGTGATCAGTATCCGGTTTCCCGCCGGCCGGCTGATAACCGCCGCACCACCATTCGTTTGCAACGCCAGGGTGAGCGCCCGGAACTGCTGCAGGCTAACGGTATGGGGAGCGAGTTTTCGGGATAGCCGGAACACGCCATCCCGAGTTTCAATATACTGCGTTCAGGACTTCCAGGTGCGCGGCCACACCCTCTGCCAGGGCTTTCAGGTGATACCCGCCTTCCAGCGTGGAGATGATGCGATCGTTGGAGTGGTCATGGGCGACACTCACCAGCATTTCCGTTAACCATCGATAATCCTCGGTTTCCAGATTCAGCTCCGCCATGGGGTCCAGCCGATGCCCGTCAAAGCCTGCCGAGATCAACACCAGTTGCGGACGAAAATCCTGCAGTTTCTTGAGCCAGGCGGCTTCAACCGTCTTGCGGTACTCAGCCGCTGAGCAGTCGGCTGCAATCGGCGCATTGACAATATTGTCGGCCTGCCGGTGCACATGGGAATGCGGATAAAACGGATGCTGAAAGCTGGAACACATCAGTATGCGTTCATCACCACTGACAATATCTACCGTGCCGTTACCCTGATGCACATCGAAATCGACAATGGCCACCCGCTCAAGGTGATGGAAGGTGAGCGCCCGCATCGCCGCCAGGGCGATATTGTTATAGAAACAGAACCCCATCGACTTGGCACGTTCGGCGTGGTGTCCCGGTGGCCGGGCGCAGACAAAAGCGTTGGTTACCTGGCTGCTCATCACCATATCGACAGCCTGCACATTGCCCCCCGCGGCCAGCTTCGCCGCTCTCAGGGTGTCCGGCATCATCGCGGTGTCCGGGTCGGTGAACACCCGGCCCCGGGTTGGCTGCATCAGGTCCAGCTGGTGCAGATAGCTTTCCGGATGCACGGTCAGCAGTTGGTCCCGGGTGATTTCTTCCGGACGAACCCAGTCCAGTTCCTGTTGTAGGTTGGTATCCGCGAGGTAGGCGAGAATGCTTGAAAGACGCTCAGGGCTTTCCGGGTGCTCCGGGCCCATGTTGTGTTTCTTGCAGTCGTCGTGGGAAAAAAATGCCGTGGTCATGGGTAATGCCTGAACCTGAGTATGCTTATTATCGCTTTCATGTTATCAGGGATAACCGAAGCCTGTCGTATTTCTTTGGTCTAATAACTCGTTAGTCGATTTACATCATGAAATCGCCACCTAAGATAAGGTATACACTGATAAGCAAGCCGTTTTATTGAAGTTTGTACATTCCTGTCGCGCACACCACTGGGAGAGCCGCGTTGAGTACCCGCTATCTGGAAAGCCTGTTCAATCCTGAATCCATTGCCGTTATTGGCGCCTCGGAACGCGCTGACAACCTCGGGGGTATGGTGTTGCGGAACCTGCTGGGCGGCGGCTATCCGGGCCGGCTCGTGGTGGTCAACCAGAGCGACTACGAAAACGTGCACGGGGTGCCCTGTGTGCGCAAAGTGTCCAAACTGGATTTCAGTCCGGACCTGGCGATCATCTGTACCCCGCCGGACACGGTGCCGAAAATGATCCGCAAGCTGGGTGAATGTGGCGTGCGTACCGCCATTGTAATGACCGGGGGCATGTCCCGGACTCACAGTAAAACCGGCCAGCCATTGATGTATTCAGTACGCGATGCCGCCCGGGAGACCGGCATCCGCGTACTGGGCCCCAACACTATCGGTTTGATGGTGCCGGCGCGGCATCTGAACGCCACCTATGCCCATATGGGGGCCATTCCCGGCCGGGTGGCCTTCGTGGGGCAGTCCGGCACCATTGCCAGTTCGGTGCTGGACTGGGCCTTTGCCAGGGGGGTGGGATTCTCCTACTTCCTGACCCTGGGTGATGGTATGGACATCGATCACGACGACCTGATCGATTATCTGGCCCAGGACACCCAGACCCGAGCCATTCTGCTGCACATTGAAAACATCCCCAACCCCAGGCGCTTCATGTCGGCAGTCCGGGTGGCCTCCCGGACCAAGCCCGTGATTGCGGTGAAATCCGGACGGGTGCCCGAATCCGAGTGGTTTACCCATGCCTTGCCCGCTGGTATCAAACGCAGTGACCCGGTCTACGATGCCATGCTTCAGCGCGCCGGTGTGTTGAGGGTGGACGGGCTTGGCCAGATGTTTGATGCCCTGGAAACCCTGACCCGGATGCGCCCGCTGCGTCGGGAATCCCTGGCCATCATGGCCAACGGCGTGGGCCCCGGCGTATTGGCGGTGGATCGGCTGGCGGATCTCGGCGGTGAACTGGCGGAGCTGTCGGAAGATACGGTCAGGGAGCTGGGAGAACTGCTGCCGCCGTACTGGACCCGCAAGAACCCCATTGACCTTAACTATGATGCCACGCCCGAGCTATATGGCAAGGCTATCAAGATTCTGGCGAAGGACCCTAACGTGGCTAACGTACTGGTGATGTACGCACCCACACTGATCGAAGACAGCCTGCAGATTGCCGATTCCGTGGTGCAGGCGTCCAAGGGCACCCGCTTGAACATCTTTACCTGCTGGTTGGGGCAGAGCACGGTGATGGATTCCCGGGAAGAGTTTTACCGGGCGGGGTTGCCATCGTTCTTTAACCCGGAAAAAGCGGTGATGGCGTTCATGCAGCATGTTCGGCATCAGCGCATTCAGCGGCTGCTGACCGAGACGCCCGAATCGTTTACAGACCACTTCGCCGACCGGGCCAACACCCGCAAACTGGTCGCCAGGGCCTTGCGGGATGGCCGGCGGCATCTGTCCAACCGGGAAGCCCGGCGGGTGATTTGCGACTATGGCATCAATACCATTGAAACCGTCTACTGTGATGACGTGGAAGAGGTGCTGGAGGTCTTCGCAGTCGAGCGCCGCCCCATTGATGTAACTGTTATCCACGAAGATGTGTGTTATCCGTTCCTGGATCTGAGCCCGACCCAGCGCCGCTATAAGGGCACGGTCAAAAAGCTCAACAGCGAACAGGTGATCATCGACAGCTGCCGCTTCCTGATGGACGAATATCGGGAGCATTTCCCGAAAAGCGGGTTCCTGGGTTTTGCCGTCCAGCGTTCCTACCAGCATGTTGGCGGCATCGAGTTCAGTGTGGGGATCACTCGTGATGAGGTGTTCGGGCCGCTGGTGGTTTGCGGGGCAGCCGGTGCCCAGATCAATATCATGACCGATCGCCAGATTGCGTTGCCGCCCCTGAACATGGTGCTGGCCCGCGAGCTGCTGCGGCGTACTTACATGTACAAACTGCTTAAAGAACACAGCCTGAAGCCGGAAGAGGATATCCGGGCGGTGTCCGAAACCCTGGTGACGCTGTCACAGATTGTGATCGATATACCAGAGATCAAGGGCCTGGAAATCTCGCCATTGCTATTCAATGAGCAGGGCGCCGTTGCTGTAAACATCGCTATTGACCTGGATGAACATCCGATCAAGCCCATTATCCAGCCCTACCCGCGAGAGCTGGAGGAGTGGCTGGTATTGCCCAAATCCGGTCGCCGCGTGATTATTCGCCCGGTGCTGGCGGAGGATGAGCCTGCTCATCGGCTGTTTCACGAGCATCAGTCTCCGGAATCCATCCGTTACCGATTCTTCCAGTACCGCAAGCATTTTTCCCGGGAAGACGTGGCCCAGATGGTGCAAATCGACTATGACCGGGAAATGGTGTTCATCGCCAATGCGCCCCGTGAAGATGGTGAAGGCGAGGAGACCCTGGGTACGGTGCGTACCTGGACCGATGCCGACAATCTGCGTTGCGAGTTCGCCGTCATGGTAGATGACCGGATGAAAGGCGAAGGCCTGGGCGTGGCCCTTATGCAGAAGATGATTGATTATTGCCGTGCCCGGGGCACCATGGAAATGATCGGCAATGTGTTGCCGGACAACCGGCCGATGTTGCAGCTGGCCGAGCATCTGGGGTTTGAAATCAAATACAACCCGGAGGAAGAAGTGATGGATCTGCGACTGGTACTGAACGAGCCGCAGAAAGACTGGCAGAAGGAACGGCTGGGCAAAGGGGGGCATCTGTAGCCCCCCGTTCCTTTACTCCTCGACGATGGCGGAGCGATCTTCTCCGCCCAGGGCTTCCAGCAGCCCGGGAATCAGCCGTGACAGCTCCAGAGTCATGATGGTGAAAGCTGCATCAAACTTGGCCAGGGCGTCGTCGACATCGACGTCGTCCAATTGCTCTTGCAGGGTTTCACCGAATTTCAGCCGGCGTATGCCCAGCTCTTCGTCCAGTACGAACGAGACATTGTCGTCCCAGGTCAGGGCCAGCTTGGTCACCTGCATGCCAGCTTCCAGGTGGTTGCGGATCTCGTCGGCTTTGAGATCAAGACCTTTACAGCGTACCACGCCGCCATCTTCTGACGGGTCTTTCAGTTCGCATTCGCTGCCCAGGGTAATGTTGGCAGGGTGATCAATGCTTTCGTTCAGCCAGCCGGTGAAGGTGAAGGCGGGGGATTGCTCAACCGCCGGCGGTCGCACAGGCAGTGATCCCAGGCTCTTGCGCAGGGTCGAGGCTAGATCTTCGGCCTGTTTCGCAGAGCCGGCATCAACCACCAGCACGCCGTCCTGAGGGGCCAGGTAAGCAAAGCAACGGCGGTTGCGGGAAAATGCCTGTGGCAGCATTTCCAGCATCACCTGTTCTTTCAGTTCGTCTTTTTCCTTCCGGCGCACCTTTCGGCCCTGCTCCAGCTCAATGGCTTCGGCACGCTCTTCCACAGCCTCCTTCACCACCGGCCCGGGCAGGATCTTCTCTTCCTTTCTCAGGGCAATCAGGTGATAACCGTTGGCGCTGTGCACCAGTTGGTCGCCGTGTTTACCCAGGGGCGGAACCCAGCCCTGGCGGTTGGTTTCCTGAGGGCCGCAGGGTTTGAACGCGTCCGCCTGGAGTTTCTCTTCCAGCGCTTCTGCGGAAATATCGAAAGGTTTGGTGAAACGGAAAACACGGGCATTACGAAACCACATGGGTCTGAATCCTTGCGTCAGGTCGGAGCTTGTCGAATCGAAAAAGGGGGAGGGATGATACGGCTACCAGGCGGTAGCCGTAAAGTGACGGCAGGCCGGTCAGATCTGCATAACCTCCACCAACACGGTTTTCACGATAAAGCCGACAACGCCGGCGCCAAGTACGGTAAACAGCGCGATAGTGCCAAATTTGCCGGCCTGGGATTTCTTGGCCAGATCCCAAACAATGAAGCCCATCCAGGCAATAAGGCCGGTCAGAAACACCAGCATGGCGATCTGGGAAAATACTGCTTCGTTCATTGCTACTCCGATATCAACAGATGTCTGAAGGTGTTAAACACAGGTCGGAAAACCGCCTGACTACTGCTCGTCCCGCAGGAAAACCCAGTTGTTGTTATCGGATTGGTCTTCGCTGAAATAGTACCCCTCCAGGTTGAAGCCTTTGAGATCATCAGCCTGGGTAATTCGATTCTGGATGGCGTAACGGCACATCAGCCCCCGGGCTTTCTTGGCGTAGAAGCTGATCATCTTGTACTGGCCGTTTTTCCAGTCCTTGAACTGGGGGGTAACGAGGCGGGCGTCCAGGTGTTTTTTCTGCACGCTCTTGAAGTATTCGTTGGAGGCCAGATTCACCAGCACCTTGTCGTCGCTGGCCAGTAGCTGGTTCAGGGCATCGGTAATCTTGCTGCCCCAGAACGCGTACAGGTCTTTGCCCCGGGTATTTTCAAACCGGGTGCCCATTTCCAGTCGGTAGGGCTGCATCAGGTCCAGCGGTTTCAGCAGTCCGTAGAGGCCGGAGAGAATCCGCAGGTGTTTCTGGGCAAAACTGAAATCCTCACTACTGAAACTCTCGGCATCCAGACCGGTATAGACGTCGCCCTTGAACGCCAGAACGGCCTGCCGGGCATTATCCGGCGTAAACGGTGTGCGCCAGCTCTGGAAGCGCTCGGCGTTCAGTTGCCCGAGTTTGTCGCTGATGCTCATCAGGTTGCTGACCTGATGTGGTTCCAGCTCCTTGAGCTGGTCAATCAGTTCACAGGCATCGTCCAGGAAGTCCGGTTGGGTATGGGTTTCCGTTGCCAGGGGGCTCTCATAATCCAGAGTCTTGGCAGGGGAGATGATCATCAGCATGTCAGAGGATCCTCATTGCAGAAACGTGAGTAACTGGTCCCTGGTGAACGGCCAGTCCAGCTCCGCCCCGGTGTCGTTGCGGCGCAGCACCGGGATGCGGGTGCCGTAGCGCTCCACCAGGGCTTCGGACTGGGCAATGTCCACCACATCCACCGGAATGGGCTCGGGCATCGGGGTGCTGACCAGCAGCGCCTCTGCCAGTTCGCACAAATGGCACTGGGTTGTGGTGTAAAAAAGCAGTTCCATTATTTTTTCGGCTGCGCGTCAATTTGCTGGCCATGAACGCCTTTGCTGTCCCGGCCCATCAGATACAGGTAAACGGGCATCAGCTGCTCCGGGTCCGGGTTTTTCTTCGGATCTTCCGCCGGGTAGGCCAGCACCCGCATGCCTGTGCGAGTCGCGCCCGGGTTCAGGCTGTTTACCCGGATATTGTGGCGCTCGTCGTCCAGTTCGTCGGCGAGTAACTGGGCCAGGCCCTCAACGGCAAACTTGGAGACGGCGTAGGCGCCCCAGTATGCCCGTGCCTGCCGGCCAACGCCGGAAGAGGTAAAGATCATGGAGGCGTCATCGGATTTGCGCAGCAGCGGAATCATCGCCCGGCTCAGCAGGAATGGCGCAGTGGCATTCACGTGCATGACCTTGTTCCAGGTTTCCGGATCGTACAGCTCAACCGGGCTGCGAGCACCCAGAATGCCGGCATTGTGCAGGAGGCCATCCAGGCGACCGAAATTGTCTTCCAGGGTCATGGCCAGCTCTTCATAATCCTTGACCGCCGCCCCTTCAAAGTTCATAGGCACGATGGCAGGTTTGGGGTGGCCAGCGGCTTCAATCTCGTCGTAGACTTCCTCCAGCCGCGAGACCGTGCGCCCAACCAGGATGACGGTGGCGCCATGGGCAGCATAGGCTTTGGCGGCAGCGCGTCCGATACCACTGCCGGCACCGGTTACCATGACAATGCGGTCTTTCAGAAGATCGGCGGGTGCCTGGTAATCTTGCATAACCTGTCTCCGTAAATCAGGCCGGACCGGGCCTTGGCCAGCCCGGTCGAAAATGATTGGGCGCTATTGTAACAGCTTTGTCAGGTCGCTGACGGTATCGGCGATGCGGTCGGCTTGCCACAGGTCAACGGTCTCCGGTTGCTCTATGTAGCCGTAACGCACCGCGATGGTGTGCATTCCAGCGTTCCGGCCCGCTTCAATGTCCCGTTCATGATCACCGACATAAACAGATTTTATCGGTTCCACCTGAATCTGACGGCAGGCCAGCAGCAGTGACTCCGGGTGCGGCTTGCGTTCAGCCACATGGTCCGGGCAAATCAGGGCGGCACAGCGTTGCGCCAGGCCCAGGGCTTCGATCAGGGGCACTGCGAAGCGTGCGGGCTTGTTGGTGACAATCCCCCAGGGAATGCCCCGGCTCTCAAGGCTGCTCAGCAACTCGTCCATGCCCGGGAACAGGCTGGTTTCAACGGCCACACCGGTTTCATAGAGATCGAGAAAGGCCGTGTGCTTTTCAGGATAACCCTCGTGTTCGGGCTCCAGCCCGAATCCCACCCGAATCATCGCCCGGGCGCCGTTGGAAACCGAGCGCCGGATCTGTTCTGCGGGCAGTGCCGGCATGCCGTGTTGCTGTCGGAGCTGGTTCAGGCAGCGGATGAAATCCGGGGCGGTGTCAATCAGGGTGCCGTCCAGGTCGAAGAGCACCGCCGCCGGTGTCTGCTCAGTCTTCACGGGTATCCCGGGCATGCATCAGGTAATTGACGTCTACATCCCGCCCAAGCTTGTACACCTTGGTGATAGGGTTGTAGGTCATGCCGGTGAGTTCGCGGACTTCCAGCCCGGCATGGCGAAGATGGTCGGACATCTCCGATGGACGGATAAACTTCTTCCACTCATGGGTGCCCTTGGGCAATAAGTTCAGAACGTATTCGGCACCGACAATGGCAAAGAGGAACGACTTGGGGTTGCGATTGATGGTCGACACGAACAGGTGGCCGCCGGGTTTCAGCATACTGGCGCAGGCTCGAATAACCGATGCCGGGTCGGGTACATGTTCGAGCATTTCCAGACAGGTAACCACGTCATACTGGCCGGCATGTTCAGGATCCCGCGCCAGTTCCTCAATGGTGGTCTGTCGATAGTCCACCTTCACGCCGGACTCCAGGCCATGGAGCTTGGCCACCGACAATGGCGCCTCGCCCATGTCGATACCGGTAACATGGGCGCCCCGAAGTGCCATGCCTTCGGACAGCAGCCCGCCGCCGCAGCCAACGTCCAGAGCCCGTTTGCCGGCCAGCGAGACGCGCTCGTCGATGTAATTCAGTCGCAACGGGTTGATGTCGTGCAGGGGTTTGAATTCACTGGTCGGGTCCCACCAGCGGCTGGCGAGCGCCTCGAATTTCGCAATCTCGTTCTGGTCTACGTTCTGGTTGTTCATGTTCGGGGTTACTCCGGATAATCAGCTGAGAATCTGTTTGCGCCATTCGTTCACCCGCAGAACCAGATCTGGTACGTCTATGCGGGTTAGCCTGCCATCCTGTAATTGTGGTACGCCATGAATCCAGCTGTGGCTTACTGCCCGGCCGTGGTTGCTGTAGACCAGGTGCGAAGCGGGATCGTAGACAGGCTGCAGATAGGGGTCGCTCAAGTCGACGGCGATCAGATCTGCCAGTTTGCCCGCCACCAGGGAGCCGATGTCGTGGTCCCGCCCCAGGGCTCGGGCACCACTGAGGGTCGCCATCTCCAGCGCTTTGTGAGCCGACAGGGCTGCCGCATCGTCCGCCACAGCCTTGGCTACCATTGCGGCGGTTTTCAGTTCGCCGAACAGATCCAGATCGTTGTTGCTCGCGGCCCCATCGGTCCCGATGGTGACATTGATATCGTGATCCAGCAGTTTCTGCACCGGACAGAACCCGCTCGCCAGTTTCAGGTTGGACTCCGGGCAATGGACAACATGGGCGCCGGTCTTTTTCAGATGAGCCAGGTCGGATTCGTCGATCTGGGTCATGTGTACACACTGCGTATTGGTGCCGAGAACACCCAGGTCTGCCATACGCGCCAGTGGTCGCTGCCCGCTCGCTTTTACCGCTTCCGCTACTTCAAAGGCGGTTTCGTGCAAATGCAGTTGAATGGCGGCACCGGTTTGCTGCGCTAATTCCACGGCGGCACCCAGAGGACCGTCGGAAACGGTGTAAGGGGCGTGGGGCCCAATGGCAGGCATGATGTAGTCATCCCGCTGCCATTGTTCAATTAGGTCCGCACCTTTGCGCAGGTATTCTTCTGGCCCTGAACCCCATACCGTTGGCATATCCATCAGAGGAAAGCAGATCTGTGCACGCATGCCGGTGTCGTGGGCTGCCTGGGCAGTCACTTCCGGGAAGAAGTACATATCCGAAAACGTGGTGGTGCCGGTGCGGAGCATCTCTGCCATGGCCAGGCGCGTGCCGTCTGCCACGAACTGCTCGCTGACAAACTTGCCCTCTGCAGGCCAGATATGATCATTCAGCCAGGTCATCAATGGCAGGTCGTCAGCCAGGCCCCGGAACAGGGACATGGCGGTGTGGCCGTGCAGGTTGATCAGCCCGGGCAGGACAACATGCTGGTTCAGGTCGAGGGTTTCCCGGGTGCGATAATTCTGGTCTGCCTCAGCCTGCGGCACGATCGCCAGAATTCGGCTGCCTTGAAGGATCACGGCCTGGTGTTCAAGAACAACCCCGAAGGGTTCGACGGGAATCAGCCAGCGGGCGTTGATTCGGGTATCGGCTGCGGTGATGGTTTCTGCCGTCATTAACCTGCCTTGCGGGTTCGGGGCACCGGAGGCGCCTTGAAATTCAATGGGCAAGTATAACCAGCGCGGTCAGGCAGAACTACCCCGGTGGTGGCCGCTGTGCTGCGATTTTCCAGACATTCATCAAGCCTCTTCAAATCAGGGCAGTCAATCTGGTTTGATAGGGCTATACTCGCTGTTTTTCTTTGGTTCGGGAGTTGTTTATGTCAGGTCGATCTTCCAATCGTTCCATCGGGACGGTAGCAATGCGCTGGCACGGAGACAGGCTTGAATTGCTGGATCAGCGCCTGCTCCCGGCGGAAGAGCACTGGATTGTTGCGGATGGCGCGTCGGCGGTGGCCCAGTGCATAACGGATATGGTGGTGCGCGGGGCACCAGCCATTGGCATCAGTGCTGCGTACGGGGTGGCCCTGGCAGCCCGCCACGCAGGCGGAGGCGATTGGCAGGCCGAGATCAAACAGGCTATTCGAGTGTTGGCGAAATCCCGGCCTACGGCGGTGAACCTGTTCTGGGCGCTGGAGCGCATGGAAAAGGTGTTCCACGCCTGCCATTCTCTGGACGAAGCCACTGATCGGCTGGCGGCAGAGGCTGTTCGTCTGCATGAGGATGACCTGGCGGCCAACCTGGCCATGGCGGATTATGCGCTGGAGGTGATGAATCCCGACAAGCCTGTCGCAGTGCTGACCCACTGTAACACCGGTGCACTTGCCACCGGAGGATACGGTACCGCGTTGGGGGTGATTCGCCGTTTGCACGAGGAAAAACTGTTGAAGAGGGTCTATGCCGATGAAACCCGGCCCTGGCTTCAGGGCAGCCGGTTAACCGCCTGGGAGCTGACCCGTGACCATATTCCCGTTACGCTAAATGCCGATGGCGCGGCAGCGGCCATTATGGCTTCCGGCAAGGTTAAATGGATTGTTGTGGGTGCCGACCGGATAACTGCCAACGGTGATGTGGCGAACAAGATTGGTACCTATAACCTGGCGGTCCTGGCTCGGCACCACAAGATCGGGTTTATGGTGGTGGCTCCCTCCAGCACCGTGGATATGTCGCTGGAGTCCGGCAAGGATATTCCGATCGAAGAGCGGGAGGGCACCGAGGTTCGTGAAATCCGCGGGATTCCCCTGGCGCCCGCCGGCGTTCAGGTCTTCAATCCGGTGTTCGACGTGACACCGGCCAGCCTGATTGATGCCATCGTGACCGAGAAGGGCGCAGTGCGTAACCCCAACATCACCGGAATGCGGGCGCTGTTTACCTGATATTCCGTTTTGCCCCGGAGCTGGTTGCCGGCTTGTCCGGCGCTGGCTCGGCGGTCTTCATGCCAGCTTTCAGTTCTGCCACTTCCTTTTCCTGCTGTTCTATAAAATGCAGCGACATTTCAAAGCTCTGGCGGGTAAATTCCAGCACTTTGCGGAAGCCTTCATCCGACAGGTTTCTGGCATCGTCGTGCCGGCGGAAGATGTTGATGAATTCCCGTTCCCGCTCGAACTGGAGCGGAATCCGGCCTATGCCCCAATCGTTGAGTATCTGCCACACCTCGGGGTTATAGTTACGGGTGGTGCGCATGATAAACGGGATCGGATCGTTGCGGGCCACCAGGGCGGCGAGTCTCAGGATCAGCTCGAAGGAGAGGGTGGAGGTGCCATTTTCAATGGCTTCCAGCAAAGACTTGTCTTTGAGGTTCAGGGCTTCACTCATTTCCGAGAGCGTCAGGCCCGCAACTTCCCGTATGTCTTTCAGCGATTGGCCGGCTGTCAGCATGGCCCGCAACTGATCCTGAGAGTTAATCAGGGCCCGACCGACCCGCAGGGAGGTGTCGGTTGCCCGGGCGCCCAGGCGAAGTGCCGAACCCGTCAACCCGGCTATACGTTCCAGCATACCGTCTGGGGTTTTATCTTTCGGGCCAGAGGATTCCAGGCCCTCAGCTTCGTCCATGGAATACATGGCGTGCAGGGCGTCCAGTAGCATGTCCCGGAACACCCGGGCACGCTGTTGGGTACTCTGACCGCTTTCCCCGGACGGCTGCCCAGCCATGATTTATGGTGCCTCAGTCTTGGCCGCAAACTGGGTGGGCATCAGAATGGACGCCATACGTTGATCCAGCTCCAGCAGGTCGGCCATGATGTGCCCGCCTTCCTGGATGACGAAATCCAGTTCTTCGTCGGTGTTGTCCAGATCTGCCGCCTGTTGATCCTGCCAGTCTTCCAGAGCTTCCAGGTCTTCAAAAGGTTCTTCGCCCTTCAGTTCCCTGCGGGCATTGGCGATGGTCAGGCGGGTCTGCTCGATCTGGTTGTGCTGGTTCTTGCGCTCGTCCACGTTAAGGCTGACGTAATCCATCTGCCGCTGGCGGTTAAGGAACTCGATTTCCTTCTGCAGCAGCTTGAACTCCGGGTTGGTGGCGAACCGCTCTTCGTGGCGATTCCGCAGTTCGTCAATCACGCCGGTAAAGTCGAAATAGCGGGCATGGGGAACGGCCTCAATCTGGTCCCACGGCAGGGCGTGGTCCAGAGCGTCCTCACCAATTCGGGTTTTATCGATGCGCGACGGGATTTCGATGTCTGGAATCACCCCTTTGTGCTGGGTGGAACCGCCGGAAACCCGGTAAAACTTGGACTGTGTGATTTTCAATTGACCGTGGTTCAGTGGCCGAACGGCCTGAACCGTGCCTTTGCCGAAGGTTTGGGAGCCAACCACCAGGCCTCGACCATAATCCTGGATAGCGCCGGCGAAAATTTCAGAGGCGGAGGCGCTCATCCGGTTGACCAGCACCACCAGAGGGCCGTCGTAGACCACGGACGGATCCTCGTCTTCCAGTACCTGGACATCGTTGTTGGCGTTACGGATCTGGACCGTGGGGCCTTCGTCGATAAACAGACCAACCAGGTCGTTGGCTTCGTGCAGTGCGCCACCGCCGTTATTACGAAGATCCATGACCACGCCATCCACGCCGCCGGCCTTGAGTTCCTCAATCAGTTTACGCACATCGCGGGTGGTGCTTTTGTAATTTGGATCGCCAGCCTGCATGGCCTGGAAATCGGCGTAGAAGGTGGGGATATTGATGACCCCGATACGATAGGTCTCGCCGTTTCGGTCCAGTTCAATCACGTCTTTGCTGGCGCTTTGCTCCTCCAGCTTCACCTCGTCGCGCTTGATGGCGATGGTGCGTGTGATGGTCTCGTCACTGGCGTTGGCCGGTATTACTTCCAGGGTTACGGTGGAATTACGGGGGCCGCGGATCAGATCCACCACCTCGTCCAGGCGCCAGCCGATCACGTTTACAGGCTTTTCCTCGCCCTGGGCAACCGAGACGATGCGGTCGGCAGGCTGCAGCTGACCCTGCTTGGAGGCCGGGCCACCGGGTACCAGGCGCACTACCTTGGTGTACTCGTTATCGGATTGCAGTACCGCGCCGATGCCCTCCAGCGAGAGACTCATGTTGATGTTGAAGTTCTCGGAGGTTCGGGGCGAAAAGTAGGACGTGTGAGGGTCCCACATACCGGTAAAGGCATTCATGTAAGCCTGGAATGCATCTTCGCTGCGGGCCTGGTACGCGCGTTTGAGTTGCCCTTCATAGCGGCGGCGCAGCGTCTCTTCGATCGCTTCATCGTCTGCGCCGTTCAGTCTCTGGGCCAGAACCGCGTTTTTAATACGCTTCGTCCAGAGCTCGTCCAGAGCGGCCTGGTTTGCCTCCCAGGGCGCCTCGGAACGGTCGACGCGAATCCTGTCATCGGCAGCGAAGTCCAGTTGCTCAATACCGTTGTCAATGAGCCCCAGGGCGAACTTCAGGCGTTCGATAACCCGCTGTTGAACCAGGTTGTAAATATCAAAGCCCGGCTGGAGTTGGCCGGTTTTGAGCGCTGACCCCAGGTGTTTCTTGACCCGGGAGAGGGCATCAATGTCTTCCTGGGTCAGGTAGATTCTCTGGCTGTCCAGGTAATTCAGGTAGGCATCGAAAACATCGCCGGACAGTTCGTCGCTGATGCCGAGATTGCGGAAATGCGTGAACTGCAGCTGCCGGGCAATCAGAATATTGGCGCGGGCCTGGTCAATCGTGGGCGCAACCGGCTCATACCTGGCGGAGTCGTCAATCTTTGCGTAGGCGCCGGAGACAAGGAGGCCCAGGGCCAGAGCCGTGACCGCGCCTGCTTTCCGGGTGAGGGAAGTCAGGGACGGGCGCTGCATGGAATTTTCCGCAATGGTCATAAATGCATACCTGAAGCTGCTGGGAATCGCCACCAATGACAATGGGGGTGAATACCCGTGACTGTTCAATTTATTGTAGGCAACCGCTACACCTGTTGCCATAGGCCAGGGGTATAGCTTCGTGACAATATGTCCATATACGTTTCAGCCTGAGGCTAACTATGGGGGCGTGTGACCGGAAGTAAACTGTCGGCAGTGTGAGGGTAGAGGTGGCCGGAGGGTATAGGCCCTCCGGCCGGCAGGGTCAGCTAAAGTTTTCGTTGCGTTCGGCTTTCTGAAGCAGCAGGGATGGCGGCGTGAATCGCTCTCCGTACTGGTCTGCCAGCTGCTGCGCCCGCTCCGCAAAGGCCCGAACGCCATACTGGTTGACGAACTGGATGGCACCGCCGGTCCAGGGCGCGTAGCCAATACCGAAGATGCTGCCAATGTTGGCGTCTTCCACGGTTCTCAGCACACCCTCCTCAAGACAGCGGATGGTCTCGATGGCCTGCATGAACAGGATGCGATCTTTCAGATCCTGCAGCTTCACACGGCGTGCCTTGTCCTGGTCCACGAACAGGTTCTCCAGTTCCGGCCACAGGTATTTTTTGCCCTTCTCCGGATACTCGTAGAAACCGGCACCGGCGGCTTTGCCCTTGCGTCCGTGTGTATCCACCATGGCATCGATGACGGCTTCGGCCGGATGCGGCTGCCAGGTACCGCCGGCGGCTTCCGTGTCTTTCTTGCTTTGGGCGCGGATGTGCTGCATCAGGGTCATGCTGACTTCGTCAGAGATGGCCAGCGGTCCTACCGGCATGCCGGCCAGCAGTCCGGCATTCTCGATGCTTGAGGGGTGAATGCCCTCGGCCAGCATGCTGATACCTTCGTTCACGAAGGTGCCAAATACCCGAGAGGTAAAGAAGCCGCGGCTGTCGTTCACTACAATGGGAATCTTGCCTATCTGCTGCACGTAATCGAACGCCCGGGCCAGGGTGTCATCGGAGGTTTTCTCGCCGACGATGATTTCCACCAGTTGCATCTTGTCCACCGGGGAGAAGAAGTGCAGGCCGATAAAGTTGTCCGGCTTGGCCGAGGCCTGGGCCAACTGGGTGATGGGGATAGTGGAGGTGTTGGAGGCAAAAATGCCGTTAGCGACCATTTTCGGCTCAGATTCCTGGGTAACCTTTGCCTTCAGATCACTGTCTTCAAAGACTGCCTCGATGATCAGGTCGCAACCTTCCAGGTCGTCGGCAGAGGCGGTGGCGTTGATGCGGGCCAACACTTCGTCTTTCTGGGCTTCGGTCATGCGGCCGCGACTGACTTTCTTCGCCAGGAGATTTTCGGAATAGCTTTTGCCTTTCTCGGCGTTTTCAACCGAGACATCCTTCAGCACCACCTCAATGCCGCGGCTGGCAGTGGAGTAGGCGATACCGGCGCCCATCATGCCTGCACCCAGTACCCCGACTTTCTTGAAGCTTTCCTTTTCTACGCCATCCGGGCGACTGCCGCCGGCCTTGATGGCGTTGAGCTGGAACCAGAAGGTGCCCGTCATGTTTTTGGCCACCTGACCGGTGGCCAGCTCGGCAAAGTAACGGGTTTCAATCAGGCTGCCATTGTCGAAATCCACCTGGGCGCCTTCCACCGCTGCTGCCAGAATCCGTTCCGGTGCCGGATAGCAGCCTTTGGTCTTCTGTTTGAGCATGGCCGGTGCAATGGCCAGTTTCTGGGCCATGGCCGGATGATGCGGAGCTCCGCCGGGGAAGCGGAAGCCTTTCTGATCCCAGGGTTGCTGGCACTTGGGATTGGCTTCGATGAAGGCCTGGGCCTTGGCGATCATGTCTTCCGGTGAGTTGGCGAGCTCATCCACGATACCGGCCTTCAGAGCGGCTTTTGGATTTACCTTCTTACCCTCCATCAGGAACGGGAAGGCGGCTTCCAGGCCAATCATCCGGGGCAGTCGCTGGGTGCCGCCACCGCCGGGCAGCAGGCCCAGGGTGACTTCCGGCAAGCCCAGTTGGGTCCGGTCATCATCAATGGCAACGCGATGATGGCAGGCCAGGGCGAGTTCCAGGCCACCACCCAGAGCGGTGCCGTTGATAGCCGCCACCACAGGTTTGCCACAGGTTTCCAGCACCCGCATGTCGGCTTTCAGGCCGTTGACCATGTCTTCAAACTCTTTGGCCTGTTCGCGGGTCACTGTGTATAGCTCATTCAGGTCGCCGCCGGCAAAGAAGCTTTTCTTGGCGGAGGCAATGATAATGCCTTTGACATTATCCAGGTCGCTTTTGACCTTATTGACGGCTTCGGTCAGTGCAGTTCGAAACTCGCCGTTCATGGTGTTGGCGGACTGGCCCGGCATGTCGATGGTCAGGGTCAGAATCTGGTCTGAACCCAGGTCGTATTTGATGGCACTCATGGTCGGTTCCTTTTATATGAAAGTGGCGTTCAGACGCGCTCGATGATGGTGGCAATGCCCATGCCGCCGCCCACGCACAACGTGGCCAGGCCGTAGCGCAGTTCACGGCGTTCCAGTTCATCCAGCAGGGTGCCGAGGATGATGGCGCCGGTGGCACCCAGTGGGTGGCCCATGGCGATAGCGCCGCCGTTTACATTCACTTTCTCGTCCGGAACGGACAACTCTTTCTGGAAACGCATCACCACTGACGCGAAGGCTTCGTTCACTTCAAACAGGTCGATCTGGTCCACCGTCATACCGGCTTTCTCCAGTGCCTTGCGGGCAGCCGGGGCAGGGCCGGTGAGCATAATGGTGGGGTCTGTGCTGGTAACCGCAGTGGCAACGATGCGGGCGCGTGGCTTGAGGCCGAGCTCCTTGCCCTTGGCTTCGCTGCCAATCAGCATGGCGGTGGCACCGTCGACAATGCCGGAAGAGTTGCCGGCGTGGTGCACGTGGTTGATCTTCTCCACGTAGTGGTATTTTTCCCGGGCGACGCCGTCAAAGCCCATCTCGCCCATCATCTGGAACGAGGGCTTGAGGCCTGCCAGGGATTCCACGGTAGTGTTGCCGCGCACGTGCTCGTCCCGGTCCAGTATGACCACGCCGTTCTGATCAGTAACCGGCACGATGGATTTGGCGAAATAACCCTTTTCCCAGGCGTTGGCGGCTTTTTGCTGGGACTTCACGGCAAAGCCATCGACATCTTCACGAGTGAAGCCTTCCAGAGTAGCGATCAGGTCGGCGCCGATACCTTGAGGCATGAAACCTGTATGCAGGTTGGTTTCCGGGTCGGTCGCCCAGGCACCTCCATCGGAACCCATGGGTACGCGCGACATTGCCTCTACACCACCGGCAACCACCATGTCTTCCCACCCGGAGCGCACTTTCATGGCGGCCAGGTTCACGGCCTCCAGGCCGGAGGCGCAGAAGCGGTTCAGGGTTACGCCGGCGACTTTCTCATCCCAATCAGCGGCCAGTGCCGCCGTCTTGGCGATATCCGCGCCCTGGTCACCCACGGCGGTGACGCAGCCCATGACGACATCATCTACCTGAGAAGTGTCGAGCCGGTTACGCTCTTCCAGAGCCTTGAGCACGGTAGTGAGCAGCGTGATCGGCTTAACGCTGTGCAGTGAACCATCTTTCTTGCCGCGGCCGCGGGGGGTGCGAACGGCATCGAAAATGTACGCCTCGGTGGTCATATCTGTTCCTCTGATTGTTATCCGGGCTTGTTTTCAAAGAGTGATAACCATAGCGGTTCAGTGTAGTCCCCGGTAATGACAGCCGCTGCCAATCCCATTGGCGAAATTGCTCAGGGACAATGACACAAACGCTTGTGACTTCTATCTTGAATAAAGATTGATCCTATAAAGCAGGCAGGTGTAACCATGTCTCTGAGAGATGCTATCGATAATTTCTACGAAAGGCTGGTGCTGGATGCGATCGATGCAACCCGGGAGGAGTCGGACACAGCGGATTATCTGACCGACGTGATGTGTGTGGCTCTGAATCGTTTGCCAGCCAGGTACTATCGGCACACCATCGATATGATGTTCTACCTTGCCGATGAGGAATTAAAGGAGATGAAAGAAAAATCCCTGGCTGCGGTCAGGCAAGCCAGGGATTTTGTAAGGCAGCATCAGAGAGAATGATGCTTTAGTGCTGCAGGCGGCTTTCCAAAGCCTGAACCAGTCGACCAGCATGTTCTGCGCTCTGGTCGTTCATCTCCGGGTGCAGGCACCAGAGTGCGATCAGCCTTTCCAGTTCCTGCTCAGGTGTGGTTTGATCGCCACCACCCAGACCTTCGGCCAGACGCTGAACCTGGATTTCCATACGCCGTCCCTGGTCTGAGTCCGGAGTCTCCTGGCCGGCAACGATCTCCGCCCTGATCACCAGGTCTCTACCTGTAAGAGAGGTCGCGCCGTTAACCAGATTCTGCCAGTTTGAAGGAACCTGTTCCGGGGCAAGGGCGCCACTCACACGCTCTTTGATCAGAGTCTTCCAGTTATCCAGTCTGGCTTTCAGCTTTTTGCGCTGCCCCAGCTCTGTCAGATGCTGACGAAGGTCTTGTACTTCGCCCCGAACCGGTCGTGAAAGCGGCATATCGGCTAACGGCCTGAGTTCGGTTTTGGCTTCATTGATCAGCGCATCGTCAGCCTCTGTGCCGAGATCGCGGTATTTGGCAACCACTGCGCGAGCGTCGGCGTCAGCCTTCTCGGTCGCTTGTTGCTGTGCAGACCGCTGGGCATCGCGTCGCTCGAAGATCTGGTCGCAGGCTTGGCGGAACGCCTGCCAGAGCTTGCGATCTTCGCGGTGGCGGGTGATACCGATACGCTTCCATTCCGATTGCAGGGCTTTGGCCTGAACCATGGCCTCCTGAAGAGGTTCATGGTCAATCAACGCCTGAGCCCGCTCGACAATCGCCTGTTTGGCGGCCTCGTTTTTCTGTCGCTCCTCGTCCAGGGGCCGCTCCAGGTTCTTCAGCAGGTCGTCAAACCGCTTCTGTACCTGGCGGTTATCCCGGAAGTCTACCGGCCAGGCCGCTTTCCATTCCTGACGGGCGGTCTGATGAATCCGTTCGGCACCTTTCCAGTCAATACTGGTCCAGTCTGCCTGCGCGAGGAAGCGTTCAAGTTCCTCACAGATGGCTTCCCGTTTCTGCAGGTTGGCCTGTTTGAGATCGGCTTTTGCCTCGAAGTAGGCTTTGCAGGGCTCATAGGCCTGATCGGACGCCGCTTTGAAACGATTCCAGAGGGTTCGGTCGGACGAGCCGCCGAGTTCTCGCCATTCGTTCTGCAGTTCTTTGATTCGCTCTGCCTTGGCCTCCGGCTCCATCGGTTGTTCCGCCAGATATTCCATCTGTTCGCACAGAGAGACCTGCTTGGGCTCGGTGGCGAATCCCTGCCAATCGCTCAGTTCCCGGAACTGGCCGGCAAGTAACTGCATCTTGGCCTGGACGTTCTTGCGGTGGCGATCATCAAGCGCCTGAAACTGGTTCTGGGCTGTTTTCAGGAGCTGGCGGGATTCACGGAACTGTTTTGCTTCCAGGGCGGCTTCCAGTTTGGGCAGTGTGGTATTGAGAGCGGCCGCATTTGCTTGCTGCTGTTCCCGGGTTCCGTCTGACGTGGGCTGGGCGCGCGGCTTGCCGGCCAGGGCCCGCAGTTCTGCAAGGGCCTGGGGTAGCGGGAAATCCTGCGGCCAGGCCACTTCCTGAAGCAGTGCTTTTGCGACAGCCTGAGGGCTGTCGATATCGTTGCTTTCCAGCTCACCGATTTGTGGTCGTGCCAGATTCAGGCGCCGCACCGCACCAAGGTAGTTGCGCAGAGCCAGCATGGCCTGTTCGTATTGCTTCTGCTCCTGTTTGTCCACCTGGGTGTCCCGCGTGGCTTCCAGCCATCGGTTTTCCTGGGTTTTCTGCAACGCATCGAGGGCAGATTCCGAGGGAAGTCCAGAGGGCGCTGCGGCTTTAAGCTGGTTCAGGGTTTGCTTCAGCAGTTCCAGTGTTTCCTGCCGTTGCTGCTTCTGATCGAGGTGCCGCTGCTCTTCCTGTCGCGTCTCATCCAGTTGCTTCTGGCGTTCACGAATCTGGTGGACCGCTTGCAGGAATTGTTGGGTCTGCTCGGCGCTGGCCTTGTTTTCAACGCTTTGCCACTGGTCCTGGAGAGCGTTCAGTCGGGCCTCGTAGAGCTTGGTGTCTTCGCTTCTGGCCTGCTCCTGTGCCTGGCTGACCAGTTCAGTGATGCGATGCTGGATGGCCGCTTCGCTGGCCTGTTGTTCCTTCAGGGTTTGAAGTGACTGTTTGACAGTCTGGTAAACACTTTTATCGCGGCCTTTTGCCTGTTTCAGCACCGCCTGTAGGTGCTCTTCCTGGTTAATCTGGCTCGCTGCCTGTAATCGAATGGCGGAGGTCACACCTTCTATTGCCAGAGCCGCGAGTTCCGATTGTTCAGGGCTGGCGTCAAGCTGGCGTTCCTGCTGCTGGCGCAACTGCTGTCGGTTGTCTTCCTCGGTTGGCTGGTTGCTTTGCTGTTTTTCGGATGCCTTGTCGCTTACGGATGAGAGGGTTTTGCGGTTCTTGAACAATTTCTGAATGAATGCAGCCATAAACGGTATCCTTGGGATTGCAACCAGTTTGCGGTGGCGGCAGAGTATCTCCGCCTTCCGGCCCGATCAGGTGTCTGTTTCGGGTAGTGTGTTTGCGGGGGTGCCCCGGGACGCTAAGTCTATCGTTTTGCAAGTCATCGCGGAAAGGGCCTGTATGGCAAAAGATCAAAAACATGACGATCCGGAATACCAGGCTCGTTCGGTAGCGCTGCGCCTGCTGGCCCGCCGGGAGCACAGCCGGTATGAACTGGCGCTCAAGCTGCGGCAGCGCAGGATTCCACCGGATGTTTTTGATCCGGTGCTGGATGAGTATGAGTGTGAAGGCTGGTTGGATGACGACCGGTTCGCGGAGATCTATACCCGCCAACGCATCGAGACGGGTTACGGGCCGCTGCGAATACTGGCCGAACTGCAGCAGCGTGGAGTGAATCAGACTCCGGCGTGTCTGTCGTCCGTCGCAGAAGAAGAGTGGTGCCGGAGAGCGGTCCGGGCCCGTGATAAACGGTTCGGACTGGCTGATGTGCAGGGGGATCTGCCTGAAAAGCTCCGCCAGGCCCGATTTCTGGCCCGGCGTGGATTTTCATCATCTCAATCCGAGCATGCCTTGAGCGCGGGACCGGATGATGACTGATTCAGAGTGTCGGCGGTATCAACCGTAGTTCCGGAGGCAGATCAGCGCGAAGATCCGGCTGAGACTCGCTGGCCGGGGCATCGGAGCCAGCTTCGTTGTCGCCAAGCCAGGCCAGTTGATCTTCAAGCCCGGGCGCTGAAGGTGCGTCCGGTTCGGTAATCCGGACCAGAACGTCGTAATACCGTCGGATATTCTGCACGTAAACCACCGGTTCGTGCCCGCGTGCGTACCCGAACCGGGTTTTGGTGTACCACTCTTTCTGTGCCAGCAGCGGCAGAAATTCCTTCACATCCATCCATCGGTCCGGGTCTTTTCCGGCGGATTCAGCCAGGCGTCGGGCATCTTCAAGATGTCCAAAGCCGACGTTGTAGGACGCAAGCGCAAACCAGGTGCGATCCGGCTCCGGAATTCGTTCCGGGATGCGCCCGTGCACCATCCGGAAATAGCGGGCCCCGCCCTCAATACTTTCCTCGGCATCCAGTCGGTTATTAATGCCGATATAATTGGCGGTGGTGCGGGTGAGCATCATCAGACCGCGTACTCCGGTGGGGGAGACGGCGTTGGGGCGCCAGTGGGATTCCTGGTATCCGATGGCGGCCAGCAGGCGCCAGTCCATGCCGGATTCCTCGGCATAATCCTGGAACAGTGACTGATAGCGGGGCAGGCGGTTCTCAACATGGTGCATGAAGGTTCGGGCGCCGACGTAATTCAGTCTGTCCAGGTGGCCGTAGAACCGTTCCGCGAGCTGGGCCATGGTGCCGTTGTTGTTCATCCTTTCCATGAAGGCTTCGGCGGCCTGCACCAGGGTATCGTCCTGAGCGGTTGGAAACAGCCAGACAAGATCAGTGGGCTCGTTCAGTGCGAACGCTTCGTAAACCTTTGGGAAGAAGACGTGGTTCAGATCCAGCTCATTGGACGCCACCGCCGCATAGCCGAATTCCCCGCTTTCCACCCGGGCCAGAAGACCGGCAGCATCCAGCCCCGGATGTTTCTGGATGATGGGGCCAGCCTCGTTCCCGGGATCAGCAACAAGGTGCTCATGGTTGCTGTCGGCCAGCATATGGATGGTTTCGGAGGCGAGATCTTCCAGTGATTCCGGTGCAGGAACTTCTTTGTTATAGACGATAACCGATTGCGCGGCGACACCTATGGGCACCGAGCGGTACTGCTCGCCAAAGTCGGGCCGTTGTGTCAGGCCGGCCAGACCGATGTGCGCGTAGTTTCTGGACAGGACAGAGAGGATTTCAGAATTATCGTCGGCGACCCGAACCCGCAGTTCAACCCCGAGTTCGTCGGCAAACAGTCTGGCCAGCTCGTAATCGTAGCCGGTGTCCTGTTCCCGATCCTGGTAATAGATAGAAGGCGCAACCCGGGTGATGACGTGCAAAACGCCTTCTTCCCGGATTTCCTGCAGCGTTGTGGGCTGCGAGCAGCCTGTGGCAAGGAGAACTGCCAATACAATGCTCAACTGCGCACTACTGCGTCGGAAAGTGCTGATAAATCGTGACAAATCCCTGCTCTCCGCTACACGCTCAATGGTCAGGATGGTCCGGGAGGTGCTCCCATGCTCCTGCTTTTTGATGCTTCTTGCTTTCCATGCATAGTCTCAATGATCACTGCTGAGGGCGAAATGGTCAATTGGTCTGGTTAATAACTGTGCAAAAGAATGTCAATTTTACACCGCGGAAAGAGGCCAGCTTCCGCTGTAACCTGAAGTCGGTTTCAAGTATCATTGCGGCCTTTCAGACGTCCCCCGATTCGCGCGATACAGGTTGATATCATGCTTGAACTTCGCGGCGCGCCAGCGCTCTCGCCTTTTCGTTCCCGCAAACTGCATTCCCGTATACAGGAAATGGTGCCGGGTGTAGAACATGTGTATGCCGAGTTCATGCACTTTGTGGATCTTGATGCCGACCTTTCCGATTCGGAACAGGCCATCCTGGATCGCCTGCTTACCTATGGTCCCAGTGTCCAGGTTGAGCAGCCGGATGGGATTTTATTCCTGGTGGTTCCGAGGCCGGGCACGTTATCGCCATGGTCCAGCAAGGCGACGGATATCGCCCGTAATTGTGGCCTCCGGCAGATTCGCCGAATTGAGCGCGGCATTGCCTACTATGTAAAGGCCAGCAAGAAACTTGGCCTGGAGCAGCGCGAGCAGATCGCAGCACTTCTCCACGATCGTATGACTCAGAAAGTGTTCCACGAGATGGGCGGCGCAGAACTTCTGTTCAGCCACGAAGAGCCTCGCTCTCTGGGACGGGTACCGGTGTTGTCTGGTGGCCGGGATGCCCTGGTGGAAGCAAATGGCCGGTTGGGCCTGGCGCTGGCGGACGATGAGATTGATTACCTGGTCAAATCCTTTGTCGGCCTGGAGCGGGATCCGACGGATGTTGAGCTGATGATGTTTGCTCAGGCCAACTCTGAGCACTGCCGCCACAAGATTTTCAACGCGTCCTGGGATATCGATGGGGAAGGCCAGGAAAAGTCCCTGTTCGCGATGATTCGCAATACCTTCGAGATGAACAGCGAGGGCGTGCTGTCGGCCTACAAGGACAACGCCGCGGTGATCGCCGGCAGCGAAGCCGGTCGCTTCTTCCCGAATCCGGACACGGGTGTCTACGGCTATAACCGGGAGCCGGTGCATATCCTGATGAAGGTGGAAACCCACAACCACCCGACTGCGATTGCCCCCTTTTCCGGCGCGGCCACAGGCTCTGGTGGCGAAATCCGGGATGAAGGCGCGACCGGTCGTGGTTCCAAGCCGAAAGCCGGTCTCACCGGTTTCACCGTTTCCAACCTGAATATTCCCGGCGACGAGCAACCCTGGGAAATCGGCTATGGCAAGCCGGACCGGATTGCCTCTCCCCTGGATATCATGATTGAAGGCCCCATTGGTGGGGCGGCCTTTAACAACGAATTCGGCCGTCCTAACCTGGCCGGTTACTTCCGGACCTTTGAAGAGAAGGTGCCTGGCGCCGCCGGTGAAGAGGTCCGTGGGTATCATAAGCCGATCATGATTGCCGGTGGTCTGGGCAACATTCGCGAGCAGGACGTAGAGAAGGGCAATATTCCGGTCGGCGCCAAGCTTATCGTGCTGGGTGGTCCGTCCATGCTGATTGGCCTTGGCGGGGGCGCAGCCTCTTCCATGGACTCCGGTTCCAGTAATGAGAATCTGGATTTCGCTTCGGTACAGCGCGACAACCCTGAAATGGAACGGCGTTGCCAGGAAGTTATCGACCGTTGCTGGCAGATGGGCGACAAAAACCCGATCTGCTTCATTCACGATGTCGGGGCCGGCGGCTTGTCCAATGCCATGCCGGAGCTGGTCAAGGACGGTGGCCGTGGCGGCAAATTTGAGCTTAGGGATATTCCCAGTGACGAACCGGGCATGTCGCCCCTGGAGATCTGGTGTAACGAGTCTCAGGAACGTTACGTTATGGCGGTTGCGCCTGAAAACCTGGATCTTTTCGATGCTCTGTGTCGTCGCGAGCGCTGCCCGTATGCAGTGATTGGTGAGGCGACCGAGGAACATCATCTGGAGCTGGGTGATTCCTACTTCAACGACAAGCCCGTGGATCTGCCGATGGAAGTGCTTTTCGGCAAGCCCCCACGCATGCATCGCAGTGTTAGCCGTTCCTCCTTTACCAAGCCGATTTTCGATTCCACGAAAATTGATCTTCACGATGCCGTTCGGCGGATTCTGCGTCTGCCCTCGGTTGGTTCCAAGAGTTTCCTGATTACCATCGGTGACCGGACTATCACCGGGCTGGTGGCCCGGGACCAGATGGTGGGCCCCTGGCAGGTTCCTGTCAGTGATGTGGCGGTAACCGCAGCATCTTTTGATGTGCGCACCGGTGAAGCCATGGCGATGGGTGAGCGCACACCGCTTGCGGTGATTGATGCGCCGGCGTCTGGCCGAATGGCTGTGGGCGAAACCATCACCAACCTCGCGGCGGCGCCGATCGCAAAGCTGTCGGATATCCGGCTTTCCGCCAACTGGATGGCTGCTGCAGGTCATCCGGGTGAGGACGAGAACCTTTACGAGACCGTTCGCGCTGTGGGTATGGAGTTGTGCCCGGCGCTGGGTATTACCATTCCAGTGGGCAAGGACTCCATGTCCATGAAAACCGCCTGGGAAGAAGACAATGGCGAGCAGAAGAGCGTCACTGCGCCGCTGTCGCTGATCGTCAGCGGTTTTGCTCCGGTGACCGACGTTGCCCGCACCCAGACACCTCAGCTGCGCACGGATGCCGGTGAAACGGATCTTATTCTTGTTGACCTGGCCGCTGGTCAGAACCGTCTTGGCGGATCTGCGCTGGCGCAGGTTTATCGTCAGGTGGGTGCTGTGGCGCCGGATCTGGACGACCCCGAGGATATCAAGGCATTTTTCGCGGTTATTCAGGGCCTCAATGCCGATGGCAAGTTGCTGGCCTATCATGACCGTTCCGATGGTGGTCTGTTCGTCACCCTTGCGGAAATGAGCTTTGCTGGCAGAACCGGTGTCGATATCAAGCTGGATGGCCTCGCGGAAGACGAATCCCAATTTGCCCGCGAACTCTTCAATGAGGAACTGGGTGCGGTTATCCAGGTGCGCCGTGAAGACACTGATTTCGTTCTCCAGCAATTCTCCGGTGCCGGGCTGGGAGATCACACCAGTGTCATTGGTACTCTGAATGACAAGGATCGGGTTCGGTTGTTGTTTGCCGGAGAGCCGGTTCTGGATGAGGCGCGCACAGATCTGCAGCGCCTCTGGGCAGAAACCAGCTACCGCATTCAGTCTCTTCGCGACAATGCCGACTGTGCCCGGGAAGAATTCGAGAACCTGCTCGATGCCGAGGATCCGGGGCTGAGTGCTGATCTGACCTTTGATCTGAATGAAGACGTCGCGGCACCATTTATCAATACCGGCAAACGGCCGAAAGTGGCGGTGTTGCGGGAGCAGGGCGTAAACGGGCAGGTTGAGATGGCGGCAGCCTTCGACCGAGCAGGCTTTGAAGCGACGGACGTTCACATGAGTGACCTGCTATCCGGTCGCATCAGCCTGGAGAAGTTCCAGAGTCTGGTGGCTTGTGGCGGTTTCTCCTACGGTGATGTGCTGGGTGCTGGTGAAGGCTGGGCCAAGTCCATCCTGTTCAACGACCGGGTGCGTGATCAGTTTGCTGCGTTCTTTAATCGCCAGGATACCCTTGCCCTTGGTGTCTGCAATGGTTGCCAGATGCTATCCAATCTGCACGAGCTGATTCCGGGCAGTGAGGGCTGGCCCCGCTTTGTTCGAAACCAGTCAGAACAGTTCGAAGCGCGCTTGGTGATGGTTGAGGTTACTTCCTCACCATCCGCCTTCCTGGATGGCATGACTGGCTCCCGTATGCCGATCGCGGTTGCCCACGGTGAGGGGAGGGTTGAGTTCGCTTCCGGCACGTCAGCCAAGGCGCTGTCGGATAACGAATTGGTTGCTCTCCGATATGTCGACAACCGTGGCCGGGAAACGACCCGTTACCCCTATAACCCCAACGGTTCAGAGTCTGGTATTACCGGTATTACCACACGGGATGGTCGCGTGACCATCATGATGCCCCATCCAGAGCGGGTGTTCCGGGCCGTTCAGCACTCCTGGCGCCCGGATACCTGGCAAGAAGATGGTCCCTGGTTGCGCATGTTCCGCAACGCCAGAAAGTGGTTTGGTTGATTCGCTGAATCGCAGCTGAAAAGAGAAGTGAAAAGCCAGCCTCCGGTCTCTGTTTCCAAGAGAGTCGAGGCTGGCTTTTTTTATTGTAGGTTGGTTAAGCCGGTACCTTTGATGTCAACCCCAAATTCAACCCCTGATGCCCTAAAATAGTCTGTAAATTTGCTGTCTCGGGGCTTGACTAGACAACTTTATGCACATTTCCGGTGCCGCCCTGGCCGGTTCTGTGAGCAAACATTGAGAACTAAGTTCAGTTTTTGTGCGAAACCTTTAACCTATTGATAATAAAGGAAATAAAATCATGGGTGAAAATGTCGGCAATTTAAGAGAAGTCCAGTATTCATGGGGCTTTGGGGACGATTCCCAAAAACTTTCCCCAGAGTTATCCACAGAATCTGTGAGTAAGTTTGAATTCTCTAATGCTGGGTGATATTTGATCAGTCAGGGAGGTGTCCGTGTATAAATTTTGCTACTTCGTACCTGAGAGTCATCTGGAACAAACCAAGCAGGCACTGTTCGATGTTGGTGCCGGAAAAATTGGAGAGTACGACAGTTGTGCCTGGCAATGTGAAGGCCAGGGGCAGTTCCGGCCGCTGGCGGGAAGCGATCCGTTTCTGGGGCAGCAGGGGCAATTAGAAACGGTGCGGGAATATAAGGTGGAGTTAGTGTGCGACGACAGCCTCATAGGAGATGCGCTAGCCGCATTGAAGCAAGCACATCCTTATGAAGAGCCGGCTTATGAGATCTTTCGGCTGGTTGATCTTTGACGGCCGGTCAGGCTTTTTTTCCCATTGGGTGGCGGATATCACTGACGTGAACGCCAAACCGCTCTGTCTCCATATCGATAAGAAAAAGCTCAAGGGTTTTGCGTACGGTTGGAAACGATATCTCGTCCCATGGGATCTCGCCGGGGGAGAAAAGGCGGGACTCCAGGGATTCTTCTCCGGCGCCGAATTGCCCGTCTTTAAGGCTGGCGCGATAGAACATGTGAACCTGGTTGATATGCGGCACATCGATGATGGAGTAAAGGCCTTCGATGGTGACGTCGGCAAGGGCCTCTTCCAGCGTTTCCCTCGCTGCAGCCTCAATGGTTGTCTCGGCATTTTCCATGAAACCGGCGGGAAGGGTCCAATAGCCGTAACGGGGCTCGATCGCGCGCCGGCATAAAAGTATCTGGCCTTCCCAGACCGGAACTGTACCCGCCACAATCCTCGGGTTCTGGTAATGTATGGTCTCGCAGCTGACACATACGTAGCGGTGCCTGTTGTCACCCTCCGGAATGCGTTGTTCGACCGGATGGCCGCATGTGCTGCAATACTTCATTAGTTTCCCCGTATACTGAGTGTCTGTTGATGATCAGTTTAACGATCCCGGCTGTCTGTGTCTCATGCAAAATCGGGATGCCACTGGAGTAGCGAGTGCGAGACCTATTAACTAAAAAATTATCCAATTATGCCCCTCGACAGCTGGCACTGGATTATCCGGAAGCCGGTATTCTGGTGCCGGTAACGGATGATGAAAATAATCCGGAAATGATTTTCACCCTGAGGTCTGCCAACCTGAAAACCCATCGTGGCCAGGTGTCTTATCCGGGCGGCAAGCGGGATCCCGAAGATTCGTCGCTTGCGGCCACTGCGTTGAGAGAGACCCATGAAGAAATCGGGTTGCCTCCCGACCAGGTGGACGTCATCGCACCATTAAGCCAGGTCATGTCACGCTACGGCATTCTTGTAACACCCTACGTAGGGGTTGTTCCAGGCGATCATCCGGTGGTGCCCAATCCCTATGAAATAGAAAGCGTGTTCCGGGTACCGCTTTCCTTCTTTCTGGAAGACAGGAGGGAGCGCACCGATGCCCTCAGTTTTCTGAACCACACCTTTTATGTGCCCTGTTATCGCTGGGAGCGTTACCAGATCTGGGGGCTGTCCGCGGTTGTTCTGGTCGACTTTATGAACGCCGTGTACGATGCCGGAATCGATCTGCTCGAACCCCCTCAAGGAGGCTGATATGTTTTACGAGCTCGAAGACAAGCGCCCTCAGGTAGTTGGCGATGGTCAGTTTGTTGCTGAAAACGCCGTTATCATTGGCAATGTCCGGTTGCTGGAGAAAAGTAGCGTCTGGTTTAACGTGGTTATTCGCGGCGACAACGAGTGCATCACGGTTGGTCCTGAATCCAACGTTCAGGATGGATCGGTGTTGCACACCGATCCGGGGCTGCCTTTGACGATCGGCCGGGGTGTTACTGTCGGTCATAAGGTGATGCTGCACGGATGTGATATCGGCGATTATTCACTGATTGGCATAAATGCGGTGGTGCTTAATGGGGCAAAGATCGGCAAACATTGCCTGATTGGTGCCAATACGCTGATTCCTGAAGGTATGGAAATACCGGATGGTTCGATGGTTGTGGGCTCTCCTGGCAAGATCAAGCGTGAACTGAACGACAATCAGAAGAAAATGTTGGAAATGAGTGCGGCGCATTATGTTCAGAATGCCACGCGTTACCTGGAGAAACTTAAAGCGTGTGATCCGGAGCAGAAATGAACAGGGCCGATCGGGTGCGCTCACCCTGCGTAAGCGTGTGCGCCTTAGACGAGAACGATGTTTGCATAGGGTGCCATCGTACCAGTGACGAGATTCTTCACTGGACTCGCATGACAGACGATGAACGCCGAGAAGTTTTGAAACTGGTGGCAATACGTGAACAAAAGGTAGCTCTATAAGATGACCGATAACACCAAGACCAGCGTCAGATTGGGTACACCTCTTAAAAGCAACTCGTTCCGGGTGCTTTTTTGTGGTTCCGGGGAATTGGGCAAGGAAGTTGTGATTGAGCTCCAGCGCTTCGGCGTTGAAGTGATCGCCATTGATCGATATGCCGATGCACCGGCAATGCAGGTGGCCCATCGTTCCCATGTTGTCGACATGCTGGACCCTGTGGCTTTGCGGAGCGTCATCGAGAAAGAGCGCCCGAACCTGATTGTTCCGGAGATAGAAGCTATTGCCACCCCGGAGTTGGTCAAGCTCGAGCAGGAAGGTTATCGGGTGATACCCAGTGCGCGGGCGGTGAGCCTGACGATGAATCGTGAGGGTATTCGTCGGTTGGCTGCGGAAGAGCTCGGGTTGCCAACGTCACCGTATCGGTTTGCGGGTACGCGGGAAGAATATTTGCAGGCGGTTGCGGAAGTCGGGCTTCCCTTGGTGGTAAAACCAGTGATGAGTTCGTCTGGCAAGGGGCAAAGTACAGTAAAGACCGAAGCGGATATTGAAAGAGCCTGGGAGTACGCACAAACCGGAGGCCGAGCAGGAAAGGGCAGGATAATCGTCGAAGGCTTTGTCGATTTCGACTATGAGATTACTTTGCTGACGGTGAGGCATAAAGAGGGGGTAACCTTCTGCGAGCCCATTGGTCACAGGCAGGAAGATGGTGACTATCGCGAATCCTGGCAGCCGCAGCCGATGAATGACCTGGCATTACAGCGTTCAAAAGAGATCGCCCGTGCTGTGGTGGAAGATCTCGGCGGTTACGGCATCTATGGTGTTGAGCTGTTTGTGAAGGGTGAGAACGTCTGGTTCTCGGAGGTCTCACCTCGCCCTCATGACACGGGACTGGTCACGCTTGTATCCCAGGACCTGTCCGAGTTTGCTATCCACGCCAGGGCCATACTGGGTATTCCCGTTCCTGTTGTTCGACAGAATGGTCCCAGTGCGTCGGCGGTCATTCTGCCGGAGGGAAGCTCCGCAGAAGTTTCCTATACCGGCCTGGAAGAAGCCCTGGCACAACCGGGAACCCAGCTACGCCTGTTCGGAAAACCGGAATTACAAGGCAGGAGGCGAATGGGGGTAGCGCTGGCGTTGGGTAGCTCCATAGAGGATGCCCGGGAGAAAGCTCGCACTGCAGCAAGCTCTATAAAGGTCGAATTCTGAAAGCCTGATCCCTGAATCCATGGTGAGGGGTGAAAATCCGGGTGATTTTTGGTCGTTCTGGTTGTATTCTGAACAGCTCGATAGGTGGAAACCGAAGCCCGGCAAAATAAATTGAAAATGGGCGTTGACAGTTTTCCTGAGGGCTGTAGAATGCGCACCACTTCTGAGGGACACGGCAGACAACGCCGGTTCACGAGGGATGCAACTACTTGAAAGTGTTCGAAAATTTGCTTCAAAAATTCTTCGAAAAAAGTGGTTGACAGGGCAGCGGAACGATGTAGAATACGCGGCCTTGATTGAGCAACAGCTCAAACGCTCTTTAAAAAGTTAACCAAGTAATTCGTGTGGGCGCTGGCCGAGGTATTT